>WRLX01000019.1 GCA_009777415.1 Oscillospiraceae bacterium
TTTTTGCTTAATATAAAGGTGATTCCTTATGAAAGCCCCGCAGAGGAGGGAACAGGCAAAAAGCTTAAACTCTTTGACGTAGTTTTCAGAGAGACTGTCGGGCGTTATTTGTCGGGATTAATGCTTGCGGGGTACATTGTCGCGGTATTCCACCCTCAAAAACGGGCAATCCACGACATTTTGGGCAACACAAGGGTAGTTTACTCGTTCGGCAGAAAAATAGCGGCATCCTCCCCAACTCCCGTAATTGCCGCAACTCCCATAGCAACGCCGATTCAGCCGTCTGCTACTGACGGAGACGGGATTTAAATTTTAAGAAGCTGTGTTCATAGGCGGCGTACCGTAGAAACGAGCAAATTTTTCGTCAGACAAGGCAATTTTTGTGCGAATATCCGCCGATATTTAAGCAAAAATTAACACAGTATGGCGGGAAATTTGCCATTTATGCGGTGCGATTGCCTATGAACACAGTTTCTAAATCCCGCTTACCGTAAACGTAATCGTTATTGTCATAATCGTGGGTGCGCCGACAATTGCCGCCTCTGTTCTGGGCGAACTGCCTGTATTAAAGGGATTGACATTAACGCCCGAAAGTCTTTGCGCAGTTGGATTCCAAGCATCCCACAGCGGGACAAAAACCTGTCCGTTATGTGTTCCGCCTTGGTATATAAGCGGAACTTGAGTGTAAGTGTTTTCCACTTGAATGTTGCCGTTGACTATAATTTCATCAAAGCTTACCCGCGCATTCCACCATGGAGAGTCGGCACTGTCCGCGACAGGCTCTATTCCCGAGAAATAGTCAGCGTAGTTGTCCCTAAATTCTCCGCCCGAAGTCATGAGTGCAAGATTCACGAGCCGCGGTTGCCCAACGATAATCGTTACTGTTTCGGTAAATGTACCATTGTTGTGACTAATCTCAATCGGGGTGCTTCGGCTGTTGCCCCATGTAGTGCTGTCCCGCGCCACAATTTGGATTGCGGCGGGCGGAGTACAATCATAGCAGGGCAATGGATCGCCGCACCCGTTGCATAGCGGGAGCGGTTTATCTATCCTGTACTTTCCGTCATTCCCGCGGCGTTGGACTTGCGTTTGGTTCATCAACCCTATTTCCACGAACGATAAGACATTCCCGTCGGCATCGCACAAGCGCAATCTCTCGCCAAACCCGGTATTAAATCCGAGACGAGTCCGCTTTTTGAAGTCGGAACGCTCGGCTTCGTTCCCGTTTGTGATAAAGCGGGAGGTTTCTCCCGGTAATATAGTCGCCGACGGCATTTGCCACCTATATAAGTTACTGCTTCCGTCAGAGATGAACAGCCCTCTCGTGGAAATCGTTTTATCGGTGGGATTGTGTATTTCAATCCAGTCATCGCCCCGTGAATTAAAGGCGGTGGCTTTTACTGCGCTTATAAAAAGGTTCGAGAGAGGTTCACTATCGAGTGTTTCTTTAAAATGAAGCTCAACTTCCGCCGCATTGCTGACAGTGATAACATCATCGGAATAAATCTGCGAGTTGTTGACAGTCCAGTAGTCCACGGCGTAACCGGGGTAGGGCTTGGCGGTTATATTAATCGAAGTCCCGTTGTAGTAATTGCCGACTATCGTTTCAGATTCCGACACGGGGCGGGAATTCATCACCGCACCTCCGCCCGATGAAGTCTCAAGCCACACTCTGTAAATGTTGTCGCTGTTTCGGTTAAACTGTGAACCGAGCGTAGTGCTGATAAAATCGTACATAGCGTTAGGGCGTTGTTCGGCATAGTCGCGGATTCTGTTGCGCGAATCCCTTGCTCCGCCTTCCGAAGGTGCCCATTCGGGTGCTCGCCCCCATGCATCAACAGGTTCAATCATGTTTACACGGAGTGCATAGCTATGCTCGTTTTGTATTTGCGAGATCAAACCGTCCAAAACCTCGTTCACGTTTTCGGGACGCATTACTCCCTCAATTAAATCTACAAGAGTATTCGCGAACCGCGCCTTCATTTCCGGACGCGCCAAAACTGCGTTGAGCAAAGCGGATGTGCCTTGCCATTGTACATACGAGCCGCCGTTTAAGATGTTATGGATTGTGTTAATGCTCGCGGGGACATCACCCCACGGATTCCACGATGCTTCTAAGTCGTGCGGACTCCAACGCCATTTCCCGTCGCGCAAATGCGGGTGAAGATTAGGGTCGTTTTTTTCCTCTTCAGTCGGGAAATAACGCCACATTTCCATGTTGTGATTGGGCCAGTCTTGGTTTTGGATATAGATTTGAAACGCATAGTACAGCATAAAATTATCAATATCAACGCGTTCTTGGAACAATGCCCATCGGCTGTCATTAGTCAGCCCGCCGCGTGCAAAGTTATAAACATTGTTTTCCCAATCGGCAATAATCGCCGGGTCGTCATTTTCCCAATAATTCTCTCCGCCCTCAAGATAACCGTATCTTGCGGCAACTCCGCCGTATTTGCGTACAAAATGATTTTCAGTTCGCGGGGTTTTTGCCCATGACACCCCATAGTATTCACCGTTGAGGAATACAGCGGCAGGTGTGTGCATTTGGGTATCGGGGAATCCCGCCTGTCTCAGCAAAGTGTGTCCCAACTCGTCCCTGACAAATCCCGCGCTTCTGTCGCTTCCGCCGTTCCTGAGGCGGATTCTGCGGTAGCGGTTCATAATATTCCCGTCTGCCGAGTGTTCGTCAAAAAACGGGTACAAAAACGGCTCCCAATTTCCTTGTTTATCCCGCGCATATAATTCGAGAGATTTTTGGGAGTGGGCGCGGGAGTACCCGCCTTTTATCCTCATTTCAACGTCCCTTGTGACTTGAGTATTGCCTTTGCTGTCAAACACCTCTACATATGCTCTGCGCCCCGACTCTTCGCCTTTTCTGTTAAAGTTAGCCGGTTCGCCCGGAGTTTCGTCTACTCCCCAAGTATAGCCCGGTCCTTTGCCGGGATTTTGCGCTTTCCAGCGTTCGCGGTCGATTCCGTGGACAAGAATGCCGTCATGGTGGTCTTCTAATCCGTGCGGCTCGGAACTCAGCACGAAAACAAGCGTATTGTCGCAAAATCGTGTATTAACGTCAATCCCCTTGACGTAGTTACGGGTGACAACCTGCGAGAATTGACCGTCTTTTTCCGCAAATGCTCTTATAGTGAATACGTCTGTCAGCACTCCCGCATTAACACGGATGGGGGCGGTATAAGTAATATCGGTTACAATTGGCGGGCGAGTGAAAAAATCGGTATCCCTTACACACCGTGTAGTAGGCTTGCCGTCAACTGCGTAGTATATTACAGCCCCCTGCGGCGCGGTAAGCGACAACTCAAACGATGTGTTGTAAAATCCCGACTCGTGCGAGAAAGTTACCTCAAGCGGCTCGGTTTCAGATTGGATTGTCGGAGTCTCGAAAAAACGAAACCCCGCATTTCCGCATACCCCCAATAGGACGAATATTGTCACAATAAATGTTTTACTTTTCATGACACACACCTCTTTTTTATTAAAATCTTGTGTAGATAAATTGTTGGGCATTATAGCCGAATCCGTATACACCGAAAATGATTATACCAAACAGCAATGTGCCGTAAACTGCGAATCGGAAAGGCAGCGGTTTGCCGCTTAACCATTGGCGAACCCCAATTACCTCATCGGTTGTGTCCTTTAATTTGTTCAACTTAGTCTTAATGCAGGACACGGCAATCAATGCGACTACTCCCGCCGCAACAATTGCGTAGTCGGCATTTGTCAGCCCCAACCCCGCCAGTCCTTCTGTCGTGAATTTTTTCCACCCGAAATTGGTAATAATCGAAAGATGAACGGAAAGCGTTGTCCTAACCCCTATATAACAGTCAAATGAGCGGATAAAGCACATTAGCCAGAATGTACGAAATACTTCAAAACAGGCATACCCCGCTGTTTTGGTAAAAGCGAATCTGTTGTTAAATCTGCGGTACAGCGGCTCTGACTCGGTGCTTATAATTATCACAACGCCGTTTAATAAGCCCCAAACTATAAAATTCCACGAAAAGCCATGCCAAATGCCTGTCGCAAACCATGTTACCAACGTGACTATATGAACGGGAATCCTTTTGCCGACTTCGCCGAAGTACCTCCTTGTAAAACCACTGAATTTCAGCATGGGTTTGCACACCGAAAGAGGGTAAAAGAGATAGTCCTTGAACCACGTCCCCATTGTAATGTGCCATCTCCGCCAGTATTCAAAGATATTGCGGGACAAAAACGGGCGGTTGAAATTTTCGGCAATCGGTATTCCCAAAGCCTCGCCTATCCCGATTGTAATGTCGATTCCACCTGTAAAGTCGGCATAAAGTGTAATCGCGTAAAAAAGCATAGCGAGCAATGCGTAGATTCCGCCGTATTGTTCCGGGTCGTTGCAGAGTGTAATCACTGCAACATTCAGTCTGTCGGCGATTACAAGCTTTTTGAAAAAGCCCCACAGCATCCGTTGAACCCCGAACGAGACTTTTTGGAAATCAAAGCGATTGCCGCCGAATAAAGCGGGTGCAGTTTCATTATACCTTGTAATCGGCCCTTGCATAATCAGCGGGAAAAATGAAACAAAAAGTGCGAATTTGGGCAATCCGCCAATTATGCAGTCGTTCCCGAGCGGTTTAAACTTTGCGCGGTGAACGTCAATAATATAGCTCATACTGCGGAATATGTAAAACGACGCGCCGAGGATTGCGAGCCAGTTTACCTTGATTATTCCGAGAAGCCCGAAATTAATTAAAAGGCAGACAGTCAACAAAAATAAACGCTTTTTATTGTTTTGGTTCTTGTAAGCTTTTATTTTTGCCTTTGTCTCCGTTTTAGGAATATCGGGTGTGTTCTTGCATTTTGTTACAAACTGTTCTTGAGCATCTAAAAGTTTCCCTATTACTAACGAGGCAGAGTAGGTCGTGACAATGGTGACTCCTATGTAAATAAGGTTTGAAACGCCTGTCATATAGTAAAAAAATCCACTTGCCGCGAGAAGAATCTTCCATTGCAAAGCCTTTTGGCGTTTCGGCGGTATTGCATAATATAAAACAAATACAGCCGCTAAAAACAATATAAATTCAGACGATGTAAATACCATTCTTTTACCCTTGCCCCTTTCGAACACGTGCTATCGAAAAGTTTTGTTTTCCGCATTTACGCAGATTTATTTACAAGCTTTTACCCTTGCCCCTTTCGAACACGTGCTATCGAAAAGTTTCGTTTTCCGCATTTACGCAGATTTATTTACAAGCTTTTACCCTTGCCCTTTCTTTCTAATCATCAAGAGATTCAATAAGTCTGAGCAATGCCGCCGCCGAGTTAAAGTTTTCGGGGACGATTTTATCCGCAGGGATTTGCACGTCAAAGTTTTCGTTTACCTCTGCGACAATCGTGACTATATCAAAAGAATCCAACACCGCATCATCTATGAGCGCAGTGTGGCTATCAAAATCAATATCGGAATGCAAGTCCTGCAAAATTTTTAAAAGCTGTTCCATTAATTAACTCCCTGAATATTTATTATATAGCATAACACGGTCAATCTTCCCGTTAGGCGTAAAAGGCATCTCATCAAGCGCGATAATACGGTTCGGGAGCATATAGCGGGGCAGGTTTACCTTTAGGTATTTTGTAAGCTCGGAAGCAGAACAAGTCCCCGTATAGAAGAGAATAAGTTTGCCTTTTTCATTGTCGTAGATACAACAGGCAAGTGCAGTTTGCTCATTGCGGCAGGCTGCCGTTTCAATTTCGGGCAGCTCAATGCGATAGCCCATATGTTTAATTTGATAGTCCTTACGGGAATGAAAGACAAGCTCGCCGTAATCGTTATAGCTGCCTAAATCCCCTGTACGGTAGATTAAATCGGGGTAGCTTTTAACTGTAGGGTTTTGAGTAAAAAATTCGGCAGTTTTGGCAAAGTCGTTATAATACCCCAATGAAAGACAACTCCCGCGAATGCATATTTCGCCCGCTTCGCCTGTGTTACTGTCCGCAGTAATAACATTATCGTCTTTGTCAAGAAGCAATATCTCGGTATTGCGAAAGGCGTGTCCGATAGGGATTCGAGTACTGTTGTCAGAGTCGTCAAAATCGCGATTTACTTCATAATAGCAACTCATTCCCGTTGCTTCTGTAGGACCGTATAGGTTTATAAACCGAGTATTTGGCAATGCCGTTTTCCATATATTAAGATTTTTAACAGGGAACAATTCGCTCCCAAACGCGACTGTTCGCAAATATTCGGGAATTATCGTATCAAAGGTTTTAAATCCCGCAATCATTGATAAAGCAGATGAAACCCAACAGATTGTGTTAATTTTGCGGCTGTTCAAAAATTCAACAAGCTTGACCGGGAACATAAAAGTTTCACGCGAAATTAAGTAGGATGTCGCGCCGTTTCTGATAGTCGTGTACACCTCTTTGAGGCAGGCATCAACGTACAAAGGTGCTTGGTTGCCGAATACAGTCGTGTCGTCAACGCCCAATATTCCCGACAAGTTCTCAATATAGTCGATAACCGAACGATGACTTGCCGTAATCCCTTTAGGGATTCCTGTTGAACCCGATGTAAAGACTATATAAACAGGGTCAGTGTCAATTGCGCGTTCGCGTACTCCTGCAAGCGCGTTTTCGGCGGATTCGTCAATTTCCGTTAAAGCCGCTTCACTGTATAAATAAGTTTTCGCATTTGGCAAATCGGGTAGCAAATCATAGGTTGATTCTTCGCATATGACTGCGCGGGGTTTGAGATTCTCAAATATCATTTCTATTCTGTGCCGCGGCATTTCGCGCTCAATTGTCACATATAAATTCCCAGAGTACACCGCCGCAAAATTCGCCGCAACAGCATAAGGCGACTTTTCCATAAATACCACAATCGGCTCTTTATAAAAACCATCGCTTAAAATCCGCGAGGCAATCCGTCTTGAATTCTCGCGCAATTGCCGGAATGTAAGGCTAAGGTTAAGTTCGGATGAATTGCCACAGAAGGCTACTTTATCGGGGTATTTCTCAGCCGTTATGTCAAGATATTCCATGACATTTATCATAGTTATGACCATGCCCTTTCTGCACAAATGTGCTGTTGAAAGTTTCGTTTTCCGCAGTTATGCAGATTCACTTTCAAACTTAGAACCTGTCTTCACAAGCGATGCGCTGATAAGTCGAGCAATATTTTTTGTCAGACAAGGCAAAATTTTTCGTAATGCTTTGTGCATTGCGGAAAATTTTAACGCAACATGGCGAAAAATTCGCCGATTTAGCGGTGCATCGCTTGTGAAGACAGGTTCTTACACCCTCGTTTCGCCTCCGCACAGTGTTATTGCGCGGCGGGCAAGTATTTCCATGCAGTCTGTTATATTGGAATCAACGATTGATTTCCCCGGCAATGAAAGCTCGGTACACCCCAACAAAACAGTGTCCGTGCCGCAACTTTGCGCAATGCGTAAAAGCGCGGCGCAATCAACGGCTTTGCCCGCCTTGACTGCATTGATTATATTCATTACTTCTGTTTGCGATTCGGGAAGCACGGGTGCGATTCCCGCATTTTTCAACGCCGATTGAAACAGCCCGCTTGCAATTGTCCCGTCGGTTGCGAGGATGCCGACAGATTTTACCGATTTAATGCGCAAATGCTTAACTGTTTCTTCAACCATGCTGATTATAGGGACTTTGCTTGTTTTTCGGATTTCATCTATAAAATAATGCGCCGTTATGCACGGTATTGCAATGTAGTCTGCGCCGACAGAGTTAAGAACCGCGGCAACCTCCAAGATAGAGGGCAGGGGACTGTCATCGCTTTCACCTGTGATAAAAGCGGAGCGGTCGGGTGTATCGGAGCGACTGAACAGCACTATCTCAATATGCTGTTGGTCACAATCCGCTTTTGTGAGCCTTGTAATCAACTCATAAAAGTAAGCCGAAGCGGCAGGTCCGAGACCGCCTATTATTCCTAAAGTTTTCAAAGTCTTTGCTTTTGTTTTCATTAAATTATTTTATCATATTTCCGCAAAAAAAGCAAGTTTCCGTGATAAAATAGCAATATGCACAATAAATCCGTGGTTTATTCTTTAAAAATAGTTAATTATTCATAAGATTTTCTATCGTTGTAATAAAATACCCGTCATTTGCCATTGCGATGTTGTTGGCGAACAGCACATCGGTTATTCCTTTTTCAGCGAGGTAGTCAATTGCATTATAAGGGAAATAGCGAATATCAATAACATATATTTCCTCAAAAGAAGCTGTCAAAAACGGAATAAGCGCGTTGCCGAAGCTGTCTTTAAACACTGCGAGCTTTCTTGAATTGTCGACATTGGTTGAAATATGGGTGATTCGCGCGTCACTGCCCAAAAAAATGCTGTAGGATTCGGATAGGGGCTGTTCAATAAAAAGCGGCGCGGGGACAGGTGCTTCGGGATTATAGCCCTCGTGTGTTATATAGTAGGTTGAGGTATAGTTATCGTTAATCGGCTTGAAATACACAAAATCCTCAGGATTGTTCAATATATCGGGGTTTCGCCCGGAGTAGCCGTACATTGTCCCCACATAACCGGGGATTACAACCTTTTGGTAGTCTGAAAGCGTTGCGAAAGGAACTCCGGCAGATTGCGCGAATTGTTCAGCCGCGTAAAACGCCCCCAACGGTGCCCAGTGATGGTCGGTACGGAAGAAAATATCATCTCCTGCGGCGACCCGCTCCGCCAGTGATGAATATACATTGACAGGTGTTACGTTACTAAGGTGTGCATTGATGTTATTAATGCTCGCGCGTTGGTCAATATTATAGTGGCTGAGGTAATTTTTAGGGCAATAAAACTCAATTGCAGACGGAATCACCATGCTGTAAACGTCAACTCCGTCTAAGCGGCGGCTGTATTCGCTCACAACATCGGCATAGCGTTCGCCCGCGGAAGAAACCCAGCCTATAAGCATAAGTGCGCGGTTGCGGTAGACTAACACGCCCGCACTCGATAATTCTACCGCTTCATCTGCGGCTTCGTCTACTGCATTTGCCGAAACATCTATTACACCGTCCCACAATTGTGCGGGTTCGGGATTATCAAGTGCAATTTCGCCTATTTGTCCATCAGTCGGCTCATTGTCTGCCTCGCTTTGCTCATTGTCGACTGTCAATTGCACGTCATGCAGTGTAACTCCGTCAACGCTGAACCCCAACCTGCTTTTGATTAGAGATGACATTCCCGCTAAACTGTCGCGCATTGGGACGGTGTCTGAAAAAAACAGGTTTAATTCACGGGTAAAATCGCCCGATGAGATTCGTTTGAGGGTAAATTCCGGAAAAGAGGTAAGCGGGCGGCGTTCAATCTCCGAAAAGTCCGGGCGGGCGGCGAAAATCATTATGGGAAATGCCGCCGCCAAGATTGCCGTAAAAATTATAATGTTTATTTTATCATAAAAATTCTTCAAACTTTTACCCTATTCCTTTCTGCACAAATGCGTTATGAGAGTTTCGTTTTTCGCGTTCACCCGGATTTATCTTCAAACTTTTACCCTATTCCTTTCTGCACAAATGAAAACAACTTCTTAAAATCTATAATACAAAAACGGGTTGTAATTATCGCCGACAAGCATTATGGCGCAAAGGATAATTAATGCCGCATTTATTGCAGGAGTGAGCCAGCCCGACTTTGCTTTGGAGACATATTTGTAAACGGGGAAACAGAATATTGCCGCAATTGCCGTTAAAAAGAACCTGTCATATAATAGATTAAGAGTTATTATGTCGTAAAAACCATTGCCGTTAAGCCCGAACAATCCCCTCATAAACAAGAGCATTTGAGAAAAATCGGTAAAGTAAAACATTGCCCACCCGAACGTCACCAACAAAAAGGTTGCGGCAATTTTTACAAAGCCGAGTGCGTGGGGGACTTTTTCGGCAGCTTTCAGCAAAAACGCTTTCTCAGCCATAATTAATACTCCGAAGTACAGCCCCCAAAGTGCGAAATTCCACGATGCACCATGCCATAATCCCGTGAGAAACCATACAATAAGCAGGTTCAGCGATGTCCTTATGCGAGAACACCTGTTTCCACCTAACGGAATATATACATAGTCGCGGAAGAATCCGCCTAATGTCATATGCCACCTTCGCCAAAACTCCGATATAGACTTTGAGGCGTAGGGGCAGTCAAAGTTTTCCGGGAAAGAAAAGCCGAAAATCCGCCCTAATCCGATTGCCATGTCGGAATACCCCGAAAAGTCATAGTAAATCTGCAATGCGAAAAAAAATATTCCGAGCCATGCGCCGCTTACGGTCAATGTGCCGATATTTCCGCCGAGGATTGAGCTCGCCGCCGCCCCCATTTGGTTTGCCATTATCACTTTTTTGGCGAGTCCGATTACAAAGCGGGTGATTCCCGCGCTTATGTTTTCGGTTGTAATTGTTCGGCTTCGTATTTGTCCGTGAATGTCGTCATAGCGTACAATAGGACCGGCAATCAACTGCGGATAAAGCGATACATACATCAGAAAGTTTACGGGGCTTTTTTGCGCGGGGAAGTCCCCCTTATACACACCGACGAGGTATGTGATAATCTGGAATGAGTAAAAGCTGATTCCAATCGGGAGCGAAATGCGGACGGGTAGGTTGAACAGCGGGGTGTACTTAAAAACCGCAAGCGAAAGCAAAATCAGCGATATTGCCGCAGTTGTCAGTGCTTTGCCGTTTTTTGTACCCTTGCGCGGTTCGATAAACAGCGAGAATATGCGGCTTATTTCAGTTGCGGCAAGAAGCAAAAAAACCATAATCGGTTCGCCCCAAGCATAGAATACAAATGAAAAAGCTACAAGAACAGCGTTCCTGTAGGTGTTATTTTTCAATACAAAGTACAGCGAAAGGTTAATCGGCAAAAAAACAAACAAGAACAATAAATCCGCAAAAATCATTTTTATGACCATTCCTTTGCATATTTGCACATAATCGACATTATATGATTATCACTGTTTTTATTATTTCCTAATTTTTCAATTTATTCTTGACAATAAGAAAATAAAGTTATAAAATCTTAATTATGAAAAAAATGTTAGCTATTTTATTAATGTTTACGATTATTTTTGGTCGCCCGGCGGCTGTGAATGTTTCTGAATGTTGCGCCTGCGGAGTTCAGGGCGGGGTTCAAAGAAACTGCGATACCCCTGCAACTGCTTCTTTAAGGAGAAGAAAATTTTTGCATAAATTTGTTAGTTTTCGTTAATAATAGTTCAAAAAAAGGTGAGGGTATTATGACTATTGCATTAACGGAATCGAATTTTGACAGGGAAGTAAAACAATGCAGTGTCCCAGTGCTTGTGAGTTTTCACCCGGGCGGAAACTCGCGGACGGACAGCGTTGACAATTTCAGTGAGCGATTAAACGGCGCGTTAAAATGTTGCACTATCAATGCAGCAACGCAACCCCGATTGACACGAAAGTACAAAGTCCGCAGTCTGCCTACGATTCTTTTGTTTAATCGCGGGCGGGTTACGGACACGATTGTCGGCGTTACAAGAACCGAGCAACTAATGCAGATATTGCAATGAAATTCCACACACGTTGCTTGTGGACACAGCTTCTAATCCCGGTCTGAAAGCTCCGAGAGTAACCGCGCCATGCTTTGCCCGAAAAGCTCACCCGCGTTTAACGCTTGCTCTAAGCTGTTGCCGTGGGAGCCTATTTCGATTAACAGCGCGCCGGTTGAAAGGTGCAGATTGTAGTTGCAGTATTGGAACAAAAGGGCGCGGGTTATTCCGGGATTGTCGGATTCAAGACGGCTTTGCAAACGGCTCGCAAGTCGGAAGTTTTGCATAAAATCGGGAATTCCCCACTCGCCGTCGGTTGTGTCGGCGGGGGATATAATCATTATCTGCGCAGTTTCGCGGTTATTAGTATTGAACACTGCCGCAACGGGTACTGTTACCGAACGCTCATTCTCGTCTTCAATAGCGTCCCTGTGAATATCAAGCACGATTTTTATTGACGGGTATTCCTCTAAAACGGCTTTTACTGTTTCCGCGCTTCTCCTGTAAGAGCCGGAGTAGACGGGGTAGTCGTGAAGTGTTCCATCGTGTAAAACAGCGAACCCTTCTTTTGCAATTTCTTCGGCAATTTTCGCGCCGACTGCCACAATATTATTGCGGGAATCAAGGGTGCGGAAGTTGTAGGCGAAGTCATAATAGCTGTCGTTTGACAGGCGGAAACTCTCGGTCGTATGGGTGTGTATTATAAGAACCTGCGGTTCGCCGTTTTTCTCGGGGACAAATTCCGGCAACAAAAGGCTCTCGGCAATCAGCCGCTCATCGTTTATTTCGGTAGTGTTCCTTACTTGCCCACCGCCCGAAAGCTGTATATAGTTCTCTCCGAATTCGGGGCGGAAAGTTCGCTGTATAACCGTTGCATCGCGGGAAGAAAATTCGCTCATGTCTTCCCTCAGCGTTGATATATTGCGGGAAAATACGGGCAAATCTTCTTGTTGTTCTTGTTGCTGTTTTTCAGGCAAATCGAGCGTATCGGGCAAATCGGTTTCGGGTTCGTATAAATCTGCCGAATTTGCGGAATCCACCGTTTCTGCTTCATCATCAATTGTAATCGGAATTTTATCGACTGTCAAATCGGCATTGGGAGTATACAACATCAGCACCCCGTTGTTAATCGGGGCGGTCGTCATGAGTATGGCGGGATTGTCCGAAAAATCCATAAAATTCGGGCTGATTGAAAGAATAGTCGTCAATGCGCCCGCGATTATTTTAAGTAAAGCTTTCATATTAATTAGTATGACGCTCGTACTGATTTAAGAACCCGCCCCAATAGAAAATCGCACCCTTTAAGCGGTGCGATTTTCTATTGGGGTTGACTGCAATTTATATAATTTATGTATAGCTTGACAAAGTATTATGTTTATGATATAATATTCTAATAAAAGAGCAAAGCTTGAAAGGCAAGGGTGAAATCTATTGAAACAATTAGATAAAAATTATTCTCCGAAGGAGTTTGAGAACAGGATATATGCAGATTGGGAGGAAAAAGGCTACTTTAGAGCAGTAGTCGATAAGGCAAAAAAGCCTTACTGTATAGTAATTCCTCCGCCGAATATAACGGGGCAATTACACATCGGACACGCTCTCGACAACACTTTGCAGGACATTTTAATTAGATGGAAGCGTATGCAGGGGTACTCTGCGTTATGGCTACCGGGGACTGACCATGCCTCAATTGCGACGGAGGCGAGGATTGTCGCGGCTATGAAAGATGAAGGGGTGAGCAAAGACGATGTGGGGCGTGACGGATTCCTTGAACGCGCATGGGAGTGGAAACGTCTTTACGGCGGAACAATAGTGCAGCAGCTCAAGAAGTTAGGTTCGTCCTGCGATTGGGAAAGAGAGCGGTTCACCATGGATGAGGGCTGTTCAAAAGCGGTGCAAAAAGTCTTCATTGACTTATACAATGAGGGATTGATTTACCGCGGGGAGCGTGTTATTAACTGGTGTCCCGTCTGCCGCACTTCTATTTCCGACATTGAGTGTGAGCATGAGGAAAAAGACGGCTTTTTCTGGCACATTAACTACCCCCTCAAAGATGGCGGCGGTTATATTGAAATTGCGACTACCCGCCCCGAAACCTTATTAGGGGACACTGCCGTTGCGGTGCATCCCAACGACGAGCGGTACAAGCACTTAATCGGCAAAACGCTGATATTGCCGTTGCTAAACCGTGAAATCCCGGTAATCGCCGATGAATATGTAGACAAGGAGTTCGGTACCGGTGCGGTTAAGATTACCCCCGCCCATGACCCCAACGACTTTGAAGTGGGAGTTCGCCATAACCTCCCGTTGGTTAATATAATGGACGATTCTGCCGTAATAAACGAAAACGGCGGCAAGTATGCGGGAATGGAACGGTATGAGGCGCGAAAAGCCGTTGTAAAAGACTTGGAAGACGGCGGATTGCTTGTAAAAATTCAGCCGCATAAGCATAATGTAGGCGGGTGTCAGCGTTGCGGGACTGTGGTTGAACCCCGCGCAAGTCTGCAATGGTTTGTTTCTATGAAAGAATTGGCAAAGCCGGCAATGGAGGTTGTCCGTGACGGCAGGTTAAAATGGGTGTCAAAGCGATTTGAGAATGTATATATGCAGTGGATGGAAAATATTCGCGATTGGTGTATCTCGCGACAATTGTGGTGGGGGCATAGGATTCCCGCTTATTATTGCCAAAACCCCGACTGTAATCACGTACTTGTTTCCGATATTGCCCCGGAAAAGTGTCCTAAATGCGGCGGCGCGGTAATTCAAGATGATGATACTCTCGATACATGGTTTTCGTCCGCGTTGTGGCCGTTTTCAACTCTTGGATTCCCCGAAAAAACCGCCGAGCTTGAATATTTTTACCCGACTGCGGTAATCGTTCCCGCTTATGATATTATCCCGTTTTGGGTTGCGCGAATGATTTTCATGGGGTTGAAATTCATGGACGAAGTTCCGTTTCACGATGTGTTCATTCACGGGCTTATCAGGGATGAGCAGGGCAGGAAGATGTCAAAGTCTTTAGGAAACGGAGTTGACCCTCTTGATGTAATTGAAAAATTCGGGGCGGATGCGCTGAGGCTGACTACGATTTACGGAGTCTCACAGGACAGCGACGTGAGGTGGAGCGATGCAAAGGTCACAGCGGCGCGCAACTTTGCGAACAAGCTGTGGAATGCCGCGCGGTATGTACTCGGGCAGTGTACAATCAACAATGTGCGGATTTCCCCCGAAAATCTCACGGTTGAGGATAAGTGGATTTTGTCGCGGTTTAACCGCCTTGTTAAAGAAGTCACGGCGAATCTTGACGCGTATGACTTAGGAGTCGCCGCAGGAAAAGTCCACGATTTTATTTGGAATGTCTACTGTGACTGGTATATTGAATTAACCAAGCCGCGTCTTTCGGGCGGGGGCTGTGAATCCGCGCAAAATACCCTTATGCTTGTAATGGAGGGAATGCTGAAGCTGTTGCATCCGTTTATGCCGTTTATTACCGAAGAGATTTGGACTTCTATGCCTCATTCCGAAAACGAGCATGAGAGCATTATGATGTCAAAATGGTGTGAATATGAACCCGCTTTGGATTTCCCGGAGGAAGAGAGTGCCTTTGAAAAGGTAATTGAGCTTATAGGCGCAATCCGCGCAAGGCGAAGCGAGATGAATGTTCCGCCGTCTAAGCGTGTATCGCTGAAAATCGAATCCGCCGATTTTGCTTTGTTTAAATCCTGCGCAGTGTTTTTTGAAAGGCTTGCGGGTTGCAACGGGCAATTGACGGTTAGCGAACAGTTATCGGGTGATGACGACACTGTTATTGTAGTGACTGCTCATGCGCGGGCGTTTTTGCCTTTAGGTGAGTTAATCGACAAGGAAAAAGAATCCGCCCGCCTTGAAAAGGAATTGGAGAAAGCGAAAAACGACATAGAGTTTATAAACAAGAAGCTGTCAAACGAGGGATTCATCACAAAAGCGCCCGCCGCACAAGTCGAGAACGAACGCGCCAAACTTGCAAAAGCGAAAGAGAAGTTGGCGGGGATTGAAAAGTCGTTAGATGCGCTGAAATAACAGGTTCTTAATGGCTATTCTATATTTTGTATTTGCTCCCGGATTTTTTCAAGCTCGCTTTTTAAGTCCACAACCAAGCGAGTTATTGTAATTTCGTGAATTTTTGAGCCGATTGTGTTAATTTCCCTGTTCATTTCCTGCACAATAAAGTCGAGCTTCCTCCCCGCTACGCTTTCATTCTCTAACAATTCGCGGCATTGGCAAACATGACTTTTCAAGCGGACTGTTTCCTCATTTACTGCGGTCTTTTCGGCGAAAATTGCCGCCTCAAGAAGAACGCGCTGTTCATCTGCGCCGTTGCCCACAACCTCCTGCATTTTTTCGAGGAGCTTTGCACGGTGTTTCGCAGTGTATTCGGGTGAGGCGGCTTCAATTTGTTCGGCGGCATTTTCAATAAAGTCGAGCCTGTTGAGAATGTCCGCTTTCATTTTTGCCCCCTCTGTCTCCCGCATTGTCACGAATTTTTTTAAAGCGGCTGTGACGACTTGGCTGACCGCTTCCCACACTGCGTCTTCATCCACTTCGCTTTTTACAACGGTGAACGCTCGGGAATTTTGAAGATGTCGGAAAGGCTCAGATTCTCCTTCAATTTAAAGGGAAGCTCCTTATACAACTCTTGTATTGCCGTGAAATACGATTCTACGACATCACGGTTGGCGGTTACGTTGAGTTCCTTGCCCGACAAATTGTGAACAACAACGCTCACCTCCACCTTTCCGCGGCTTACTTTCGATGCAACCAATGTTTTGAGCTTCTCTTCAAGATACCCGAATTGGCGGGGTGTCTTTGCCGAAAACTCGTGATACCTGTGATTTACCGAGCGAATCTCAACTGTAATTTCTCGGCTGTCCGTTATTTGCTGTTCCCTCCCGAACCCTGTCATACTTCTTATCATTTTTGTGACCATGCCTTTCTAAATATAATTTTTATAAATACTTGACTTTAATACGATGAATGTGTTACAATAACTTGAATACCGAAAAGTTTTCGAGATATATTTTTATGGCACACTTGGTGTAAAAGGGGAAAGGATAAAAAGTTATGAAAAAACACAATCACTTAATCGATTTAGGCGACTATCCTGTGGAAATCTGGAATAGGATAGTTACATCTGCGCAACTGATTATGAAAAATCCGCACGTTTACAAGGGAGCTTGTACAGGCAAAATAATGGCGACTTTGTTTTATGAGCCGAGCACGAGGACTCAAATGAGCTTCCAAAGCGCGATGCTGAGGTTGGGCGGCGGAATAATCGGGTTTGACAATCCCGAAACTTCGAGCATTTCAAAAGGCGAGAATTTGGGTGATACAACAAAGACAATAAGCGGGTATTCCGACCTTGTTGTAATGCGGCATTACTTAGAGGGGGCAGCCAAAGCCGCCGCGCTGACCGCTGATTGCCCCATTGTCAACGCTGGCGACGGCGGACATCTTCATCCAACCCAAACATTGACCGATTTGCTTACGCTGATTGAGGAAAAAGGGCGGTTGTCTAACCTCAAAATAGGGATTTGCGGTGACTTAAAAAACGGCAGAACGGTACATTCGCTTGTACGCGCCGTTTCGCAGTATGAGGATAATTCGTTCGTATTTATCTCGTCCCCCGAGTTGCAAATGCCCGACTATATCGCCCGCACGGTTGATTACAGGAAAACGCACACTATTGAAGAGGCGATTCCCGATTTAGATGTATTGTACATGACGCGAATCCAACGTGAACGATTCCCGAAAGACAGCGAGGGCAAAAAAGAATACGAGAGGCAGAAGAACATCTATTCCCTTAATGCGGACAAGCTTAAAGTGGCTAAACAGGATTTAATTATAATGCACCCTCTTCCGCGGGTTGATGAAATCGCGGTTGAGGTGGATTCCGACCCCCGTGCCGTTTATTTCAGGCAGGCGAATTACGGAATGTACGTCCGAATGGCACTTATTCTCACTATACTCAATGACGACATAGACATGAAGCCGCAGTCTCTATCCGGGGAAGCAACCGCCGAATGCCCGAACCTAAAGTGTGTAACCAATTACGAAGAATCCCTAAAGCGCAGTTTTGCGGAAGGTAAATGTGAGTATTGTGAAGAAAAAATTGATAAATATACTCAATGAGGCAGACAATGCGTTAAAACGGCTGTTGCAAGTACGCAAGCGGGTTACAGTCGCAATTGACGGGAACAGCGGGGCAGGGAAGTCAACCCTTGCCGCCGAATTGAAATTGCGATATGACAGTTACGGGTGCAGTGTCATCGCGATGGACGATTTCTTTCTGAGACCCCCACAGCGAAGCGAATCACGGCTTAGTGAACCGGGCGGTAATGTCGATTATGAGCGGTTTTCCGATGAAGTGTTGACTCCTTTATTGTCTGGGAAAGATTTTTTATACCGCCCCTACAATTGCCGCACACAGACACTCAATACGCCGATTCACATTGCCGATTCCAAGTTGTTAATTGTAGAGGGTGTTTACTCATTGCACCCCAAATTTGCCGATGTATATGATTTAAAATTGTTCTTGCACGTTGATTTCGATGAACAACTCAAGAGGATTAAAGCGCGGAATCCCGGTTTGTTTCATAGGTTTCGCGATGAGTGGATTCCGATGGAAAATGCTTATTTTGAGACTTTTGAGATTAAGCAAAGTTGTGACTTTGTTTACGATACTACCGATTTAAGCTCTTTTCAGATTTCCGAATAATTGCCTAAAAATGTAAAATATTCGGGTGCATCGTAAAGCTGTTTAAACAGTCGAGCTATTTCCGCCGAATTGGCATCGGCATCCATTTCCGCATAAAACATAAATTCAAAGTCGCTCCCCGGAATGGGGCGGCTTTCTAATTTTGAGAGGTTTACTCCGATGTTGGCGAACTTCCCCAAAAACTCATACAGTGAGCCGGGTTTATGCGCAACGGTGAACATAAGGCTTACTTTATCGGCTTCCGGGTATATTTCCGTTTCCTTTGAAATGCAGATGAACCGCGTGTAATTATTGCTGTTGTTTTGAATGTCAAGCGATATGATTGACAGTTCATATAAGTCTGCGCAGTTGGGGTTGGCGATGGCGGCGAAGTCGTTTCTGCCGGATTCCGAAACTGTACGCGCCGCAACAGCCGTATTGGCACAGCTTGTAATTTTTATATTTTGCAGATTTTTGATAAAATCGCTACACTGTGACAATGCTTGTTCGTGGGAGTATATTTCCTTTATTTGGGGTGCAAAACTACCGTGGTTTGCGAGGAGTGCGTGATTAATCTTGACTTTTGCGGTTCTCGCTATCGAGAAGCTGTACCTGCGCATAAGGTCGTAAACCTCGGTAACAGAGCCGTGAAGGCTATTTTCAAGAGGCAAAATCCCGTATTTGCACATACCTTTATCAACAGCATTAAAAACCGCATCAAAGCTGTCAAAGTACATAATTATCGGTTGTTCAAAAAGTTTTTTGCAAGCTGACTGTGAGTATGCCCCTTCTGTCCCTTGGCAGGCTACTACAGCTGTTTTCGGAAATTCGTTAATAATGCACATGGTTATGACCCCTTTTCAATTTTCTTCTTTTCAAATGCAGGCAGAACTTCGTTTAATTTAGCTGTCAGTTGAGCAAATGCCGACGGAGTGATTGACTGTTGACCGTCGCACAGTGCGTGTTGCGGGTCGTTATGCACCTCAATTATTAAGCCGTCCCCTCCCGCCGCCGCCGCCGCAAGTGACATTGAATGCACATATTTGGCAATGCCCACAGCGTGACTCGGGTCGATTATTATGGGCAGGTGAGTGTGTTCTTTTAACACGGGAATACATGACAGGTCAAGCGTGTTCCGGGTCGCAGTTTCAAAGGTTCTTATTCCTCTTTCGCAGAGGATTACATTGTTATTCCGCCCGCCATGACATATTCCGCACTCATTAACAACTCTTGAATCGTGCTTGAAAGTCCCCGCTTTAAGAGGATAGGCTTGCCCGTTTTGCCTAATTCTTTAAGAAGCTCAAAGTTTTGCATATTCCGTGCGCCGACTTGGATAATGTCAACATCTCCGAAATATTCAAGCTGTGCTATTTCCATAATCTCGGTGACTATTTTCAGCCCGGTTTCCTTTTTTGCCTCAAGCAGAAGCTCAATCCCTTCCGCGCGCATTCCTTGAAATGCGTAGGGAGATGTACGCGGTTTAAACGCACCTCCGCGCAGGATTTTCGCACCCGATGATTTTACTTCTTTTGCAATTGACAGAATTTGTTCGCGGGATTCAACCGAACACGGCCCCGCCATTATCGTGAAGTTGTCGCCCCCGATTTGAACCCCGTCCAATTCAACAACGCTGTCTGACGGATGGAATTTTCTGTTGGCCTTTTTGTACGGTTCTTGAATCCTTTTTACCGTTTCAACAACGTCAAGCGATTGTATAAGTTCAATTTCTATTGTCGAAGTGTCGCCGACAAGCCCCATAATAACCGAATGCTCCCCCTCAATAGTCTGAATGCCGATATTCATTCCGGCAAGCCAGTTTTTGAGGTTTTCTACCTGACTTTCATTCGGATTCTTCTTTAAAACAATTACCATATTTTTACCCTTGTCCTTTCTGCACACAAGTGCCATTGAGAGCTTCGTTTTCCGCATTTATGCAGAATTACTTTTGAACTTTTACCCTTGTCCTTTCTGCACATAAGTGCCACTGAGAGCTTCGTTTTCCGCATTTACGCAGAATTACTTTTGAACTTTTACCCTTGTCCTTTCTGCAATCTTGCTTTTTGTATAAACTCTTTAATTTTAAAGCAGTCTTTTATTCCGTTCGTTTCGACCCCGCTGCTTGTGTCTGCTACAAACGGATTCAGCTTTGTGATTGCCTCTTGTATGTTGTCAATGCCAAGTCCACCCGCTAAGAAAAAAGGTTTTTGAGGTCTTCCGTCCCCGCGCAACGTATCCCAGTCAAAGCACTTGCCCGAGCCCGGGACTATATTGTCAAACAGCAGATAGTCTGCAAGCAAAGCGGTGTTCCTGTCCGCATTCGCCTTGATTATAGGCTTATCCGTCAGCGATTTTATCCTATTTATATATTCTGCATTTTCAGAGCCGTGCAATTGAATCATATCAATTACAGCGTTTTCGACCAATGAAATGACATTTTCGATTGGCTCGTTGACAAACACGCCTACAGGGATTATATCGACCGAGAGTTTGCCGCGCAACTCCAATGCTTTTTGCGGAGTAACCTTGCGGCGGCTTTCCGCGAACACGAATCCGATATAATCCGGCTTTGCATCATTGACGTAGTGAATGTCTTCAATTCGCGTAAGACCGCAGATTTTTACTTTAGTATTTATCAAAATTTTTACTCATGACCTTTCCAAACTTATAAGCCGTGGTGGTCTATTGCCTCCAACATTGCCCGCGCTTTGTTACAGCATTCTTGATACTCATTCAGGGGAATGCTGTCCTTAACAATTCCCGCACCTGCTTGTACGCTGACTTGTCCGTTTTTCAACACTGCCATACGGATTCCTATGCACAAGTCCATATCCCCGCGGAAGTCGATATAGCCGATTGCGCCGCCGTAAACTCCGCGATTTTGTTTTTCAAGCTCGGCAATGATGTCCATTGCTTTTTCGCGAGGTGCACCCGAAAGAGTCCCCGCCGGAAGCGAGGCGGACATTGCATCGAATGCGTCACAGTCCTCCCTGATTTTCCCCCTGACCTTAGACTCAAAATTATAAAAACGGGGGGGGGGGTTTTTTTTTTTTTTTTTTTTTTTTTTTTTTTTTTTATTTTCTTT
>WRLX01000020.1 GCA_009777415.1 Oscillospiraceae bacterium
AAAAATAATTATTTGCGCTTTGGTGTTTGTACTGTTTTTAACAGCTTGTTCGAATTCGGGATTCCCTGAAAATTCAAGTGAGCATTCAAGTGAAACCGAATTTTCGGAAGCAGAGGTTTTCAATGTTGCGCCAACACCCATATATGTAAACGATACGGAAATCACCGAATCAGGGATATATTCCCTCGGTAGCAGACTTATTTATTATTCTTTACAGATGTTATTAGAGCCGACTTTAACGATTTGGGAGGGCGAGGAGTTTTATGAGGATTTTAGTGCTGACTTGGTTGTGATTGGGGAGTTTACAGAAGAGGCAAAAGAGCGGTTCAACTATGAGTACAACGAATATTTTGAAAAAGAGGTCAAAATCGGCGCGGTCTCATACAATCAATTCCTTATAAGCGATGTGCTAAAGAACAACGACAACGGCGATATAAAAATCGGCAATACTATTACAATCGGGCAAAATTATGCCTTTGACGAAGAAACAGGGGCTTATATGTCGTTCAGCAATTTGACACCTATGCACAAAGGTGACCGTTGGATTTACTTTTTGAGTCACAACAAAGACACAGACACCTATTACAGCGTTTCCGGTCCTTGCGGCAGATACCCTGTCCCCGGAAGAGGGATAGGGCAGGTTATGGAGGAGGTTATAAAGGAGTTTAGTAAATTGGACGAATTTTTAAGCGATAAAAAAATGGATATAACCTGGTCTGAGTTTATTAAAATAAATGGGGGGCGCATACTTGGTTATTACGATAAACGGGCAGAATATTTCTATACGACCCATAAACGAATGGGAAATCCTGAGGCGGTTTATCGTTTAACAATTGAGGAGGTTGATGAATGGGATAAAATGCGATATAATGCCTCTTTTGAAATCCCAAGAAAAATCGAAACTTCGGCCCTTGGCGTTCTTGACCGAAGTGAATTTAGATTTTTAATCTATGCCGACATTCTTGATCATTTCCAAATTAAATCTGATGATGAGTGGGTGAACCCCGGACGCGCATTTGATGCACGATTGGTTGAGTTAGCGGAAGGCGGTTGAGAAAGAATCACCATACAACTTCGTTAAGAGCGAAATGAGGGAATTGGCAATGAAAAAAATAATTATTTGCGCTTTGGTGTTTGTACTGTTTTTAACAGCTTGTTCGAATTCGGGATTCCCTGAAAATTCAAGTGAGCATTCAAGTGAAACCGAATTTTCGGAAGCAGAGGTTTTCAATGTCGCGCCAACACCCATATATGTAAACGATACGGAAATCATCGAATCGAGAATACATTCCTTCGTTAGTAGGAGTATTTTCTACTCACTGAAAAAATTGTTGGCCCGTTGGCAAGAAGGTTGGTCTTATCATAAATATGATGCTGACTTGGTTGTGATTGGGGAGTTTATAGAAGAGGCAAAAGAAAAAGAAGTCCAAAACGGCGCAGTCTCATACAATCAATTCCTTATAAGCGATGTGCTTATGAGAGATGTCGACATAAAACCCGGCGATACTATTACAATCGGGCAAAATTATGCCTTTGACGAAGAAACGGGGGCTTATATGTCGTTCAGCAATTTGACACCTATGCACAAAGGCGACCGCTGGATTTATTTTCTGTGGCACAACAAAGATACCGACACCTATTACAGCGTTTCCGGTCCTTGCGGCAGATACCCTTTCCCCGGAAGAGGGATAGGGCAGGTTATGGAGGAGGTTATAAGGGCAGGTAAGGAGTTAGATGAGTGGTTGAGTGATAAAAAGATGGACATCACGATGTCTGAATTTATAGAAAAAAACGGTAACAGCTTACTCAATGCTTATGACAAAAATGCCGAATATTTCTATATGGGTAACCAAAGGGGAATGTCGGAAGGGAGTTCAGAAATAATTTATCAATTAACGAATGAGGAAGTAAGTGAGTGGGACAGAATGAGGTATGAAGCTTATTTTGAAATTCCAAGTAAAATCGAGACTTCTGCTCTTGGCGTTCTTGAACGCATAGATTTTAAATTTTGGATATATGCCGATATTCTTGATTATTTCCAAATTAAATCTGATGATGATTGGGTGAACCCCGGACGCGCATTTGATGCACGATTGGTTGAGTTAGCGGAGGGCGGTTGAACGGGCTTTGGCTCAATAAAAATAATAAATATATTATAAGGAGGAATAACCATGACTGAAGCGAAATCAGTAGCGTTATCGAAACATGAAAATGTGGCAACGAGCGGGAAAAGTGCTGTCCGCACTGAAAAGGAAAACGAGATTACAAAGGTACTCACCTTTTTAATCGGTGACCAGGTATACGGCATTGAGATTCCGTATATAATCGAAATAATAGGCGTTCCGCCGATTACGAATGTTCCTTGCTATGAAATTCCGAGCTTTATTAAAGGGATTATCAACGTGAGGAGTAAAGTAGTCCCGGTTGTTAATGTCCGCGCCTGTT
This sequence comes from Oscillospiraceae bacterium, assembly GCA_009777415.1. Taxonomy (GTDB): domain Bacteria; phylum Bacillota; class Clostridia; order Oscillospirales; family Ruminococcaceae; genus Ruminiclostridium_E. Next base: position 2,446 of record WRLX01000020.1, read on the forward strand.
TCGGGAAAGAGGAGATTGAGTATGACGAACGTGCTTGCACTATTATAGTTGCACACGAAAATGTTACGGTCGGATTAATCGTTGATGAAGTTCTTGACGTGTCGTCGGTTGCGGAAAAGCATATTGCGCGTACACCCGAGTTAAATCAAGTCAACAACAACAAATTCATCGACTATATTCTTGAGATGAACGATGGAGTAAAGTTGGTTCTTGATGTTCAAAAATTGATATTCGACCATGATTTAGCCTTTTAACGGCAATTTAAGGGAAAGAGAGTAATATACCGCTTAACTATTAAAAATCCCACTGGATTTTTAATGCAATTGACGACCGTGTCGTCAATTGATGTTGGCTAAAGCCAACGGTGAAGTGTCATGACGTAGTGTCGGGAGGCGTTTCACGCCATAATTCGCCAAAGGCGAATTAACAAAAATCAAGGATTTTTGTCCGACAAGCAGTATAAGTTTGAAAAATAAGAAAGGGCGAACCACCATGCCGCAGGTTTCATTGAGATTTGTGCAGGGTGGGGCGGCATGGTCGTAAGATGGCGGCATTGAAGATTTCTGATGCGGATTTTAAAAGACTTGTTGAGTTTATGGAAAACAAGTACGGCATCAATTTAAAACAAAAGAGGGTATTGATTGAGGGTCGGCTTTCCAATACCGTTACACAAAGGGGGTTTAAGGATTTCACCTCGTTCTTGAACATGATTTTCGCAGACAGGACGGGGACGGAAATGATAAACCTCCTTAACAAACTGACCACGAACCACACTTTTTTCATGAGGGAGCAAGAGCATTATCAGTTTATGAGGGATGTTGCTCTGCCTTATTTTGAAAAAGAAAAAAAGGACAAAAGGATTTATTTATGGAGTGCGGCAAGCTCAAGCGGTGAAGAACCGTATACAAACATAATGCAATTGCTTGAATACTTTAAAGGGCGTTCTTCCATGTGGAATCTTTCTACCCTTGCAACGGATATTTCGCAAAGGGTGCTTGATATAGCAAAGGGAGCTACTTACCATGCCGATTCGATGAAAAACCTCCCCGAATCGTGGAAAAAAACGTATTTTACTCCCGCACCTAACGATTGTTTTAAGGTATCGCCCGATGTGACAAAACGGGTTGAATTCAAGCCATTTAATCTGATGGACAGGATTCCTTTCAGATTATATCCGTTTGATTTGATTTTCTGTCGAAATGTTATGATTTATTTTGAAATGGATGTAAAAATCGCGCTTGTAAATCGGCTTTATGAAGTTATTCGTCCGGGCGGCTTTCTTTTTATAGGTCATGCCGAAAGCATTCCGCGCGATAAAACCAAGTTTGAATATATAAAGCCCGCAGTTTATCGCAAGCCTTTGCACTAATATAGGAGGAAGTTTTGATTACAAAAAAAATACGAGTTTTAGTTGTCGATGATTCGGCAATGTTCAGGACGGTTTTGTCCAACAAACTTGCCGCACCCGACATTGAAGTTATAGGGACTGCCGTTGATGCTATCGATGCAAAGGATAAGATATTTTCGCTGCGGCCTGATGTAATTACACTCGATGTTGAAATGCCGAGGATGAACGGCATCGAATTTTTAAAAAAGCTTTTGCCTATCCACAAAGTCGCCGCCATCGTTGTCACGGCATCTCCCGTGCAAGCGTTTGAGGCGATTGCGGCGGGGGCAGTTGACTATGTAAAAAAACCGACCGCGAGCGAAATGGTTGTCTTCGGGAGCAAGTTGCAAAACCTTGTTCGGACTGCCGCATCCGCAAAGGTGGGTCTCGGGAATCAGCGTGTATCGGAAACGGCGGCACAGTCTCTCCGTCATTCAATGCTTAATATAGCGAGCAATGCCAACAAAATAATCGCTATAGGCGCGTCCACGGGGGGGACTGATGCTATTCAGGTAGTTGTGGAAAACTTGCCCAAGACAACACCGGGTATTGTAATTGTGCAACATATGCCGGCGGGATTTACCAAAATGTACGCAGACCGACTCAACCGTATTTGCCAAATGGAAGTAAAAGAAGCGCAGGACGGCGATATAGTGCGGCAGGGGTTAATCATAGTAGGCGCGGGCGAGTATCACCTCAGACTAAAAAAAAGCGGGGGCAGTTATACTGTTGAAAGCCGCCGCGGTGAGAAAGTTTCGGGGCATTGCCCATCGGTCGATGTGCTCTTTGACTCGGTTGCGGAGGAGGCGGGTGCGAAAGCAATGGGCGTAATTCTGACAGGCATGGGGGCGGACGGCGCAAAAGGCTTACTTAACATGAAACAAAAAGGCGCGTTCACAATCGGGCAGGACGAAAGGTCTTGCGTAGTCTACGGAATGCCGATGGTTGCGTACAATATGGGGGCAGTAGTTAAGCAAGCCCCGTTACAGAATATAGCGGGACTTTTAATTGAAAAGTTAAGATAACACACACCATGTGTGGTTTACCGCACACACCAAAGCCACATCAAGTAAGCAAAGCTTGCTTGATGTGGCAGCCGGACAGTGAAAATCGCGGTTTACCACGCCTTTCTTGATTTATTTTCAAACTAAGTATCCCCTTTATGCCGTAAGGCACAAAGGGGATTTTTTAATGGTTAAGCGGAATATTAACCGCCGCCGCGTGCAAACAGCTGAACCCAATAGAATGTTGAGCCGCTTTGTGCAACGCCTACGCCTATGTGGGTATAGGTGCTGCTCAATATGGATTCCCTGTGACCCATAGTAGAGTTCATCCATGCGTTTACTGCAGCTTGCGGAGTTGACTGTCCCCATGCGATATTTTCTGCCGAGGCGTTAGGATTCAAGGCGAATTGCGTGAATACTGTGTGCCATTCGGTGCCGTTTGGACGCATATGCGAGAACAGCGTAGTAATTTCTTCCGCTCTGAGCATTGCCGCAGAACCAATCCGCAAATTTTCCGCCGACAACGCAGGTAATCCCCGCGCAACTCTCTCAAGATTAGTAAGCCGTACTACTTCTGCGGCAAATTGGTCAACAGTCAATTGCGGCGCACGCGGCGTTGAGGTTACCGTTGCGGGGTGTCCTTTGCCGGCACTGCTGACTGCGCGGACTTGGAAGGTGTATGTCATATCGTTGTTCAGCGAGTTAAACGACAGACTCCTTTCGGTAGTCGGTATCCATGTAATTCCGTTATTGTAGGTTACTTCGTAATGCGAGAAATTCCCGTTCCCGTTCCTTGCGGGTGCGTCCCACGAAAGTGCCACTGCTCTGTCGCCGGACATTGCTCTGAGATTTTGCGGCTGTGACGGCGGATTAGGCTGAGGATTAACGCCGATTATATTGTCCATCCATACTAACCACTTTAAAACTTCAAGTGCGTTAAATATGTCAATGTTGCCATCGCCGTAAAAGTCATACAACTGCCGATTTTCCGATGACAGCGGTTCAATTTCCACAATATGCTTTAAAATGTTAAGTACGTCAAAAATTGTAAACATATGCGTACTTCGGTCAATTGCCGCCTTTGTCGAGGTTAAGCTTGTCCCCGCCACAGAGGTAATCATTGTTATAGTAAGTATAACAGCTATTATTTTTTTCAAACTTTTACCCATGCCCTTTCTGCACAAACGTGCCATAAAAATTCATTTTCCCATTTACGTGGATTTGTTTTCAAACTTTTACCCATGCCCCTTCTGCACAAACGTGCCATAAAAATTCATTTTCCCATTTACGTGGATTTGTTTTCAAACTTTTTGCTTTTATGAGTATAACACATCTATTGCGGTTTGTCAATTATCATTTTTTGGTTATATCTCTATGAAATGCCGTAACTTTATAGTCCCCGCCCTTTAAATGGTTACAAAGCCGCTCGGCAAACGTGACACTCCTGTGTTTTCCGCCTGTGCAGCCGAACGCAATCACCAATTGGCTTTTCCCTTCCGCAACATAACGGGGAATCAAGAACGCAAGCAACTCAGTCAGCTTGCCCTCCATTTCCTGCGACACTTCCCCGCTCATAACAAAATTGCGGACTTCGGCATCAAGCCCCGTTTTTTCTTTTAACTCGTGAATATAAAAAGGGTTCGGCAGAAATCTTACATCAAATACCAAATCAGCATCAAGAGGAATCCCGAATTTAAACCCGAATGATATACATTTAATCAGCATGGAATCGCTTATCCGCTCAAGGAAAATGTCAAGCACTGCCGCTTTCAGACCGGCAGTTGACAATAATCCTGTATCAATTGTGTGGTCGGCAATTTCCGCAATCGGGGCAAGAATGTCCCGCTCATCGCTGACCGCTTTATCCATGTCCCGCCCTTCATTAAAAAGCGGATGCAGTCGCCTGGTTTCCTTATATCTCCTTTTTATCACTTCGTCGGACGAATTAAGGAAAATCACTTTGACACTAACTCCCGAATCCTTTAACTCGGTGATAATGCTGTTTAGGCTCAAAAACATTTCCCCGCCTCTTATGTCGGTAACAAAAGCGGCTTTTTTTATTCTTTCGTCTTCAACCTGCGCGCATATTTGGGCGAATTTTGGAATAAGCTGCGGAGGGATGTTGTCAATGCAGAAAAAGCCAATATCCTCCAAAGCGTTAATCGCAGTCGATTTCCCCGAACCCGACATACCCGTTATAATCACAAACATTTTTACCCCTGCCCCTTCTGCACAAGCATATCTTTGAAAGTTTCGTTTTCCGCATTTACTCGGACTTAATTTCAAACATTTTTACCCCTGCCCCTTAGCACAAGCATATCTTTGAAAGTTTCCGCATTTACTCGGACTTAATTTCAAACATTTTTACCCCTGCCCTTAGCACAAGCATATCTTCCTCAATCGTCCCAATAATAATCATCGTCATAATAATCTTCTTCATCCCAGTCATAGTCGTCCCAATCGTAATCGTCCCAACTATCGGTTTCGGACAAGTCAAAATCATCCCAACTGTCGCCGCTGAAATCAGTCGATATATTGCCGAGTTTCACATCGTATAACAGCCGCGTGAACCTGCTGTTGCCTCCGCTTCTGTAAACGTCGTAGAAGCCCTCACCCTCATCGGTATAATAAAACACATTGTTGCTGTATGCCTCGACCTTGACGACTCCCGCTTTAATCCGTGTCTTGCCTGTATTAGTCGCCGAAAAAAGCTCATCATCGCTGCTCAGGAAAAACAACGTCCCGTTCCCGGATTTAGTAAGGCTGTCCGCATTAACAAATTCGGCTACCCATGTTCCCGCCGCGCTGTTGCTTTGGACATTTCGTGCATTTTGACGATAAAGCTCATTGCCCGTGTTTACATAATAAAAGTTCCCGCCCGATGCAACCGCAAAGCGAACAACATCTTCCGCCAGTACGTGTTTTCTGCCGCCCGGTTCTGAAACAGTCGCCACTTTCAGCTTAGTACCCTCAAGGAAAAACACTTGTTTACCGTCACTGCTCATGATAATTTCGGAGGCGTAGTTGGCAATCCTTTCTCTTTCAAACTCGCTGTTAAGCAGGAAAATGCCGTCGCCCGAATAAAACACCTTGTCCTTAAAATCGGCAAAACCATAAACCGCATACCCGGAATCAGACCTTGCTTGTCCGTTTTCGGGAATGATAAATTCCGATATTTGCGTATTTGCTATTTTTCGGCTTTCGCCCCCGCCAATGCTGATAAGTGCGTTCATTCTGCCGGCACTCTCGTTAAACACTACCTGCGAGTAATCGTTGTTGAAGAAAATGCCGTATACGCTACCCCCCGCAATCTCAAGCGGCTCACCGTTAGTCCCGCTTTGAACAACAAAAGAACCGCCGAGGGTGTAATACAGATATTTCGCCCCGTCCGCAACGGCAATCGGCGTTATATTCCCGACACCAATTTCAAACCCCGCATCGCCGCCTGTGCTTACATATCCGTTTCCGTCCTTGAGATAAAACACAGTTTCGCCGTCGGGGGAAATAACGGTTGATGCAGATGATGAGTATCGGTCGTAAAATACATCGTTGTCAATGACGCCGACACTGCCGACACTACCGTCGTATAGGTTTAAAACAGCGGTATTGCCGCTTGAATTAAGCTCGGTGAAATAAATAACGGAATCGCCCGAATCCGCCAAGGCATAACCGTATACATTATCGGCGACATAGTGAAGAAGCTCCCCCCTCGCATAGTAGAGCGTTCCTTTGCCCGCGGTCGAATCAAAGTCGAACATAATGGCGGCGGCTGCCCCGTCCAAACTGTGCTGAATGTCGTGTACCTTGAAGTCTGTTTCAGTCTGTGTGCCGTTATTAAAGGCGATAAAAGTTTTGTTGACACCATGGAATAAAACTAAGTCTTTCCTCTCGCCATAAGGTGTATTGCCGCCAAAAAATATCGCGGCGACAACGGCGACAAGCATTAATATAGCTATAGGCACGGCGATTTTAAAGGCTTTTTTTGTCGATTCCTCCGAATGTGTTACCGAAGCCCCGTTTGGATTTGTGTTTGCCGATTCCTCAGTGGCAATAATTTCTGTATTGGTTTCTGTATTCCTTGACATAAAACTACCTCCTGTATTTTTTTATAACATAAACATATTATAAATTATGTTTAAACAAAATACAAGACATTTTCGTAAATATTTTTATTTTTTATGATGCTCCCGCCACACCTTTCTAAGTATGCGGCGGGCTGTCCGTCATTAAAATCGACATAAGTGCGATTACTAAGGGCAGATTTGACTTTTCTTTCATAAGCATTAATGCCAAAACCAATATAAGCACATTGTCGGAGTCCTTCAAAACCTCCGGCATTGAGCCGCCCTTTATACTGAAAAGGTTCATGTTCTTTTCCCGTGGTTGTTCGCGCCTCCGCTCCTCTCCCAACTGCGGTTGCACCTGCTTATATACTCGTCGAAGCCCGGCAACATACCGTCCTCGTGTTCTTCCTTTGGCGAGTTTGGTGTCATTGGCGAGATTTCCTCCACGTCCCCGGTTTCCTCCCCCGTTTTGTTTTCTTCCTCAAAATCTACCTCAAAATCAAAGTCAAAATCTTTTTCGGGGGCTTCTTGAAAATCATCTTTTTCGGTTGATTCGTCAAAATCTTCGTCAAAATCTTTTTCAAATACAATATCCTCATCCTTAAAAACGATTTCGTCCTCAAATTCAACCTCAGATGCCGTTGTCGGTGCAGGTTCGGGTACAGGCGCGGGTACAAATGCCCGGTTTGGTGCGGGCTTAAATTCCGGCGTCGGCTCGGGTTCGGGGACTTCTACGTTTTTGATGTCAACAATAGACTGCTTTTTAAAACTTGCCATTTGCAAAGCTTCTTTGCTGTAATCGGCAATCGCCTTTTCAAGATTATATTTCATTTTTATGACCATACCTTTCCGAGCCACAAAAGGCTCATCAAACTCGTCAAGCTGCCCTGCTTGACGGCGAAGCCGCCAAGCAGGGCAGCTCTTGCTTCAAACTTATGACCATGCCTTTCTGAGGCACAAAGCCTCCATGAATAAGCCTGTCAAGCGGACTGCTCACCGGCGAAGCCGGTGACACCTCCGCTATTATTCAAACTTACACTATTCCTTTCTAATTATCAGAATAAATCGTTTAATATACCGCTTTCCTTTAAAAAAGGAAGCATTGACATCATTCTTGACAGTTTCATCGCGCTGTCTACTTTATGCTGATTTTCAATCCTCAGGTGCGGTTTTAATGCAAGCAAAAGCTCGGCATTCCTGTCCGGGCGGTTCATTCGTGAAAACAACTCCCCCATTTTTGACAGCATATCAAAATTGATGTTATCGAAAATCCCGCTGAAATCTCCGCCGTTTTCATCATTTCCGTCGCCGGTTTCTTTTGCCGATTCATTTTGGGGGGCGGCTTCGCCGTTCCCGCCGGAGTTATCGGAGTCGTTTGACGACATTAACACTTGCATAAGCTTTGCCATGCTCTCCATATCCATTTTCTCCGCCCCCCCTTTTAAGGAATCGCCAATAAATAAGAGTTCATTTTTTTTGATTCTCTTGCATATTTTTCATGTAATCGGACATTTCCGTTGAATTTTTCATCATTTTTACGACTTCGGGATTGTTAAGCGCGTCTTTTAATTTTTTTGCCTCGTCTTTATCCATTTTTTCCATAATTGCGTTCATGTCGCCTTTTTTAAGTAAACTCCCTAACTCGTTGGAAGAAATTCCAAGCTTTTTGCTCGCTGTCTCCAACATCTTCTCCATACCCTTCATATTTTTACCCTTGCCCTTTCTGCACAGATGTGCCGTAAAAACTCGTTTTCCCATTTACAAAGAGAATTGATTTAAACTTTTGCCCTTGCCCTTTCTGCACAAATGTGCCGTAAAAACTCGTTTTCCCCATTTACAAAGAGAATTGATTTAAACTTTTGCCCTTGCCCTTTCTGCACAAATGTATCCTTTCTCGGATTACTTAATGTTTATTTAAAAAAATGAAAAAATATGATTGATTTTTCTATATATATGTGATAAAATAAAAACTATTACAAATATTAGGAGTGTTTATGAGAGCAGTAATTACAGTAACCGGGAGAGATACGGTCGGAATTTTGGCGAAAATAACTGCGGCGTGTGCCTCGGCAAACGTCAATGTAATGGATATGTCGCAAACAGTAATGCAGGATTTATTTGTTATGACAATGCTTGCGGACGTTTCAAAATGCAATATAGAGTTTACCGCACTTTCCGATAAGCTGAAAGAATGCGGCAAGGAAATGTCAATGGAAGTTCATGTAATGCATGAGGATATTTTTAATTCCATGCACCGTATTTGAGGGGTAAAAAACTTGTAGATAAATCCGAGTAAATGCGGAAAACAAAACTTTTAAAGAAAACTCGTTCAGAAGGGACAAGGGTAAAAAACTTGTAGATAAATCCGAGTAAATGCGGAAAACAAAACTTTTAAAGAAAACTCGTTCAGAAGGGACAAGGGTAAAAAACTTGTAGATAAATCCGAGTAAATGCGGAAAACGAAACTTTTAAAGAAAACTCGTTCAGAAGGGACAAGGGTAAAATGATAAGCAATAAGGATATTCTTGAAACGATAAAAATGATACGGGGGGAGAACCTCGATATTCGTACTGTTACGATGGGGATTTCCCTGCTTGATTGTGCCGATGCGGACATTGATAAAGCTTGTGTAAAAGTTTATGATAAGATTACACGGCTTGCCGAAAATCATGTGCGAACAGGCGAACAAATAGAAAAACGCTATGGGATTCCGATTATTAATAAGCGCATTTCGGTAACACCGATTGCCATGCTTGCGGCATCGGCAAAAGGCGAACCCGTAAAGTTTGCATACGCATTGCAAAAAGCGGCAGATACAACGGGCGTGAATTACATCGGCGGGTACTCGGCATTGGTTCATAAAGGGTTTTCAGCCGGCGATAAGGAGCTTATTGAATCGATTCCGAACGCGCTTGCCGAGACTTCAAAGGTCTGCTCATCGGTTAATATAGGCTCTACCCGCGCGGGGATTAACATTGATGCCGCCGCGCTTATGGGGCGAATAATAATTGAAGCGGCAAAACGAACAGCCGACAACTTTTGCTTCGGCGCGGCAAAAATTGTGGTATTTTGCAATGCCGTTGAAGACAATCCTTTTATGGCGGGTGCATTTCACGGAATAGGCGAGCCGGATTGTGTAATCAATGTCGGGGTAAGCGGACCCGGAGTAGTCCGCAGTGCCATTTCCAAAAAAGAAATGCAGGACGCAGACATCGGCGAAATTGCCGAGACAATTAAGCGGACTGCTTTTAAAATAACAAGAATGGGGCAATTAGTCGGAACTGAGGCGGCTAAGGCATTGGGCGTTCCTTTCGGGATCGTGGACTTGTCTCTGGCGCCGACTCCCGCAGTTGGGGACTCGGTTGCGCATATTCTCGAGGAGATGGGCCTGGAAAAGTGCGGCGGATACGGGACTACTGCCGCTCTCGCTCTGCTTAATGACGCGGTGAAAAAAGGCGGAGTAATGGCATCGTCGAGCGTTGGCGGGCTGTCGGGTGCGTTTATTCCCGTGTCGGAGGATGCCGGAATGATTGACGCGGTAAAGGCGGGTGCACTCTCGCTTGAAAAACTCGAAGCAATGACGGCGGTATGCTCTGTCGGGCTTGACATGGTTGTAGTTCCGGGCGATACCGATGTTGATGTAATATCGGGTATAATTGCAGACCAAGCGGCAATAGGAATGATTAACAATAAAACCACTGCGGTAAGAGTAATCCCCGCAATAGGTAAAAAAGAGGGAGAAATGCTCGAGTTCGGCGGATTATTCGGAAGCGGGCCTGTAATGCCTGTAAACAGGTTTTCGCCGGGCAAGTTTATTAAACGCGGCGGCAGAATCCCCGCACCACTCCAAAGTCTGAGAAATTGAGCAAAGGAAGTGAGCCGCCATATTTGATTACGCAAGAGGTCTAAGAAACTGTGTTCATAGGCGGCGTGCCGTAGAAACGAGCAAATTTTTCGTCAGACAAGGCGAAATTTTTGCGAATATCCACGATATTTAATAAAATTGCAACGCAGTATGGCGGAAAATTTGCCGTTTATGCGGTGCGATTGACTATGAACACAGCTTCTAATGTAAATGAAAAAGGAAAAGGGTAAAAATGCGCAGTAATTTATTAACAAGCGGAGTTGAGCGTACTCCGCATCGTTCACTTCTTAAATCGCTCGGAATCACCGATTCCGAAATGGACAAGCCGTTTATAGCCGTAATAAGCGCGGCGAGCGACTATGTTCCGGGGCATACACACCTACACCAAATCTCACGTGCGGTAAAGGACGGGATTCGCAATGCGGGCGGAGTGCCTTTCGAGTTTTTTACTATAGGTGTATGCGACGGGCTTGCCATGAATCATAAAGGCATGAGGTATTCGCTTTGCTCTCGTGAGCTGATTGCCGACAGCATTGAAGTAATGCTGACTGCCCACCCGCTTGACGGAGCGGTGTTTATTCCCAATTGCGATAAGATTGTTCCCGGAATGCTGATGGCGGCGGCGCGGCTGAATATCCCATCGGTATTTGTCAGCGGCGGGCCTATGCTTGCGGGGATTGCAGGCGGAAAAAAAGTCGGACTTTCGGAAGTGTTTGAGGCTGTCGGCGGGTTTACGGGCGGCAAAATCAACCGAGAGCAACTGGGGGACTTTGAAAACAATGCCTGCCCCACCTGCGGCTCTTGCGCGGGAATGTATACCGCGAACTCGATGAACTGCCTTACCGAAGCAATAGGACTTGCACTACCGGGGAACGGAACAGAACCCGCGGTAACTTCTGCGCGGTTGCGGCTCGCTAAAGAGACGGGGGAGTTAATTATGCAGGTGTATAAAAATAACGTAAAACCGTCCGACATTATGACAAAATCCAATATTTACAATGCGTTGGCGGTTGATATGGCAATCGGCGCGTCTTCCAATACGGTGTTGCACCTGCTTGCGGTTGCTCATGAAGCGGGGATTAACCTGACACTTGATGATATAGGGGAAATAAGCGAAAAAATCCCGCAATTATGCAAGCTTAATCCCGCGAGTAATGTCTTTATTGAGGATTTACACGCTGTCGGCGGCATTCAAGCAGTAATGCGCGAGTTGTCGAAATCCGATTTGCTTGACTTGCGGCAACGCACCGTTGGCGGATGTTTGAAAGAACAGCTTGATAAAGCGAAATCCGCGGACGGGGTTGTTATAAGGGAGATAGATAATCCTCACCGTAAAACAGGGGGGCTTGCCGTACTGAAAGGCAATATTGCCGAAAAAGGCGCGGTAGTCAAACGCGGCGCGATTGATGAAAGCATGATGGTTTTTACGGGGAAAGCAAAGGTGTTTGACTCGGAGCAAGAGGCGGTTGACACAATTCTCGGCGGCAAAATTCAATCGGGCGATGTGGTTGTAATACGGTATGAGGGGCCGAAAGGCGGGCCCGGAATGCCCGAAATGCTTGCGCCGACTGCCGCAATTGCGGGAATGGGCCTTGACGGCTCTGTTGCATTGATTACCGATGGGCGTTTTTCCGGGGCGAGCAGGGGGGTTTCGGTAGGGCATATTTCACCTGAAGCGGCCGCGGGCGGGTTAATTGCTTATGTTAGGGACGGTGATGAAATACGCATAGATATTCCCGCAGGTAAAATTGAGCTTGCCGCCGGGGATTCTGTTATTGCCGAACGCAAGGAGAGCGTGGCTGTCAAAGTTAAAGAAGGCATTGACGGGTATTTGAGCCGCTATGCAAGAATAGTCACAAGTGCGCATACGGGTGCGGTTTTGGGGTGAGTGGTTGAAATTTAGAACCTGTCCTCATAAGCGATTTAGCAGTGCGTTTGCTTATGAAGACAGGTTCTTAAAGTAGTTATAATGCCAAATATAGGAAATAAAAAATTTGAAGTTAATTTTGAAGTAGGAAATTGAAAGTGAGTCTACGTAAAACGGGCTTTCGGATAGAGTGCCTCGGAAAGGAATGGTCATAGTTATGAAATGGGAAAGAAGAGAGGGGGTTACCCCCGAAGAAGCATTTAAGCGTGCTTGTGCAAATACAGGGTTGAAATACAGCTCGGGCGTTGCTGATATTGCCAATACAACTAACGCAGAAAAGCTTTTTTGCGAAGAACCCAATGTAAAAAAAACTGATGTCGTTCGATAAAAATCGACAATTGCACATTTGTGCAGAAAGGGCATGGGTAAAATCATGCAAAAGAAAGACCACCTTCATCATGGGCATCGAAAGAGAAAAAAAGCTCAATTCCTTAAAAGCGGAATTGAGCATCTTCCGGAGCATGAACCTTTGGAGTTTTTGCTGTACTATGCAATCCCGCGAGGCGATACCAACTATATTGCTCACAGGCTTATTGATAAGTTCGGTTCGCTTGTCGGGGTGATTAATGCCGGGTTTGAGGATTTGATGAAGGTTGAGGGCGTGGGGGATAATGCCGCATCGCTTATTTGTTTTATGAGAATGTTTTCTAAGCTGTACATTGAAAGACAAGCGCAGAAAGAGTTAGAATCGCTGTTTAACTCAAAACTTCTTAAAGAATTTTGCACGGCTCTTTTTATAGGCGCGCTTGAGGAAGAGTTTCACTGTCTTTACTTAACCGATGACTTAAAGCTGATTTCTCATGAAAAGATTTGTAACGGGCGGCTGGGCGAGGTCAATATCCCGGTCAGAAAAATCACACGCTCTATACTTGAGAGAAATTGCAGCCGATTGGTAATCACGCATAATCACCCTGCCGGGAGTTGTATACCCTCACGCGCCGATGTCGATTCCACAAAGAACATACACGATATTTACAAAAAGATGGAGGTTGATTTAGTTGACCATATCATAGTCGGAAGAGACGGGGTTACATCAATGCGGGAAAATGGTTTTTTAGAGTTTTGAAGTTCATTGCCACGTTTGTGGCGGGAAGTCATGGTCATAACGGTAAACACAGTAGACCTCTTGCGTAATCAAAAATGAGCGGATTTGTGTGCAGATTTTTTGTCAGACAAGGCAATTTTTGTGCGAATATCCGTTGATATTTAAACAAAAATTAGCGCAGTATGGCGAAAAATATGTGCGTGAAGCCGCCATATTTGATTACGCAAGAGGTCTAATGAACACGGAGAGTAATTTGAGTAATAATAGTTTCAATTTGAAATCAACATTCGCACCGACAGGCGACCAGCCCAAAGCCATCCGCACACTTGCGGACGGCGTGCTTAACGGCGAGCGTGAACAAACCTTAATGGGTGTCACAGGCTCGGGGAAAACTTTTACAATGGCGAATATAATCGCAAAAGTAAACCGACCGACACTTGTGTTAGCGCATAACAAGACTTTGGCGGCACAGCTTTGCGGCGAGTTTAAGGAGTTTTTCCCTGACAATGCCGTGGAATACTTTGTGAGCTATTATGACTATTATCAGCCGGAAGCCTACATCCCCGGCACCGATACTTTTATTGAAAAGGACTCGGCAATTAACGATGAGATAGACCGACTGAGACACTCGGCGACGTTTTCCTTAGCCGAAAGGCGCGATGTTATTATAGTCGCGAGCGTTTCTTGTATATTTTCGATAGGCGGGGTTGAGGAATACCGCGCCAATGTCATTTCACTGCGCAAGGGTATGGAAATATCCCGCGAAAAAGTCATGAAAAAGCTTGTCGGAATCCAATATGAACGCAATGACGTTAATTTTGCCCGCAATAAGTTTCGGGTTCGGGGAGATGTTGTAGAAATCTTCCCGGCAGGTAATCCGGTGGAACGTGCGGTGCGAATTGAGTTCTTTGGGGACGAAATTGAACAAATATCGGAAATTGAGGTCGTATCGGGCAATGTAATCAGCCGAATGAGCCATGTTGCAATCTTCCCGGCAACCCATTATATTGTCGATAAAGAACGGCTTGAAAAAGCGTTAGATGAAATTCAGCTTGAAATGGAAGAGCAGGTCGAGCGTTTTACAAAAGAACACAAACTTATTGAGGCGCAGAGGATTGCACAGCGTACTATGTATGATATGGAAATGCTGCGCGAAATAGGGACTTGTAAGGGAGTTGAAAACTATTCGCGTATATTGGCGGGTCGCCCCCCCGGGAGTACGCCGATTACTTTGTTGGACCACTTCCCTAAAAAAGACTGGCTGTTGATGATAGATGAGAGCCATGTTACAATTCCGCAAGTTCGCGGAATGCATGGCGGGGATGCGGGACGCAAAAGGAATCTCGTTGATTACGGGTTCAGACTTCCCTCCGCTTATGACAACCGCCCGATGAATTTTGATGAATTTTACAACAAAATTAACCAAGTAATATTTGTTTCGGCTACTCCATCGGCATTTGAGAAGGAAAAAAGCACAAAAATTGCCGAGCAGGTAATCCGCCCGACTGGGCTTCTTGACCCGCGAATAACCGTTAAGCCTGTTGAGGGGCAAATTGAAGAGTTGCTTTCCGAAATAAACAAGAGGATTGAGCGTGAGCCTAAAGAGCGTGTCCTTATTACTACACTCACCAAAAAAATGGCGGAGGATTTGACTCTTTATTTAAAAAAGTTTGATATAAAAGTAAAGTATATGCACCATGATATTGATACTATGGAGCGTATGGAAATTATTCGGGATTTGCGGTTAGGTGAGTTTGACGTGCTTGTCGGCATTAATCTGCTGAGGGAGGGGCTTGACCTGCCCGAAGTGTCGTTAGTCGCTATTCTCGATGCGGACAAGGAAGGTTTTTTAAGAAGCGAGACCTCGTTAGTCCAAACAATAGGCAGGGCGGCGCGAAACTCCGACGGCGAAGTAATCATGTACGCCGATACCGTGACACGTTCAATGGAAGCGGCAATCCGCGAGACTAACCGCCGCCGAGAGATTCAAGAACAGTATAACAGAGAAAATAACATTACTCCTCAAACAATTATAAAAGAAGTCCGCGATGTGCTTGAGATAACTCAAAAGGAAGATGACGGAAAGTCGAGCGGCACAAAAAAGAAAAAGCTCACTAAGTCCGAGAAAAATGAGCTTATTAAAAAGTACACCGTTCTTATGAAAGAGGCGGCAAAAATCCTTGATTTTGAGCAAGCGGCTTATTATAGGGATGCTATTGCTGAACTTGGTTAGGGTTATGTGGTTTTACGCCCTAACCCACGTCAACATTCAAAGGCTTCCAACCCGCTCAATTCCCCCAATACTTCCTATCCAAACTTCTATAGCTAATCGCCTGTGAAACGTGTTTCTTTTTTATGAGCGGGCAGTCGTCTAAATCGGCGGCAGTCCGCGCTACTTTTAAAATCCTGTCATAAGCGCGGGCTGACATTCCGAGCTTATCGAAAACATTCCTGATTAAATCCTTTGCCGCATCCTCCAAAACGCAGACTTCGCCTAAAATAGAAGAGGGTATTTCCGAGTTAGAGCGGATTCCTTTAACACCGCGATACCTTTCCTTTTGAATAAGCCGCGCTTTTTCCACTTTTTCGCGGATTGCGGCGGAGCTCTCGCCTTTTTCAGTGTTGGAAATCTCGTTATAGCTGATAGGATTAACCTCTATCTGAATATCAATTCTGTCAAGAACGGGCTGACTTATTTTCGCCAAATAGCGTGTCACTGCCATAGGGGAACAGACACACTGTTTGGTGGTATGCCCGAAGTTGCCGCAGGGGCAGGGATTCATTGCCGCAACAAGCATAAAGTTACAAGGATAACGCACCGAGCCGTTTGCCCGCGATATGACAATTTCCCCATCCTCGACAGGTTGTCTGAGCGTTTCGAGAGTTCTGCGTTCAAATTCGGGCAGTTCGTCCAAAAACAACACCCCGTTGTGGGCAAGCGAAATCTCGCCCGGTCGGGGAATCCCGCTCCCGCCGCACAATCCCGCCGCCGATGCAGTATGGCTTACCGGACGAAACGGGCGATTAACCACAAGAGGGGCATTTTTGTCCAAAATTCCCGCAACAGAGTGAATTTGAGTAGTCTCAATGCTTTCATCAAACGTCATTGCGGGAAGCACTGAGGGAAGCCTTTTTGCAAGCATTGATTTACCTGTCCCGGGCGTACCTATCATAAGTACATTATGAAAACCCGCCGCCGCAATTGTCAACGCCAACTTGACATTTTCCTGTCCTTTAACATCGGCAAAATCTGCCAAATCTTGGTATGTGCCTTTTTCGGGAACATACGGGCTTTGGGGGTTAAGTAATGCTTTGCCGCTCAAATGTTCATACAACTGTATAACATTGCTGACCCCGTACACCTTTAATCCCGCAACAACGCTCGCCTCGGCGGCATTTTCATAAGGCAGAAAAAGCTCGTCACATCCGCTTTTTCGCGCCTCAATCGCCATGCTCAACGCGCCGCGTACTCCGTTGACTCCCCCGCCAAGGCTGACTTCCCCGAAAAAAGCGGCGCGTTTTAAGTCAACGGCTATATCTGCTTGTGTCACAAGCATTGCCGTAAGAATCGCCAAATCATAGGAAGAACCCGCTTTTTTTACAGAAGCGGGTGTAAGATTTATTACCATGGTTTTGTTTTCAATCTTAATCCTTGCATTAGCTAACGCGCCGAAAATCCGTTGCTTGCTTTCCTGAACCGATGCATCGGCCAACCCGACTATCTGAAAATCGGAAAGTCCTTTATAAGCGTTAATCTCAGTCGTAACAGGAAAAGCATTCATCCCAAATAAACCAACACTGTTAATCTGCGTAAACATTTTTACTCTTGCCCCTTTCAACTTAGATATATTACTCCGCTCGAAAAGTCTTGTCTAATCAGGCAAAGCCCGATTAGGACTTTTCTCGCTCAAATGGCTCTGTGTCTCGTCTGCCTTCGGCAGACAACCGACACAGGTAGCCGATTAAGTCGCAACTTATCGTGCGACTTAATA
>WRLX01000021.1 GCA_009777415.1 Oscillospiraceae bacterium
AGCTCTGGATTGTTTGGGTAAAATCTTGCTGAATTTAAAGCATTTGTTGGGATTTCAAAGTTAAGCGTAACACTGTCAACTTTTAATAACTCACTATAACTAACTGACACAACCTTGCCCAAAACAGCATCGTTAGAATTTTCTATATATGAAAACCCACTATTTTTAATTGTTGTGCTGTTGTTTACGTTTCCTGCCGCCTCCAATGCGACTGATAAAGTATACTCATTATCCACATTAAATTCAGCCAAGTTGCTATTACTTACATCTTGTGACGGAAGAATACGTTGACCATCGGGAGTGATTCCATCGGTTATAGGACTAAGCGGGTCAAGGTATATTCCGAAATCGACGAATATATTTAATTCTTCACCGTCTGAAATCCCATCACCATCAGTATCGGGATTAGTTGGGTCTGTTCCGTAAATATGAACCTCATCCCCATCCGAAAGCCCATCTCCATCTGAATCAACTAAGGTTAAATCTGTTCCATAGAATATTTCGTCAATATTCGTGAGCCCATCGCCATCAAAATCTTCATCACCATCCTCAATGCCGTTTCCATCGGTATCCTTACTTAGAGGGTCGTATTCCAAAATAAGAACTTCCAAGCCATCACCGAGACCGTCCCCGTCAGTATCGGCTTCAAATGGGTCGGTTTCGTAAAAAAACACCTCGTCGTAATCAGTTAACCAGTCATCGTCGCTATCTTGGTCAAGTGGAATTTCCACTCTTCCAGTCAGTAAATGTTCAGCCAATGATAAATCATAATTCTCATTGATAGTAACGGTGTTTGCACTGATTAAAATCTCTTTTGCAATAATCGCCCCATTGATATTGATATCCGTTCCTGTGATTTGAACCGTTCCGTTTGGGGCGTAGATAATACCATTTATATTAGCACTGCCGACATGAATTCCGATATTGCCGTTCGGAACAAACAAATTCACTTCAGCACCTTCTACCGTATTAAGAGCGGTTGAAGCACTGATAAGTAGTGAGTTGTCGGCAACTATCGTGTCTTGCAATGTCACCGTATTCCCTGTGAATTGAAGCCCACCATTTTCAACGTAAATCGGCGAATCGTTGGTAACATCAGTGTTGTGAACACCGTGCCACCATTGATAGTGAGCGTAATCATCACCGAGCGAATCCATGACTTCTTGAGTAAAATGCGGGTAATCATACGGAGTACGACCAGAAGTGTACTCAATGACTGTTTCAAATTCTTCTGTTTCCTCATTAAAAACAAGAGTTTCATAAGGCGACCCGCCTACATACTGAAGTCTGTTGAAAATCGAGTGTTGATGCTTGTTGAGATGACCTACGACATCTACCCTGCCATAAACGTCAACCCTTGCACTGTAAGCATCGAGGTTGCCGCCTGTGTATAGGTTGCCTTCGAGAGTCGTTTTCGTGGTGTTGATTTGCGTGGCACTCCCGCCTGTGGCATACATTACATACTGTTTTGTCAGAGTTTGGAGGTCATCGGGATACCCACCTCCGCTATCGTCAGCAATCGCTGTGAATGGCATTGTTGCGGCTATACTCATCAGCATAGCAACGCTTAGTAACATAGAGATAAATCTCTTCCCTGTGGACTTTAAATTTTTAGTAAACATAACAGTTCCCTTTCGTAATTAAAATTATTAGATTTTTCGGACTCGATTACGTCTGCGAATCCCCGCCTTGCTATTCGTCATCCTTGGATTTAAAACTTGGCGGTAATCGCAAAATATGTTGACAGGCATTTCACAGTGGGCAGTTTAAACCACAAAACCCGTATAAACACTGCACTTATCCTGCTACTGAAAACGTGTTGATATAGCGAATCAACATATTTTGCGACTACCGCCTTAAACTTTCGTACACCATAACGGCATCACCTTACCCTTTCAATTTAACCAATTACATAAATTTCGTGTGACTCCTCTTTTGTCCCTCTATATAATACATCCCTGAAAAATGTGTAGGGTGTCACTTTTTCTGCAAAAACTTTTTCGATTTGTAGCATTCGCCAAAAACCGAGGCGGTAATAACGATTTAATTGTGCAATTTAACCAAAGCCTGTATAAAAATAAAGCCTCGTCCCAAGCAGGGCGAGGCTTTACGGCAATAATTAACAGCAGTGTATAGATGACTGCGAACGTATAGTATAGGTGATGTAATTACAGCCAGAGCGTGTGCAGTAGGTCACATCGTATATTGTTTGTCTGCACCTCGGGGAAGTAGCCCAAACACGATGTTCTGTCCCCAGAGCCGCTGTTTTAGCGGTGTTGTGTCCGAATATACAAAGAATACTGCGGGGTTCGATGATTTCCACTCCATTAATAGTGTTGATAATTAACTGCACTTTCTCTCTGTCATCAACACCTTCAATTATAATCTCCGTACTGGGACGAGATGAACGTGTTTCCGCACTTACCGCTATACTGCCAAGCGTACACACTGCCATAAAAATTGCGATGGGTTTCAAAAATAGTTTTCTTGATTTCATTATCAACTCTCCTTCAAATTTTCTATTATTTCCGATATGATGGTCTTATCGCCAACAACTATCGTATAATAATCTGTTCCATAGCTCCACGCAACATCGTACATACTATCCCTTTCTGTAATAGTGTACCTTATTCCATTTATCTCGTGCGAGTAATCTTCGATTGGGATACCCGCTCCAATCCTTATTTCAAAAGAGATATATGGTTCAATGTTATACGAACCTGCTACAAGTATGTCGCCAAAGTCAGTAATCTTAAACTCTGTAAACTCGTACTTATCTGGCAATTTTGCGGGATATAGAATGTTCAAATTTTCCTTTTCGAGCATTTCACTCATTGAGTTATAAACACGAATATCATCCGACAACATCACCCCATCACCACGATTATCCGTAGCTATTCTATTAGATGAGTTCAACGCATTCCTAATTAACTCGATGGGATTATATCCCATTGCTGATACAGTCACAATAACAAGTGAAAACGAGGCAATGACTGCGGCAATCATAATAATAAACCGCTTTGGTTTGCGATGAATGATGACTGCTACTTTGGGTTCATCAAGCTGTCCGAATAACGCTTTCATTTGGTATTCCTTGACAATTTCCTCAAGGTCGATTCTGCCTTTCATTGGTAAATCTAAGCATTTTTGGTATTCTTCGAACCTTGCCAGTCCTTCCGTGCAAAAATCAATGACAGTCGTGTTGCAACCACCGAATTCTACTTCGTTATCGAGTAAAAATTCATAATCATATTGGCTCATATATTGGTGTTCGAGCTCGCCATTCAAGAGCAACTCACGCAAATCCTCGTAGGTCAAATTTTCATAATCATGTGGCATGGCTTCACCCCCTCTACTTAATACATCCCTTGAAAATTAAAGGTGTGTCACTTTTTTTAAGCGTTCTTTTAATTTTTGTCTAATTCGCTTATATTTTGCCTTAATTGAGTCTTCGCTTTTGTGCAACATGACGGAAATTGCCTTGGTGGTTCGACCGTCACGTTTCAAGTCAAACAACTCTTTTTCGCTTTCTGTTAATATCTCAAACAACTTGGCTCGTAGCTTTTCGATGTCAATCTCAGCGAATGCAATGTCTTCTATAAGTTGATTTATACTATTATTATTGTCGGGGATTTGACTCATATCCGTTTCTATGTCGATATGTTCCTTGGATTTCATGTAGGCTGTGTTGAACTTCATCAAAACATTTTTTGCAATGCGAAACAGCCAACTTTCTAATTCGGGATGCTCCGCAAGGTCGGTGGTGAGCGATTTTTCAACTGCCTTCACAAAAGTTTCTTGAACGCAGTCCTCGACATCGCTCTGCTCTTTCGAGTATATTTTGGATTTGATGTATAAGGCAAGGCGACCTCTGTTTTCCAAATAGAGGTCGTCCAAGATTTTCTTGTTGTTCAACTCTCTATACCTCGATTTTATGTTGATGTAACAAATTTGATAATATGTTACCCAGACCATGCAACCGCTGATTTAAAGTGACATAAAAGAAACGCCTCATGGCGTTTTGTAAGTTGAAAAGATGGACGAGCGATTAACAAAAGTCGCTTAACTGTGGCATAAAATAAGCCCGTGTAACATACTATGAAATATGTTACTCGTACGACAGTCCTATATAAAGGAGGCTCACCATGACCACTGAACCGATTAGAAACAAGAACGATGTCCGCAGGCTTGCGGAATACTACCTCAACAAGGGGCAACTCCGCAACTATGCCCTTGTCGTCCTCGGAGTTCATACCGCTCTGAGAATCAGCGACTTGCTCCGTCTGCGTTGGGACGATGTCTACGACTTCGAGAAGAACAGAATTCGTGACAGCGTTACCATCATCGAGGGGAAGACTCGCAAATCCAAGACCTTCGCTCTCAACAAAGCGGTCATCAGAGCGTTGACTCTGCTCGCCGCACAGAAACTCCGTCAAGGGGCGTTTCTCATCGAAAACCCAAAGACCAAGAAAGCTATCAGCAGAATTCAAGCGTACAGGCTTATTCGTGCCGCCTCGGAAGCGTTGGGATTTCAACAGCGTGTGTCTTGTCATTCCCTCCGAAAGACCTTCGGCTACCACTCGTGGAAGAGCGGAGTCTCGACTGCGGTACTCGTGGAAATCTACAATCACTCCTCGCTGAACGTCACCCGACGTTACCTCGGAATCACCCAAGACGACAAGAACGCCGTTTACATGGGTTTACGGTTGATTTCGTAGCTTGTTCATGTCTCTTCCTACTATAAAGGAATAGCTCACGGAATCCAGTGGGCTTATTTGACTTTCGCCGCCCGCTTGCTTTCCGCAGATGCCTCATCTTCATTGTCAACCTTTGCCAAATCGTCGAGAGCCGCCCGCATTACGCATAACTGTCCAATCATACCAAGCAGAGCGTTCATGTCATCTTGATTGAGTTTGTTCATGCCGTTGACTGCTTGTGAAATTAACTCAGGATATTGGCACTTTTCGTCAAAGAATTCCGTCATAGTGAGTCCGAAATAGTCGGCAATCGCAAACAACTGCTCTAAAGACGGCAACGACCTCCCCGAGGATATGTTGTATAAGTAGCCCGAACTTCGCTTCAGGGCGGCACTTATATGATGCTCTGAATCACCGCTACGTAGCCGTAATTCCGTGATTCGCTTGCGAACAAAATCGCCGTACATCGACTTCACCTTTCTCATGTATAACAGTATATCACGACTTTTCGCAAAAATATATAGTCGCAAATACATTATTTTACTTGAAATATCCAATTAAATATGATATAATGGGCGGAGTGCAGTCGATTGCTGTCGAATGCACAAATCCAGACACAACATATTGTGGTGCTGAAAGGAATTAAACATATGAGAGTTTTGCTCATCGAAGATGAACTTCCGCATTGCGAGAAGTACGAGAAGTGCGTTGAACATCTGCCGTACACGGTCGAGTTGAGTGTGGCACACGGGTTCAAGAAAGCCGCCAAGCTCGCTGAAAAAGCCGTGTTCGACGTCGTGTTGCTTGACCTTGAACTCAACGTAAGTGATGGTGACGGAATCGCATTTCTGCAATGGCTGAGGGCTACGAAACTGCCGTACAAGCCGTTCATCATCGTGATTACCAACAACGATTCCCGCAAGACGAGCCGCATTGTCCGCAACCTCGGAGCGGATTACATTTTCTTGAAAATCAAGCCCGACTACTCGCCACGGCTTGTCTTCGACTTCGCTCAAACCTGTATGAACAGTCAACCTCAAGAGGAACAGTCGCAGAGTGCGACGTTGGAGGAGGCGATTGCCCGTGAAGTCGAGAAAATCGGGTTCACCCGTGATGTTATCGGGACAGAGTACCTCATTCATGCCGTTGCGACCGTGATTTATGCGGGCAAGAAGAATCCGTCTATGAGTAAAGACGTGTACCCCGTGATTGCCAAGGCTTTCAAGAAAACCGACAACAGCATTTGTCGTGCGATTAATCTTGCGATTATTCGGACGTGGCGGATTACCGATGTCGAGACGTTACAGGAAAACTACACGTCCAACATCGACTACGATACGGGGACTCCTACCAATCGCCAGATGGTGCTGTATGTCGCCGATAAAGTCCAACGGGATGTTGCGGGGTGCAGCGTGGTTTTGCCGCACCCGCCCTCGTTGCGGTTTAACCCAAACGCATAGATTGTAAAAACAAATTCCAAACAGCAGTCCAATAGTTCATCATCTTTCCTCCTTCTGTGATATCGTAATCTAACAATACCACAGAATTCGACATAAAATAGTAAAAGACAGACGTAAAAACTCGTGAATTTTTGAGGTGATATGACCTTTCTTGATTTTGTCAAAACCGCTTATATATCAGTTTTCGCTTACTTACTGTATGTGCGGCTTGAGAAAAGCCGTGGGGGAGTTTCTTTCCCGAGAAAGGGCATTGCGATTTGCGGTTGCGTGATTATTTCGGTATTTCTGTTGGCATGGTTGGAATTTATAGAGCCTATAAATTCTATGCTCGTGATTGCGATTTTAGGCTTGTTAATCTCACTTGCCGAAAAATCAAGTTTTCGACAAAATGTGTTTTTCTTGGCTTTATCTTATGGTGCAAGCTATGTACTGTATTCGGTTTCAACTTTTATATCAAGTGCTTTTCTTATAATTTTTGGAGAGCGTGATGTGGACATATGGTTTATGTTACTTCATCTCGCTATCGAAACGGCATTCATATTGATTCTATTCAACATAAAATTCAAAATAATCATCAAGTACAACAACAGCTTAAGCAGTGCAGGGGTCGCGATTGCAGGAGTTGTGCTGATAATATATGGTGTAATCCGTGAAGAAGAGTTGTCGCATTTAGGGCTTGCGTTGCTACTGTCGGGAATTGTCCTCTGCGGTCTTGGACTGTACTGGTGGCTCAAGAAAGAGTCAATCACAAACTACAACGAGAAGTCGCAGAAGCTAATCAATGCAAGGCAACAAGCGGAAATCGCCGAGTTGAACGACATCTGCCTTGAACTCGAAAAAGTCCGCCACACCGACAACAAAAAGCTCCCTGCGTACAGGGAGGCGGTTGTTCAGGCGATTGCTACAGGTGACAAGGAAGCGAAAATCGCACTGTATGAGGGATTAAAAGCGGCTGAAATGGCAACGGTGATGGATTATACGCCTCAACTCCCGACAGTTGGAATCCTACTCGTTGATATAGTCCTCGACTTTAACAAGCAACGCTGTTCCAGAAACGGGATTGAATTAAGGATGGAAAAAAGCGGCTGTTTCGGCGAGATTGTCGAGTTTGTACCGCAATCGCAACTCGAAACGATTATCGTGAATCTGCTTGACAATGCGTTCGAGTCGCACGGCAAGCGTGGCGATGACCTGTCTGCCCGACAGGCAGGCGGCGGCGAGAAGTGCATCGTTGTGCGATTTTCCCATGACAGAATCACTGTCGAGGACAACGGAGCGGCGTTCAGTGACAGCGTGTTAGCGGACATGGAACGGTGTAAGGAGTCGCTGACTCCGAACCGTGGTGAGGGTGTCGGGCTTGGGTACGTGACGATGTTTGAGATTACGAACGAGTGCAGGGCGAGTGTCGTGATTTCGCAGAAAGACGGAGTGAAGTCGGTGACAGTACGGTTCGATGGTGAAAATCGGTTACTCATTTATAATAGAAAGGAAACAACAGTATGATTTCGGTCAAGGAAAGACCCACGAAACGGGTTTCTAACGAGGGCGAGTCTGTAACGCTTTTTTTGCGGGGGCATGGACAAGTCAAGGAAATGTTGAATGGTTGAATTCCTTTATTTTCATAGGACAACCTCATGGCAGCATACCTTTTAATAAGACAAACTCTTCTTATTATAAAGGTGGTAGCTATGCAAAAAAACACATTCCCAACCGACCTAACCGCCCTCCCGCAGTGGGTAGGCTACAAACTCGAACCCGACAAAACAGGCAGAGTCTGCAAAATCCCGTACAATCCGCACAACGGCAAGAAAGCCTCATCGACTGACTCGCAGACGTGGGGAACTTTCGAACAAGCCGTCCACGCTCGGGAACTCTACAACTTCTCAGGCATCGGGTTCGTATTCACCGAGGATTGCGGCATTGTCGGAATTGACATCGACCACTGCCTTGACTCGGACGGCAATTCCAATGCCATCGCCGCAGATATTATCGCCCGACTACCACCGACTTACATCGAATTTTCGCCGTCCAAGACTGGACTGCACATCTTCCTCAAGGGAACGCTCCCCAAAGGCGGGAATCGCAATTCCGCTACTGGAGTCGAGATTTACTCCAACGCTCGTTACTTCACGATGACGGGCAATCGCCATCCAAACTGTGTGGACTCAATCGCTGACGATAATGGCGTTCTTGCGTGGATTCACTCGACCTATGTTGCAACTCCAAAACTTGAGAAGTCTCCGAAAAAGCAGTCAGCGACTACATTTGACCCGTTAACTATAACGCAAATTCCCGATGACAAAGTCCTCGAGATGGCACGAAAATCCAAGGACGGCGGAGCGTTCGACAAGCTGTACTCAGGCGACTGGCAGGGAGCGTATAAATCGCAGTCTGAAGCGGATTTCGCACTTTGTTGCAAACTCGCATTCTGGACTGGCAAAGTCGAGTCGCAGATGGACAGACTGTTCCGCCAGTCGGGGCTTATGCGGGAAAAGTGGGGGATTGCCTACTCTGACGGCTTGACTTACGGTGCGAAAACGATTCTTAATGCTTGCAACGCAACTACTGCAGTCTATACCGCAAAGCCGCACGTCAAGCCGACTTCGCAGAATAAATCGCAGGAAATATTCGTGGAGGGTGGGTGCTATTTTCGTAGAAAAGGCGATAAATTCTATCAAATCACCAATTTCACGGTGAATCCCGATGTGATGATTATTTCGGATGACGAGGCACAATTGACTTGCGAATTCGTCACCGAGGGTGGCGAAAAATTCCCGCAAGCCCTGTTGTCGAGCGACTTTTCAACGCTTGCAAAATTGCGTGGAGTTCTTAACAAAAACACAATCGCACTGTCGTTTATGGGCGGCGAGAGCGACTTGGAACTCTTCAAAATCCACCTCTATTCACTGAAGTGGACAAAAAAACGTGGGGTAAAAGCTATCGGGATTTATCCCCGCAGTAAAGCGGGAAAACTCATCTTCGTGGACACCACGGGTGCGGTCGGGGTGGGCGGTCGGCGGGTCACCGACACGGTTCAGATGGAGCGGTTCAAGGTCTTGGAAAGCAACATTTTGAACGCCGATTTGATTACTGTTGATGCACTTCGAACCCTGTCTGTGCATATTCTGAATTATAACGAACCCGCCAAGACGATTCCGATTTTAGCGTGGGTTTGTGGGTGTTTTATCAAGCCGCATTTACGCAGAGTCAAGATTAAATTCCCGCATCTGTTCGCAATCGGCGAGGCGGGGAGCGGGAAATCAAACACGCTCGAACGCATTATTCAGACGATTTTCAGTCGCACCAAAGTGACGGCATCGGGGCAAGTGACGGCGTTCACGCTTATGCGTGAGTCAAATTCAAGCAATATTTTCCCGCAAGCGTTTGACGAATTCAAGCCGTCCAAGATTGACCGCAATCGTTTAAACTGGCTCTACAACCACTTTCGTGACAGTTACGACTGCCACGAGGGAGTCCGTGGGCGGGCTGACCAAACGGCGGTCACTTACGATTTACTCGCCCCGATTTGTGTTGTGGGTGAGGAGTCGCCTGAAGAGTCCGCCATTCGTGAGCGGTCGATTGAACTACTGTTTTCCAAGCGTGATATATCCCAAAATTCGGAACAGCGTGACAGCTTTATTTGGCTCACGCAAAACGAAAAAACGCTTAACGCTTTGGGGCGGTCGCTGTTGGATTCTACGCTCGATACAACTGTCGCAGAAGTCGAGCAGTGGTTCATCGAAGGCAAGGAGTTTTTCGCTTCGGGACTGCCTTTGCGGGTTCTCGACAACCTGTGTTGTTTGTATGCGGGTCTCTGCTTGTTGCGGAAATTATGCGGGCGATTGAACCTACCGTGGGTGTTCCCATTTGACATCGATTCATGCACAAAGTACATAGAATTTGCGGCGAAAGAGTACCTTTTAGACGGTGGACTTTCCAACAAATCCATCGTAGAGCAAGCGTTTGAAGTCATGTCTCGAATGCCGTTAAAACACGGAAATGATTACATTTTCGAGAATAATAATCAGTTTTTGTGTTTACATTTAGCGGGAATTTACGACAAATATACCCGTTATCGCCGTGATTGTGCCATTTTAGGCGAGGTTTTGACATATTCTCAATTCAAAAAACAACTGCAATTTTCGGAGTTTTTCGTGGAAAAGAACCGTACAAAACGCTTCGGAGACGAGACCAAAAAAGTTTGGATTATCGATTTTCATAAGCTTTTTCAACAGTGCGACGTGGCAGGATTCGAACCGCCAAAGCCACTCCCCGTGCCGCATTCATCGACATCCGACAACCCATCATCGTCTTAATAATAATGTTACTTGTTACTAAAGTTACTTAAAAAATTATACTCGCACGGAAAATCTAATGCCCGCATATTTTCGTAAAAAAAGGGCAACTATATTTTTCACAGGTTATTTGGTAACAAGTAACATCGTCATTACGGCTCGTATAATTTTAGTCATTTTGACAAAGGCGATGGGTAGGGGGCTGTCTAATCTCTGTGCCTTTAGGACTTGAGGAACGCCCTTGGGGGGCGTGTGTGTCGCCGACCTTTCAAGTTTAATCGAAACCAAGTTCCCCGAATACCTCTCTTGTAAATCCGCTTGTAGACTGGATTTACGAGGGAGTCTTTTTTTACTGCCGACACTTTCTTGAAAAAATCCAAGTTTTCAATTTTTCGGAAGATTGCCAATCTCTCGGTGGGAGCGGGAGGAGCGAATCCGCCAAGCCGCACGGCAAGCCGCCTCAAGCCAATCAATTCCCTACAAAAATAATACAGTTTGTCCAAGTGATATTCCGAAAATTCGAGCATATATTAGATTATCCAAGTTATTTCAAATGTTGTCGGGAGGGCGATTTAATGGCGAACGGTTGGGGTGGGAAACGTCCAAACAGCGGTCGAAAAAAGAAGAATCTCGCTGACAAGTTATTGGACGGAAATCCCGGAAAACAGAAAATCACTGTCATCGAATTCGAGGGCGGGAAACTGCCTCCCGAGCCGCCCGATTACATCGAAAATTATTGCAGTAAAATCCTCACGGATGTGGATGGCGAGCCGACTGAAAAATTCAAGCCCGATGCGGACGACATATACCGTGAAACTGTGTCGTGGATTGAAAAAACTGGTTGCTCTCACCTCATAAATGCTGATTACATTTTCGATTATGCGATTGCGAAAGCTCGTTGGTACGAGTGTGAGCGGTATATTTCTCGGCAGGGATTTGCCTACGTTCGTGACGGAATTTTACTTGAAAATCCAGTTGTCGATACTGCCACGAAATACTTCAAAATCGCTGACAGAGCGTGGTTGAAGATTTGGGACATTGTTGCTCAAAACTGTGAACATAACATTGGCGGTACAAATCCTCACTCGGATGCGTTGGCGAAATTGTTGCAATTTAATCCTGCGGAGGTCTAAGAAGAGCGGAGATGTCGGTGGCTTGCCGCCGAGCAGTCCGCTTGACAGAAAGGTGATTAATCCATGAAAGAAATGCTAATAGAGTTTGTCGAAATAAGTCGGCTGAATCCTGCAAAATATAATCCCCGAAAAGACCTAAAAGCGGGCGACCCTGCCTACGAAAAATTGTTGATGTCGATTGAGGAATTCGGCTACATAGACCCGATGGTTTGGAATCGGAGGACGGGCAATTTAGTCGGTGGTCATCAGCGTTTGAAGATTTTGAAACACCTCGGCTACACGAAGGCACAATGCGTGATTTTGGATATCGATGACACTCGTGAAAAAGCCGTCAATGTTGCACTCAATAAAGCACAAGGGCAGTTTGATGAAATGCTGTTGGCGGGACTGTTGCATGAACTCGTAGAATGCGGTTTCAATGCGGAGTTGACGGGGTTCGACCAAGCCGAGCAGGACAAATTATTTCAGTCGGTTGCGAGGCAGAAATCCAAGCTCAAGGAGGATAATTTCGATGCCGATTCTGACGTTTCGGCGAACCAAAATCCGTTGAGTCAGCGGGGCGATGTTTGGCTGTTGGGGCGGCACAAAGTTATGTGCGGTGATTCCACCAACTCCGCTGACGTAGCGGCTTTGATGGGCGGACGTAAGGCGGTATTTTCGTTTTTTGACCCGCCATATAACGTCTTTTATGGGAACTCAAACCATCCAAATTGGAAACGTCGCACGATTCTAAATGACAATATGTCAACCGAGAATTTCGGCGAGTTTCTGCGGAAATCGTTCACTGCGGCGGCTTCCGTGAGTGAGTTTGGAGCGTCCATGTACTGCTCAATGTCGGCGAAAGAGTGGGGGAATTTAATGCTTGCTTTTGCCGATTGCAACTACCATTGGAGCAGTACGATTATTTGGGTGAAAAATCACCACGTAATGGCACGAAACGGCTACCACACTCAATATGAGCCGATTTGGTACGGTTGGCTTAAGGGGAATAAATGCCTTTGTCCTCTCCAAGACCGAAAACAGAGCGATATTTGGGAAATTAACAGACCGTCCAAATCCGCTGAACATCCGACAATGAAGCCTATTGCGTTAGTCGGAAAAGCGATTGAAAATTCAAGTCGTGTTGGCGATTTAGCGTTGGATTTTTTCGGTGGTTCTGGGACAACTTTGATTGCCGCCGAGCAGACCGAACGCACTGCATTTTTGATGGAACTTGACGAGCGTTATGTCGATTGTATTGTGAATCGTTACATCAATTTTCGCAAAAATGATGACGATGTTTTTCTGTTGCGAGATGGTGAGAAATTAGCATGGAAAGATGTTCCCGAACCCGAACAATCTGAGCAGTCTGAAACCGCTGAAACACTGGAGTAATGCGGATTTATGTCCATTAAGTGTGGGTTGATTTTTTAGTCAAAACGAGTTATACTGTAATCAAGCCAAAAGCCGAATGGGTGCGTAAGCCCGACAGGCAGGGGGAAACCCCTAACGGCAAATAAAATTTTTTGGGGAGATTACGGTTATGAAAATCAATTACAATGTTCAAGGAAAAGAGAGGAAGAATCTCGTAAACATCATCGCAGAAACTATCGGCGAAGAGGCGGTTTACGAAAAAGCACCGACCTACAATTACACAATCGGGGACTTCACTGTCGAGCGTGACGGAACGCTTTCATTCAACTCCGCAACCATTGATGACGAGCGGATTAGAGAGGTCATCAACGCTCTTGAAGACGGCGGGTTCAAGTATGAGGATTCGGATTCTCTCAGCATTGGTGTACCGCTCGAGGGGTTCACTCCCGAAACGCTCAACAATCTCTGCTTAATGGTAGAGTCGAAAGCGGTTCTCATCAAGAAGGCTTTAGGAGTGGATTCCCTGCCCATCGAAGTCGGCGAGAGCGAGGTGACATTTTCGTGGTTTCGCTCTGGTTTGACGAGAGAAGAAACTCACTCCTACGCACAATTCATCACGCAACTCTGCAAGACTGCGAAAGACAAAAAGCGGGTGACTTCAAAGCCGCATGAACACTACGATAACGAGAAGTTTTCCATGCGGGTTTGGTTAATATCGCTCGGAATGAAAGGCGAAACTTTCAAAGCCGCTCGCCATCATATGCTCAAGAATTTGGACGGTGACAGCGGTTGGCGGTACGGCAACGAAAACGGGGGCTTAAGCCCTCGCAGGGAGCGGGTTCATCGGGAGGTCGTTTCGGTGCGATTTACCCCCGAGGTTTTGGGGCAATTAGCGGAACTCGCAAGCCAGAGTAATATGTCGAGGAATCAGCTTATAGAGAGCGTTGTTTGCGAGTACGTGCAAGCGGAATTCTCGGCGGATTTGGACGAGGAGGGGGCGGTTGAAACCGCTCCCGATTCCCCCGAAGACGGCGAAAGCGAGGTGCAGGACGATGAGTAACGAAACCCGATTTGCCGATTTTGTCCGTGAATTAACAGAACTCAGTATCAAGCACAAAATCGCAATTAAATCCATCGGTGGGGTGCATATTTACGACTGCGATATTTCCGACATCGTGTATTCCAACGACTCGACATCGGGCGACTTGTACTACGAATTTAGCAGTTAGAATGTGACTTTCCGCAACACGTCCCCGATTATCGGGGCTGTTGCTCTCTCAATTATATCACAAAATAATTATAATTGCAACAGTTTTACATAAAAAATTTTGAGGTAATTTTCATGAGCAAATTCATATACTCACCGTCACGATTCATGCTCCCGACCTCGCATTATTGCGAACGCCACGCCGATTATGCAGTCGCATTCATCGAAAATCTACAGCACACAAAAGGCGAATGGGCGGGTAAACCTTTTAGACTATTTCCGTGGCAAGAGCAGATTGTGAGGGACATTTTCGGCATCCTCAAACCCAACGGAAAACGGCAATTCACGCAGTGTTTCGTGGAGGTCTGCAAAAAGACAGGGAAGTCGGAATTAGCCGCCGCAATCGCACTTTTCTTGCTCTGTGCGGATAGGGAAATCGGAGCGGAAATTTACGGAGTTGCTAATGACAGAAAGCAAGCGGAAATTGTTCACAGTGCGGCTTGTGACATGGTTGTGCAGAACGCAACTTTGTCGAAATTGTGCAAAATAATTCCGTCACAAAGGCGAATTATTTTCTCTCCAACTCGTAGCTTTTATGCGGCGATGTCGAAGGAGGTTGCGACTAAATTTGGCATAAATCCGCATGGCGTTGTGTTCGATGAACTCCTCGGTCAGACCGACAGAAAGCTGTATGACACGATGGTTAACGGGGCGAGTGCGGCTCGAAAACAGCCCCTAAGTTTTATTATCACGACTGCGGGAAATGACCGCACTTCGATTTGTTACGAGGTTCACCAAAAAGCTGTTGACATTCTTGAGGGGAGAAAATCAGACCCGAATTTCTATCCCGTTGTGTTCTGCCCAAATCCCGATGACGACTGGACTTCACCCGATGTGTGGAGACGTGTAAATCCCAGTTATGGAAAAATTGTCGATGAAGAATATTATCAGAATTTCTACAATAATGCGAAGTCTGACCCTGCGATGGAGATTCAATTTAGGCAGTTTTTTCTGTGCCAATGGACAAATGCTGGAATCGATAAATGGTTCTCGATGGACAAATACGAAAAGGGCAACAAACCCGTTGATTTAGCGGCTTTGGAGGGCAGAGTCGCATTCGGCGGACTCGACCTTGCCTCAAGTGATGACATCGCCGCATTTGTGCTTATTTTCCCGCCCGAAGACCCTGATGATGCGGAAGTTGGGGATTATATTGTCGTGCCATATTTTTGGATTCCTCGGGATAATATGGAGCAACGTGTGCGAAAAGACGGTGTTCATTACGATAAATGGGAGCGGGATGGGTTTCTCGAAACCACCGAAGGCAACATAATTCACTACAGTTTTATCGAGCAGAAAATCCTCGAATTAAGCGAAAAATTCAACATCCACGAAATCATGTTCGACCGTTGGGGAGCGTTGCAAATGGCACAAAATCTGCAAGACTGCGACTTCAAAATGACACCGTTTGGACAGGGATTCCAAGCACTTTCACAGCCGTCAAAGGAGCTTCATAGGCTGATTTTAGACGAACGGTTTATTCACGGCGGGAATCCCGTTTTGCGATGGATGTTCGAGAATGTCAAACTCGAAACCGGTGCGGCGGGGAATATAAAGCCCACGAAAAAGAAAAGTCGTGAAAAAATCGATGGTGTAATCGGGGCGATTATGGCTCTTGACGGGGCGATTCGCCGTGAGGATGCTGAGATTGTCGGCGGACTCGTGACGTACAATTCGTACACTGGTGAATGGTTGCGAAATGGCGAACCGATTGTCGAAAAGAAAGCTAAGAAAAACTGGCTCTAATAGCGGGCTTGTACCGAAGATTATAAGGAGTTTTTTACAACTATATGCCATACAAATCACGACCGCATTGTGCTGTTTCGAGATGTCCGAATTACGCTGTAATTGGCAGTGCATATTGCGTTGAACACAGGCGGGAACGCAGTCGCAGAGAGCCATCATATCGCAAACTTTACAATCGTAAGTGGGAGAAAATCAGTAAGCTGTATTTGTCAAAAAATCCGCTTTGTGCTGAATGTCAGCGGAATGGGCGGCTTACCCCCGCCACGGAAACTCACCATATTAAGCCGCTTTCTGCGGGTGGGACTCACGCTGAGTCGAATTTGGTGGGGTTGTGTAAGAGTTGTCATTCACGGTTGCATGGTAAGATTTTAGGGAACGATTAATATTTTCACAGCTTGTCATATTCCCCGACTCCCCCTAATATACTTTATATTATACTTTTGAGGATTTGTAAATAGGGAAAGGGAAAATTTATGGGACTTTTTTCACGCAAGTCAAGGGCGGCTAAATCCCCGAAAATCGACAACTCACTCACCACTTCAAAGAGTATGTTTTGGGGCGGCTCAAGTGCGGGAACGCCAGTCAACGAGACCACGGCAATGCAGACGGCGGCAGTCTATGCCTGTATCCGAGTAGTCTCGGAAGCGGTGGCGGG
The DNA here is from genome assembly GCA_009777415.1 of Oscillospiraceae bacterium. GTDB lineage: Bacteria > Bacillota > Clostridia > Oscillospirales > Ruminococcaceae > Ruminiclostridium_E. Next base: position 16,607 of record WRLX01000021.1, read on the forward strand.
TTTGCCTCTGAATGTTTACATTCACAAGGAAAACGGTTCGAAATTAGTCACAGAGCATCACCTTTATAATCTGCTCCACAACGCTCCAAATCCCGAAATGACGAGCTTCACTTTCCGTGAAACGCTGATGGGACATCTGCTGACTTACGGCAACGCTTACGCTCAGATTCTGCGGGACAACAGCGGAAAAGTCGTGGCTTTGTACCCTCTACTCCCGAATAAAATCGACGTGTGGCGGAGCGATAATGGCGACATTTATTACACATATTATCGTGACCGAGACGAGACTAAACCGCAGGAAAAGTCGGGCGGAGTCACGTTGCGTAAAGACCAAGTTTTGCACATTCCCGGACTTTCATTTAATGGACTTGTCGGTTATTCGCCGATTGCATACGCTAAAAATGCTGTCGGCTTGGCAATCGCAACCGAGACCTACGGAGCGAGCTTTTTCGCTAACGGTGGGAATCCAAGCGGTGTAATTGAAACTGAGACTGAAGTTTCAGACCCGACAAAACTCCGTGATACTTGGGAGGTAATTCACAAAGGTAGCCGCAACTCAAACAAGGTTGCTATTTTGGAAAAAGGCACAAAATATACACCCATCTCAATCAGCCCCGAACACGCTCAGTTCCTTGAAACTCGCAAGTTTCAAATCGGCGAAATTTCACGAATTTTTGGTGTGCCACCGCACATGATTGGGGACTTGGAAAAGTCGAGTTTTTCCAACATCGAACAACAGGCACTGGAGTTCGTGAAATACTGCGTTAATCCGTGGATTATTCGGTGGGAACAGGCGATGTGTCAAACACTGATTTTACCATCCGAGAAATCACAATATTTCATAAAATTCAATCTTGATGGACTGTTGCGGGGCGACCGTGAGGCTCGTATGCGTGGCTACGCAATCGGCATACAGAACGGGTTTATGTCGCCTAACGATGTTCGCCGATTGGAAGATTGGGATTTAATTCCCGCCGAAGATGGCGGCGATTCGTACATCTGCAACGGCAACATGAAGAGCATCAAGACTGCGGCTTTTGGCAGTGATGGAGCGGATTCCGTAAGCAATGCAATTCCGAATTTAATGGGGGATTTTACAAATGGAAAAGATTCTTAGTCTGCGTGAAGAACGCAGTAAATTATGGGACACAGCGACTGCTTTTCTCAAGTGCAAAGAGGACGAGAGCGGTAAATTGTCCGCCGAAGACAGCGATGTTTACGCAAAAATGGAGGCTGATGTTCTTGACTTGGGGCGGCAAATTGAACGCCTCGAACGTGCGAGAGATATTACTACTGACATTGCAAACACGCTCGACAATCCGATTTTGAACGCTCCAGTTGCTCACAATGCATTGACTTCGCCGCACTCGAACAGCCACAACATCCCTTACCGAGCGGCTTTTTGGAATGCCATGCGTTACAAAATGGTCACCAACGATTTGAACACGGGAGTCGATTCGCAGGGCGGTTATCTCGTCCCCGATGAGTTCAACGGATTCCTCGTAAAGTCGCTCACAGAGCATAATGTAATGCGGCAACTTGCACGAGTAATCCAAACTTCACATGGCAGTTTGCAGATTCCAATCGCCTCCGCAAAAGGCACTGCGGCGTGGATTAATGAGGTGGGAACGATTCCCGTAAGCGATGAAGAATTCGGTCAAGTCACGCTCGGAGCTCATAAACTCGGAACGATGATTAAGGTATCGCACGAGTTGTTAAACGACTCGGAATTTTCTGTTGAAACCTTCTTGGCGAGCGACTTTGGTCGGCGAATCGGTACTCTTGAAGAAGAGGCGTTTATCATCGGTGACGGCAAGGGAAAACCGACTGGAGCTTTCACGTCTGCACAAACCGTCAAATCGGGTTCAGGAGCGGATTTGACATTCGATGATGTTATGACACTTTACCACGAATTAAAGTCACCATATCGCAGTAAAGCGGTGTTTTTGTGCAACGATATGACCGTGAAAGCACTGCGGCAAATCAAAGATAACAGCGGGCAATATATCTGGGCGGAATCCCTAACCGCAGGGACTCCGAGTACGCTAATCGGGCATCCCGTCTACGTTTCACGGTTTGTGCCTACGATTGAGAGCGGTGCAAAAGTTATGGCTTTCGGCGATTTTTCGCACTACTGGATTGGTGACCGTCAAGGGCGGACTTTCGAGCGTTTGAACGAGTTATTTGCGCACACTGACCAAGTCGGATTCAAGGCGGTTCAGCGGGTTGATGGAAAGTTGGTGCTTCCCGAGGCGGTGCAAGTTTTGCAAATGGGGACTGATTCATGACAACTTTACTTGAGAAAGTCAAGGCGAATCTGATTTTAGAACACGACAAAGACGATGTTCTTTTACAACAATTTATCACTGCGGCGGTGGATTATGCGGAGAGTTTCCAACACGTCGAAAGCGGCTCGTATAGCGACTTTGCGAAAATGTCACCGACTACGGAATAGGCAGTGATTATGTTGGCATCGCATTTCTACGAGTCACGAGACGGCTCGACTGCGGGATTTTTCGCCGATAATGTTGCGGCGGGACAACAGGTCTGGAAGACGGTTAATATGCTGTTGCGGTTGGGGAAACAGCATCGGTTTTAATTCGAGAAGAAAATTAATCCTATCAAATCCTCATACTGAATTATCGCCTTCTAACGAGGGCGGTTTTCCTATAAGCGGGATAAGTTTGACTTAGGGCGGTCTAACTTCAAATTAGGTCGTCATCTGGTTTATATTTGAACAAGTTTTTTCTTTTTTCGTCATTGTTGTAATACGATATACTGTCGACTCATAGACTTGTATAGGGTGATTATAATGAGCGAAAACTGCATTAGCAACAACAGAGAAAGCTACGAAACAATCATAGGAAATACAACATTCACGGTCGTTTCAAAATACATAGGCGACAAGCCGTTTTTAGAATTTATAAAGACAGCAATCAAGCGAGATGTCGAGATGGCAATTAATGCGAATTCTCGAAAAAGACTTGACTAATCGGCGGCAATAAGGTATAATGACCGTAGGGCAACCGCCCTACGATTTGGTTGTTTGCCGCAAGCTACGGGAGGAGCTTATGAAAACTCAGGCAAACAAAACCGCAATATATTTGCG
>WRLX01000022.1 GCA_009777415.1 Oscillospiraceae bacterium
CAGACAAGGCGAATTTTGTGCGAATATCCGCTGATATTTAAGCAAAATTCAACGCAGTATGGCGGAAAATTTTCCGCAAAGATTTAGTGATTCTTAAGTTAATCGACTATAATAACCTTGCAGGATTGATAATCCCTTTTTCGGTAACAATCGCGGTAATTAACTCTGCGGGGGTGACATCGAAAGAGGGATTGCAGCATTTTACACCCAAAGGCGCGACCGGCTCTTTAAAATACAAGTCGATAATTTCGGACGTATCGCGCTCTTCTATAACTATGTCCGCGCCGGAACTGCAACTCGAATCAATCGTTGAGGACGGGCAAAATACATAAAAAGGCACTCGGTAGTGTTTGGCGAGAACCGCAACGCCGCAAGTCCCGATTTTGTTGGCTGTGTCACCATTTGCGGCTACTCTGTCACAGCCTGTGAACACGGCATTAACTTTCCCCGCTTTCATGACTTCGCCCGCCATATTATCGCAAATTAAAGTGACATCAACGCCCGCGTTCATAAGCTCAAGTGCGGTAATCCTTGCCCCCTGCAAAAGCGGGCGGGTTTCATCAACATACGCTTTAAAGTGCATTCCCCGTTCGCTCCCCAATATAAGCGGACCGAGCCCCGTACCGTATTGAGAAGTTGCAAGCGGCCCGGCATTGCAGTGTGTTAAAACCGCCTCACCGTCTTTAATAAGCGACAGTCCGTTTTCGGAGATAGCCTTGCACATTGCAATGTCCTCACGGTGAATCGCATGACATTCCTCGCGTAGGTTTTCCGCCTTCAGCATACGCTCAACCGCCCATTGCAAATTAACGGCAGTCGGGCGTGACGATTTGAGGTAGTCGCCGTATTCCGAAAGCGTTCTCTGCGGAGATTTTGACAGCACGTACATGGCATACGCCGCAAAAATCCCTATAGCAGGTGCGCCGCGTATTTTTAAGTATTTGATTGCATCGTACATTTCATCAGCCGTACTAAGCCGCAGATACTCCGTTTTACTCGGCAACAACCGCTGGTCAAGGATTATTACCGCATTTTCGTCTTCCGACAGTTGAATGTTAATCAATTTATTCATATTAAAGACCATGCCTTTCCGATACCAACGAGTCGTGAAGATTCGCCGTGTCTAACAGCCTGCTCGAAGCGGAGCTCCGACCCGCTGTTTTTCTTCAAAACTGACCGACTATAATCGAATTAGCCGCCGCATAAGCGGTTGAAAACGCAATCTGCAAATTAAAGCCGCCTGTAAACCCGTTTACATCGATAACCTCGCCCGCAAAATACAGCCCTTTAACTAACTTGGATTGCATAGTCCGCGGCTCAATTTCCTTTACGGAAACTCCGCCATCGGTGATTATCGCTTCGTCAATAGGGCGAAACGAAGTTACAGTCAGCGTAAACTCTTTTAACAGCATAAGAAGCCTGCGCCGCTCTTCCTTAGTTATTTCGCAGACTCGTTTATTTTGCCCATTGCCGTCAAACAAGCGTTGCATAAACATGGGAATAAGCTTTTCCGGGAGCAATCCCGAAATCGCGTTTTTGAGTTGACAGTTTTTGTTCAGCGCGAAATCCCGTAAAATGCGTTTATCAAGCGTTTTTTCGTCAAGCGCGGGCTTTAAGTCAATCGCAACGGTATACTCGGCGGGGTTGTCTATATAACAGCTTGCGGTAAGCACTAAAGGTCCCGATATGCCGAAATGGGTAAACAGCATTTCCCCTTGCTCGGAGTATATGAGCTTGCCGTTACTTTTGAGTTTAAGCGACAACCGTACATTTTTAAGGCTCAATCCCGCCGCGTCGGAGCAGTCTTCCACAGTCTCCAACGGGACTAAAGCGGGTTTAAGCTCGGTAATTGTGTGTCCGGCTTTTTTTGCAATTTCATAGCCATCGCCTGTTGAACCCGTTGCGGGGTAGGACATACCTCCCGTTGCAATCACCACATTGGACGCGCGGTATATACCGTTATTGCATTTCACCCCTTTTACAGAGCCGCCCTCAATAATAAGCTCAATCGCACGCTCAACCACCTGTGTCGCGTTGCAAGCCCGTTTAAGCGCGTTTACAACATCGCCCGCCTTATCCGAAACGGGGAAAACCCTCCCTCCTCTTTCAGTCTTGAGGGGGACACCGCATGATTCCATAAACACCATTAAGGCTTCGGGAGGGAACGCAGTCAGCGTACTCCTCATAAAGCGTGGATTCTTGGGAATGTTGCGCAACACCGTTTCAACATCGCAATTGTTGGTAAGGTTGCACCTGCCTTTACCTGTAATCGACAACTTTTGCAAAGGCTTAACATTCTTTTCGATTATAACAGCTTTTTTGCCATTCAGAAAGGAGGCGAACGCAAAACCTGCGACACCTCCCCCAATTATTATAACATCACAGTTTACACTTGAAGATTTTTTCATAAGATTAGACCTCCGAGGAGTCTACTAAGCCGTGTTCCCTGCCTCATTGCTGATAACAACAGTATCCGGGAAAAGGTTTTTGCTTTCTTCTTTATTGAGGAATGTCGTGCTGACATACCCTTGAATAATCGCGCCGTCCTCCACAGTGATAGTTGATGCGCTTATATCGCCGAATACCACAGCATCGCCCTTTAAATCCGCCTTGCCTACAACATCGAGGTTGCCCTTGACCTTGCCGTTTACCTCGGCGTATGTAGCCATAAGGTCGCCTATCAGGAGGGTGTCGCGTTTCATGCTGATATTGCCCTTCATGCGTATATTGCCCTGAATCTGCGATGTGTGCATCATGGCATTATTGCAGGAAATGTTGCCGACAATTTTGCCGTTTAAGTCGATGTTCTTAGTCGTTTCGACATCTCCCTTTACATCGCCGTCAATGCTCATATCCGCAAACGAACGAATATCCCCGTCTATAGTAGTGTTCCGCGAAATAATCGTAAGCTCGCCATCGTCATGCGTTCCCGCGGCTCGCTGTTGCGGTATGCCGACAGGGACTGCGGGAAACGGCTGCCGATATTGTTGCTGTTGACCACCGTAATAGCCCGAATTTTGAACAGGCTGCACAGGTTGCACAGGCGGCGCGGACTGCTGATAAAATTGGCTTTGCTGATTTTGCTGATTAAAATCCTGTACCTGAGCTTGCGGATTCTGCCGTTGTTGAGGTTGTTGACGATAAGCAGTCTGCTGCTCGGGTGCAGCTTGTTGCCCAAACAGCGATATAGGCACACTCCCCCCCGATAAAAAAGCTTCCGCCGCAGGAGTTGAGTCCGAGGTGGGAGTCGGCTGTTGCTGTTCCGAGTTTTGATTTTGCCGCGGAATAGGGCGAACCGTCGATGATTCCGAACCGTCCCAATCAGGTACAGACCAATCGGGAGCATCTAAGGTTATTTCACGCGCACGACTCCCCGCGCTTTCGCCAACAGAGCCGACAGCTTTTTTTAATCCTTCAACAGAATCGATATTAACCGCAGTCGCGCCGCCTTTTTCCTTGCCTATTCCGGTAAGCTCTTTTACCGCTTGAGTAAAATTTTCCTTTATACCCATTTTTTTACACCATTCCTCTCCGGCACCAACGAGCCATGAAAGTGCGTTTTCCGCACAACCTAAAATTTATTTTCAACCTTTTTACACCATTCCTCTCCGACACCAACGAGCCATGAAAGTGCGTTTTCCGCACAACCTAAAATTTATTTTCAACTTTTTTACACCATTCCTCTCCGGCACCGCCAAATGTGCCATAAAAAATTGCCTAAAATACACCGTGCGTTAGTTTCCGTGGAGGTCTATTTACCATTGTAACGGTTCTACGTCTAATCCCAATTTGCCGAACAGATAATCGGCAGAGTTATTTTGGAATGACTCAATTAAATCATCTATGACCCATGTTGTGAAAGTCGCGCCGGGTGAGTCATGAAAAAGAATGATTGAGCGTTCGTTATTTGCGGTATTTTCCGCCACATCAGCTCTTACCGTTCTGTACATGGTATCCCATGATGCGCCGTTTGAATCGCCGCTGTCAACATTCCAGTCAAAGTACACAAATCCGCGCCTCGTCAATTCGGCGATTATCTCATCCCGCTCCTCATCGTTATAGGAATTAATGCTCCCCCCCGGAAAACGGAAAATGTCAGACCAAACACCGGTTGCCTCAAATATCATGTTTCGCGCTTTGTTAAAATCCTCCAAATACGCTTCAACACTTGCATATATTTCTTCATAATCGTGACTGTAGCTGTGTACTCCTATTGCGTGACCCTCTCTCACAATTCTTCCCATCAAAGACACACTTAATTCACTCTCATCGGGGATTACGAAAAAAGTCGCTTTAACGCCGTAATCACGTAAGTAATTCAGTATGGTATTAGTGTTTACAGACGGTCCGTCATCAAAGCTCAGATAAATATATCTGCTGTCATCAGCATATTCGGCTGTATCAGCGGCATTGGCTTCTTCGAAATTTACGGCGTACAGTTCCGGGAAAAGATGCGCATGAGGCGACAACGGTTCAGTCGGGACGACTTCCGCGGTTGTTTCGCCCCGGTTTCCCTCAATAGTGCCGTCTTCGATTCCGCTATTATCGGAATCGCTTGTGTCTTCGGAATTCCCACGGTTTGCAACATTTTCGATTTCGCGACTGCCGAAAAGCTCCAATTCCTGTTTAAGTTTACCATTTTCGATAGAAAGTATAACAACATACGCAATTAATGCCGCTATCAAAAGCACAATAACAAGCGTTATTAAATTTTTGAAGAATTTTACACTTCCTAAATACAAAGTTCCGTACCCCCCTATATAGTGGCAAATTGCCCGACTATAACTATTTGTGAGCTTCTTAATGCCTTTTAATTAGCACACACAATCTATAATACTATAATTTATTCGTTTTGTCAAGAAAAATTTTAATATTATTGAGCTTTCGGTCGAATTGTCTGCTATTAAGGTTAATTTTGGCAAAAATGCACAATTCTTTTAATCCCGTTAAAGTCTTTTTTTGTGCTTATTTCAACCTTAGCAAGCCCCGGGATTCCCTTGTCCTTCATTAATCTGCATACAGCCTCCGCCTGTCCATCCCCGACCTCGCAGGCAAACAGGCGCGACCTTTTTAACATATATTTCCATAGGGCAAAAAATGCCCGATAAAAGTCAAACCCGTCTTCGCCGCCGTATAATGCAATTTTCGGCTCGTGGGTGACTTCCTTTTGCAAAGTCTGCATTTCTTTTTGGTTCAAATAAGGCGGGTTTATGACAATGTGCCGATAATCAAAGGTTGACAGCCGTTTTATTGTGTCGGCATCGAGAATATCACCTTGAATGACTTTTACTTGTCCCTCGACCTTGTTCAGGCTTATATTCGTTTTCAGGTATGTTATTGCGGCTTCTGACTTTTCTGCCGCGATTACATTACAGCCCGTCTCTTTTGCCAGTGCGATTCCCACACAGCCTGTCCCCGCGCATAGGTCAAGGACTGTTTCGGGGTTGTGTTTTTTAGCTAAGTCCACCAACAGTTCCGTTTCGGGGCGGGGGATAAGCACCCCTTTACCGACTTTAAAAGGATAGCCGTAAAATTCCCACTCGCCCAAAAGATACTGTAAAGGTTCGCCGCCAATCCGCCGTTTGACTATCTCATCGACAGTCATCCCCCCGGTATTGTATCTGACAATCCAGTCAGCCTCCCGAGCGGCATTTTCAATCCCGGCTTGTTTCAGTCGGTTAGCTATATTATCCATATGCCTTAACCATACATCGTCTTAGCAACCTTAGACAATATCTCTACGCCTTTTTCAATCTGTTCGTTTGACGGGAACGAGAAATTCAGTCTGAACGAGTTGCAGTGTTCGTTTTCGTTTACCAAAAATGCGTTGCCCGGCACGATTGCTACTTTATTTTCGACTGCTTTTTTGCAAAAATGTATCATATCGCCGCCGGGGAGCGTTCCCCAAATGAACAACCCGCCATCCGGCTGAGTAAATTCTATTGACAGCGGCAGGTATTGCAGACATTCCAACATAAGCTTGCATTTTGCCTTATACAAAAGTTGAAGTTTTTCAAGGTGTTCTTCATAGTTAGTCTCGGTGACAAATTTGTGAGTAATCATCTGCGGAAGTATACTCGTGTGGACTGTCGAGGCTTGAATACAGACTACGGCTTTTTGGACAATGCTCGCCCTTCCGCACATGAACCCGACACGAAGCCCCGGCGCAAGTGTTTTCGAGAAGCTTCCCGCGTAAATGACGCGGTTATTGGTGTCGAGTTCCTTTAATGTGGGAATATCCGCACCCGCAAAACGCAAATCGCCGTAAGGGTTGTCCTCTACGATGATTACTTTGTACTTTTCGGCTAACTGCAAAATCGTTTTACGTCGCGCCAATGACGTGCATTTCCCGGTGGGGTTTTGGAAATTCGGGATTAAGTAGATAAACGCCGTTTTGGGATTTGCTTTAAGTGCCGCTTCAAGCTTGTCCGGCTCAATTCCCTCATCGTCCATGGGAATACCCGCCAATTTCGCCCTGTATGAGCGGAATGCGTTGAGCGAGCCGATAAAAGACGGCGCTTCGCATATAATGGTTTCCCTCTCGTTGCAGACGAGTTTTGCCATAACCTCCATGACCTGTTGCGCCCCCGCAGTAATGATTACGTCATCATCGGCGGGTTTGAATATGTTTTTTTTCTCTAAATCGGACTTAATCCATTCGCGCAACGGCGTAAACCCCTCCGAAACAGAGTATTGCAGGGCGGCAACGGGGTTGTTTTCCAAAATATCAGCGGTAATTTTCGATATTGCCTCTGTGGGAAAAGCCTCCTGCGCGGGATTCCCTGCCGCAAAGCTAATCATAGCCGGGTCACCCATGTATTTGAAGATTTCGCGGATTATCGAAGGTTGAAGCGATAACATTCTATCAGAAAAAATATTCATTATTTTACCCATGCCCTTTCTGCACAAATGTGCTGTTGAAAGTTTTACTTTCAAACTTGGGTTGCTCCTTTTTCTTTTTATTAGTTTGTTTACAGTTTATCATAAATCGCAGGAAAATGCAAGCCCTATATTTTAAGAATCTTGATTATATTGTCACATTCCTGCTTGGTGGGCGGAATTTTGGATTGATAGCCGCTTATTATTTCTATCAGTTCCTCCTCCGAAGAGGCGACTGCGATTCCGCCGTCTGCTCTGAGTCTCAGCGAGGGATTCCCCGAAAAGAACAAAATGCTGTCAACCCAAATGTCGAGTCCGTTGGCTCGCAGTATACTTTTCAGGATTTCTCTCTGCCGCTTAATTTGGTTAAAGGGATTCTCCATTTCAGTTTCGCTTGTCCTGCCTTTTCGGTAATACTTTCGGTGAATCCATGTTTGCGCGTTGTCAGAACCGATTATAACGCCGGAATGGTTTTTTACTTCAATAATCAGCACCCCGCTCTCCCCCAGCAAAAGTAGGTCGATTTCAGAGCGGTTTTTCTTGTATCTAATAGGCAAATTGGTAAATACTGTATAGTCGCCGTTCAGTTTTTTAGCAACTTTAACCAAAATTCTCTCGCCTCTGTACCCCGAAACAAGAATGTTGTACTTTTTAGCCGCCACCGAATATCCGATAAGAGCAAGGCTCATTATCGAAATAAAAACCACCCCGATAAAAATATTGTACTCCTCAAACCGCTCTAACCGTTGAATGTAAAAAACGTAGATGGCAAAAAGAGCTATCGGCAGCGTTCCAAGCAGAATTTGGCTTATAAACAAGAGCGATATTTTTTTAAAATTCGGCGACCTGTTTTTGTATAATTTAATCATAACTTAAATTATACAGCATAGAAACGGGAATGTCAAGCTGTGTTTTTTGAAAATGAGAGCTTGGCACTTGCGAAATTATAAAACCTATGGTATAATACGCCTATGAAGATTATTATCACAGAGCCTGCACCCGGCGAAGAAGACACCGTTACAATCAACGTGAAGTGCATGAGCGACAACATCATGAGAGCAATCAACCTACTGAAAAACGACGGCAACATGACCGTCTACATTGATGACAATGCCTTCATGCTCCCGATTGCCGATGTATTCTACTCCGAGAGTGTTGAACTCAAAACTTTTATTTATGCCGAGAAAGCCGTCTACCGCAGTCGGTTGAAATTGTACGAGGTTGAGGAGTTGCTGAGCGGCAGTGATTTTCTGCGAATCAGCAAACAAGTCATTGTCAATGTGCAAAAAATCAAGAGCGTGAAACCCGCCGGAAACGGGCGATTCCAAGCGGAACTTGTAAACGGCGAAAGGGTAATCATATCGCGGCAATATGTTCATGCGCTGAAAGAGAGGTTTCGGTTATGAAGTTGAAAGAAGTCTTGAAATTTATGGTTGCAACATGGCTTTTTGCGACAACTTTGCAGACCCTTTTCATAGGGATTGTAGGGTTACTCTTTCCGCAAAACGGGTTTGTACTAACTGCGCGGGACTTACTTAAACTCCCATTCATTGCATTTATGAGTGCCGTGCCAGAGTTGATTTTCTTGTTTAAACCGACAGCATCCCGCACCGAAGTCACAGTCCGCAAAATCCTGCACTTTGTCCTCACCGCCGGGATTGTGTTCACACTTTTGATATATTTCGGGTGGATTGATGCAAGCGGAGCAATACTCACCGGAGTGTTCTTTCTCGTGATATACGTCACTCTTTATATATACCAAGACAGGCGCGATAAAAAAACCGCCGAAAAAATAAATCAGCGCATAAACGCAACTCACCATAGCGAAAATGCAACTCACGATGATAAGGCTTGACTTATAGAAAACCTCCTGCTACACTATTGGCAGGAGGTGATTTTATGATTGAAGTAAAGAATCTACACAAGAATTACAGTGAAGTCAAAGCTGTGAACGGAATTGACTTTACTGTAAACGAGGGCGACTTGTTCAGCTTTCTCGGGACGAACGGGGCAGGGAAATCCACGACAATCAGCGTGCTTACAACGCTCTTGCCCAAAACTTCCGGGACTTGCACAGTCGGCGGATACGAACCCGAGCGTGAACCGGGGAAAGTCCGCGAATTAATCGGGATTGTGTTCCAAGACAGCGTGCTTGACCCGATTTTGACGGTTCGTGAAAACTTAGAAGTCCGCGGCAGTCTATACCGATTGCGCGGGCAGAAGCTGAAGTCCGCAGTCGAGAATGCCGTGACGATTACCGATATGGGCGACTATGCCGACCGACGTTACGGGAAATTGTCGGGCGGACAGCGGCGACGTGCTGACATTGCACGCGCACTTGTTCATATGCCGCAGATTTTGTTCCTTGACGAGCCGACGACAGGGCTTGACCCGAAAACCCGCAGTGACATTTGGCGGCTCATTCGCGAGTTGCAAAAGTCTAACGGAATGACTGTGTTCCTGACTACTCACTACATGGAGGAAGCCGCCGAAAGTGACAGCATTTCGGTGATTCACAAGGGTGAAATCAAGGCAGCGGGGACACCGCTTGAACTCAAAACGCAGTATTGCTCCGATGTGCTGAAGCTGACTCTCACAAGCGGCGAATACATCGAAAAGCAACTTGCAAAGACTACCGAGGCACTGCCGATTATCGACAAGTACAAAGGCGAAATCGCCAACGTTGAAATCATCAACGGCACACTCGATGATGTGTTCCTGAACTTGACGGGAGGTCTAAAAGTTTGAAAATTAATCTACGTAAATGGGAAAACGAATTTTTACGGCACGTTTGTGCAGAAAGGGCATGTGTAAAATGATGATTAAAAGAAATTTACTTTTGTTTTTCCGCGACAAAGCCGCTGTGTTTTTTTCGCTGTTGGCGGTGCTGATTATTTTAGGGTTGTATGTTTTGTTTTTGGGGAATACAATGGAGGAGGCATTGCGGTTACAGCTTGGATTTGACTCCGACAAAATCCCCGCAACAATGGCGAGCATCATCTTTGCGGGGTTAATCGCCACAACGAGCATTACAAGCAGTATGGGCGCATTGGGGATTGCAGTCACCGACAAAGAAAAGGCAGGCAAGGACTTTCAAACAAGCCCGACTTCAAGCGGCAAAATCACACTTAGTTATATGCTGTCAAGTGCATTCATCGGCGTAATCATGACAACTGTTGCCCTCGTATTCTGCACCGCTTACATTGTTTTCAAGGGAAACAGTCTACCTGGATTTACCGACTGCTTATTGCTCTTTCTGACGACTTTATTGAGCGTTCTGTGCGGAAATGGGGTCGTGTTTTTAATAACAACATTCATTAAAAGCAGCGGTGCATTCACGGCAATGAGTACGGTTATCGGAACGCTAATCGGCTTCCTCATGGGGGTGTACATTCCGATTGGGACTCTGCCCGAAGGTGTGCAATGGGTGATTAAGTGCTTCCCGATGTCCCATGCGGCGAGTATGTATAAGCAGATTCTTGCTGACGGCGCGTTGTCGGAGTTGTTTGCCGATGCGCCTGTGGAGGCACTTGACGGATTCCGTGAGATGTTTGGGGTTGTGTTTGTTTACGGCGGGTTTGTTAGCGGGTTTTGGTTTTCGGCAACAGTGCTTGTTGTGACAACTTTGGTGGTTTATGGGTTGAGTTTGGGGTTAATTGCGTTTTTGCCGTCCCAATAGAAAATCGCGGCGGCTCGGAATTTCCGAGCCGCTTAAACATTAAAACTGAGAACCAACTCCAACCAACCAAACCTCATCAACCCCCGACAAATCACCAATCCGAACCCGCTTACCGCCGCTAATCACAACCGCACTCCGCGACCGAACCACCACAACAGGCAATGCCCACTCATTCGTTCCGTCAGTCAAGTAGTACCCCTTAGTCGAGATAAATTTATTAGTGTTGTTGCGGATTACAATTTTATCGCCGACAATAGAAAACTCAGTCGAGGGCAACGCGGCAAACACTTCAAAACCGCAATCATCGCAACGAACCGCAACGGTCAAATCCGTCTGCGGGCCATGACGGTGTTCCCTCAAAATCGCAGTGCATTTCTCACAGGCGGTGCAATCTTCCTCTGTCGGATTATGTGTTCCAAAAATTATCGGGCAATCCTCGCATTCGGTACAATCTGCCGCTGTCGGAGTATGAGCCTCGAAAACTTCCGAGCATACACTGCAAATGGTGCAATCCAACGTCGACGAAATATGCGGTTTATCCGCAATCATTTCCAACTCGCAATCCTCGCAATTGACCGCAACCGTGCAATCCGTCTGCGGGTCATAGACGTGTTCTTTCGCCCCAATCACCCCCGAGCCGCAATCCTTACAATCAACCTTAACGGTGCAATCGGTCTGCTTGCCATAATTGTGCAAACCGTAACCGCACGGGTCTCCCAACTCCACAAACTCGCTCGCAAAGTCGGTCTGATTAACACCGTTCGTTTCCTCAACAAAAAGCTGTATTGTATCGGTAGTCGTGTCAAAATCATCGGGCAGGATTAAACTTGCAGTCCCGTTTTCGTCTGTGCCGTCAACCAATTTTCCGTAATGCGCAACCTCGTCATTCCGCATTACAACCGCCGACAATGTTTTAGCCGCAGTCGCACCGTTGTAGTCGAATGTAATCGTGTCGCCATCCCGCGCGGTCGGCGTAACGCTTGCCAATTCAAGCGAATCATGCAACATTGTAAATTTTATATTGTTGCTCGGCTGTAGCTGTACAAATCTGCCGCCTATAGTTGTGGCGGACTTTCCGCCTGTTGCAGTGTTGGCGGAGGTGAAGATTACAGATTCAAGATTAAGTTGTAAAGCGGGACGAACACCGCCATCATTTCTGATGTAGAAACTGCCGCTGCCGTTGACGATGACACCGCCGCTGAAGACAAAGGCGGCATCGTTACTAAAGTTGCCTGGCGACCGAAGCCACCACAAACTTGAAAATTCACGCAATGTATTGTTCACATTTCGAGCCTCGCCTGAACTTAAAGCCCATAATCTTGCGGTTTCAACGCTTACATCTAATAATTCACGAGGAATTATTAAGGCGTTTTCTTTTGTGGGCAAACCGTCCGCAATCTCCTCCAAACGCTGTTGTAATGCACTGCCGCGATATTCATTGGGTTCATTCCAATTTGGCTCTTGCGGATTGTTGGCGTACCACCAATTATCGGTGTGTTGTGTGGAGTTGTCGAATTGGATGTCTTGCCCTGTGCGAAACGCGCCTGGGCCGTAGCTTTGCCCGTTTGCGAGCATCAGAGTTAGTGTGCTACTTGGCGTGTCATCGCCTACACTGTCATGCCCGATTACTGCCCATTGTTTGCCGCCGAAGCCTATTGTGAGTTGATGAAAAGCGCAAGAGTTTATGATTGTGCAAGTTTTGGTTAATTCAGTCATGCAATCCGCACACTCGGTACAATCTGCCTCTGTCACAGTATGTGTTCTCGCCTTAATCATTTCCAACCCGCAAACCTCGCAATTGACCGCAATCGTGCAATCGGTCTGCTCGCCATAATTGTGCAAACCGTAATCACACGGAATCGCCAACTCCACAAATGCACTCGCAAAGTCGGTTTCATTAACACCATTCGCCTCCTCAACAAAAAGCTGCACTTTATCAGTGTCGGTATCAAAATCGCCGGGCAAATTCAGTGCAACATCAGTCCCGTTTTCGCTTGTATTCTCAACCAATTTCCCGTAATACGCAACCTCGCCGTCACGCATGACAAGTGCCGACAGTGTTTTACCCGCAGTCGCACCGTTGTAGTCGAATGTAATCACATTTCCGACACGATTAGTCGGCGTAACGTCCGCCAATTCAAGCGAATCATGCGACATTGTAAATTTTATATTGTTGCTCGGCTGTAGCTGCACAAATCCACCGCCTATAGTTGTGGCGGATTTTCCTCCCGTTGCAGTGTTGTCGGAGGTGAACAGGACATCTTCAAGATTTAATTGCAAAGCGGGACGAACACCGCCAACCCAATTGTTGAGGCGGACATCGTCGCCGTAGTCGTAGACAAAGCCGTCGCGGCGGACATAGGCGGCAATGTAACTATATCTGCCGGGCGACCGAAGCCACCACCAAGTTGAAAATTCACGCAATGCTTCGTTCACGTTTTGGGCTTCGCCTAAACTTAATGCCCACAACCTTGCGTTTTTAACAGCCGGTCCGGCTACATCAGTCAAGTGCATATCGCCACCGTTACCCGGCAAATTACGCGGGATTATGAGGGGTTCTTCTTTTGGCGAAGACGTTTTTAACACGTTCGCAATCTCATCTAAACGCTGTTGTAATGTACTTCCGAGGTATTCCCGGGGTTCGCTCCAGTTTGGTTCTTGCGGATTGTTGGCATACCAATAATTATCGTTTGCGACGAGAGTTTGTTTCATTGTGTTGTCGCCGGGGTCGCTCTCCTGCCCCGTGCGAAACACGCTTATGCCGTAGGTGTTCCCAGACACGTTTGCGAGCAGTAGGGTTAATGTGTTGGTTGCACTTGCCACACCTTCGCCGTCATGCCCGATTACTGCCCATTGTTTGCCGCCGAAGCCTATTATAGTTGCGTTGTCGGTGTTGACTGTGAATTCGTATTGGGTTGCTGTTGTTGTCGGGATTGTTATGAACCCGATTAGGATTGTTATTGTTAATAGAATTGCGGTTGAGATTTTTAGGTTTTTCATTGGTGAGTCTCCTTGTTATTATTTTACTTTTTTATTGTAGCATGGTTTTGTGGAGTTGTCAAGGGGGCAAGGGGAGTGTAAAAAAATTTTCAAAAACTACTTGACATGACGTAGTAGTTGTGCTATAATGGTATTACAACGTCTGACGTAGTAGCGATATATTAAAGGGGGGATTTTATTGGAGAGTACATCTATAAGCAGCGATGTAATTCGAGGTTATATCGACTTAATGCTCCTGAGAGTGCTTTATGACGGCGATTCATACGGCTATGAAATATCCAAGAGCATTACCAAGCTTTCGAGGGGCAGATACTCCATGAAAGAGACCACGCTGTACTCGGCATTTTCGCGATTAGAGAAACCGGGATACCTGCGTTCATATCCCGGGACGCATTCGGGCGGGCGAGAACGCACTTATTACACCCTTACGGAAGAGGGGAAAAAATACTATCGGCAAAAATGTGCCGAATGGGAATTAACTAAAAAGTTAATCAAAAATTTTATTAAACAGGAGGATGACGATTATGGAAGTAATCAGGACCTACATTGAAAACGTGTTCAAGGCGTTTGAACAAAACGAGCGTGTCGCGGTGTTGAAACGGGATATGCTCGCGGGAATGGAAGAGAAGTATCTCGAACTCAAATCAGAAGGAAAAAGTGAAAATGAAGCAATCGGGAGCGTTATTGCCAATTTTGGCAACATGGACGAGATTGCCGCAGAGTTGGGGGTCACACTTGCGGCGAGCGCGAACGAATCCGCAAAGAAGGAAGACTGCATTCCGGTTTCACGCGATGATGCGTTTGCCTTCTTCAACCAATGCAAACAAAGCGGTCTATGGTTTGGAATCGCGGAATGGCTGATATTAACAGGCGTTTCTGCATTCATGCTAATCAGCAATTCGATAGTTTTATCGAGAATAATCTTCAGTATTCGCGGCGTTGATTGGTACAGCGGCATGACGGATGCTCACAATACCGCTATAGCGTTGGGGCTGTTCGCAATCTTTGTTGCAATCGCGCCTGCGGTGGTAATCTACATTGTTCAAGGAATGAAACTTTCCCGTTATTACGAAAAATACGGGAATCACGCTCTGTTGCTCGACACTTCAACACGCGCCGAGTTTGAGAGCAAGCGTGAGCAGTTTATGTCGAGGTTCACTGCCTTAATCGCAACGGGAGTGGCTCTCGTACTCCTTGCAGTCGGAGTCTTCTTCTTGTTATTTTTGGGCATCGGCAACGTGAATGCCGCAGTTGCCGCTCTCCTGTTCGTAATCGGGTTCGCATCGCTGTTGTTTATAGTCGGAGGAATGGAGTATCACGCCTTTGATTATCTGCTCGGCAGGGGGGATTATAAAAACAAGAGCATCAAACAGGCAAATCAAAAGGCAGAGCGTGTAATCGGGACTGTTGCAAGTGTGTTTTGGCCGCTATCGACTGCCGCCTACCTCCTGTGGAGTTTTGTCGGAAACGCTTGGGGCATAAGCTGGATAATATGGCCTGTGGCAGGGGTGTTATTCGGGGCATTCTCGGGAGGAATCAGCACATGGAGCGGGATGAACGAAAAATAGGGTATTGACATGGGAGACAGGGTGTGATACAATAGAATATCAATGGATATTCTCTAATCAGGAGGTACACTGTTCCCCATGAAAATTTTAAACAATCTCAGACAAATTAGAAAGAAAGAAAACATGAGCAAAGAGGACAAATACCAACTCATCTTCTTTGCGTTAAGCGCGTTAATCCCTGTCTTAGTCGTATTGTACGCCTTTTATAAATCGGAACTGTTCCCATTCGGCGAGCTGTCACTTTTAAACATGGATTTATGGGGGCAGTATTTCCCGATGTACACCGAGCAAAACATAAGGCGGCAAATTTTTCAGCCTATGTTTTTCTCATGGAACGGCGGGTTGGGACACAATATTTTCGCAGACGCGCAATACTACACAAACAGCATTTTAAACTTTATATTCATATTTTTTAACCGCAGTACAATGGTTTATGCGATGAATTTTATAATTCTGCTGAGGTTCGCTTTGGCGGGGTTGACTTTTGCAATTATGCTTCGCTTTAAATTCGGGCGTATTAACATTGCGACTGTTGCGTTTTCGGCGGCGTATTCGCTGTGCGGATATATGATTGCTTTTATGACTCAGCCGATGTGGACTGATTTTGTGTTTCTGCTTCCCTTGATTATTATCGGGCTTGAGCGGCTTGTTGATGACAGAAAGCCGATTATGTACTGCCTTTTGTTAGCTCTCACAATCTACACGAATTTTTACTTGGCATTCCCGCTTTGTATATTTTTGGTCTTGTACTTCACTTTGTATGTTGTGACAAAAACAGGTCGGCGCAATCTCAAAAACGTAAAGTACCCCATTGCTTATTTTGCTGCGGCTTCCGCTGTCAGCGGGGGACTTGCCGCATTTTCGATAATGCCCGTTATTGCGGCAGTGAGCAAGACTGCCGGCGCATCCGAGGCGGTTTCCCCCGAAGGCATTGAGTTGCACAGCAATATATTCCTGTATGCATCGCGGCTTTTTCCAACGGCGGAAATTTCGCTCGTATACGGTATGGGGAACATCTTCAGCGGAACTTTTGTGTTTTTGTTGCTCCCGCTGTTTTTCCTGAACAAAAGAATCCCCGTCAAAAAGAAAATCGCCTACGGTGGAATGATTACATTTCTTTATCTTTCAATGAACGTAAATGTCCTGAATTATATGTGGCATGGTTTCCGCTTCCCGAATCAATTGCCGGTAAGATGGTCGTTTATGGTGTCATTCATACTGATTCTTATGGCATACGAGGCTTTTTTGAAGCGCAGGGGAATAAGCGCGGGAATCGTGGCAGCTTCCTGCTTTATCGGCGGATTGTTTATCTATTTTGTAAAATTTCTGCCCGTTTCGGAGAGTCTCGGCAACGGCATATTTATACTCATGGCGGCTCAATTAGTTTTGCTTGCAACTTTAGCAATCCTTCGGAAAAAGCTTTACAAAAAACGTCGCCTCAATAAAATATTAATATCCGCGTTTGCGTTAGTGATATTCATCGATGTGTTCTTAAACGCGGCGACAGTTATTCCGCGCGATGTAAGAAAGTCCGAAATCCCCGCTTACATACACGCACACGGCTCAATGGAAATGATTAACGAGAAATACAGTACGCCGAAAAATGAGTTTTACAGAATGGAAATGGATTCCCCGTGGACTTTTAATCCGGGCATGATGTACGGTTATAAAGGCATTTCGTATTATTCATCGCTTATGAACGGGGATGTTTACGAATTTTTGACAGAAATCGGGTATTCAAATTACGCAAAAAATGTAAGCGTTGTTTATTCGCCGTATTTTCCTGTTTTGAACTCGCTATTTGGGATTAAGCACATTGTTGACAGGCATAATACCCTTGATTTATTCGGAATGAATGCTGTTGATGTAATCGGCGGATATACAATACTGGAAAATAAATACCCGCTCCCCCTTGCATTTATGGCGGATTCGGGTGTAGTTGAACGGGAATCCGGATTGCATTCCGGCGGCCCTGTTACTCGGCAAAACGCTCTGATGAACGCTGTCGCAGGCTATGATGCAAATGTATTTGAGCCTGTTCAATCGCCGAATATAAAAAGCGAAAATGTCAGACTAAACTATAACGAAAACTGGCTCAAACAGTATTATTACAGAGAAAATCACGAATACCCGGTCAGAGTAATGTTTAATTATACAATCCCGAAAAACGGTTACGTTATAATGAGCCACGGTTTTCGTTCAGGCGATATTACAATATCCTATGACGGAATCACCCGTGAGGCAAACTTCAATAATCCCGTTTTTAACATAGGGACACTTGCCGAAGGTACTAACGTGACTGTAGAAGTCACGACCACCGAGGTGGGAATCGGGCTTTGGGGAATGAGCTTATACATGATTAACGAAGATAACTTTTCCCGTTGGCATTCAAATTTATCGGAAAATTCCGCCGACATTATCAGTTTTCGCGACACAAAAATAAAGTGTACGCTGAATGTTGACAAAGAAGGTATCCTTTTTACATCAATCCCCGATGACGGCGGCTGGAGCGTGAAGTCCAACGGCAAAAAGTTAGACACTGTGAATGTAGGCGGCGCATTGCTTGCCGTAGAGTTGCCCCCCGGCAATCACACGCTCGAATTCAAATACAACGTCCCCGGATTAAGCGCGGGCATTATGATTTCAAGCATTTGCGCGGCAGCGTTGGCGGCTTACATTTACTTCAGATACAAAAGAACAACAAATTCATGAAGAAAGGGTAAAAATATGCGGTTTATTTCTATAAATAATGTCACAGAAGGAATGATAGTGGGCAAACCGCTCTACGGCAGAGCGGGTCATCTGCTGATTCAATCGGGAACAGAGTTGACTCAAAGTGTCATACTTAAACTTAAAATAACGGGCTACAGAGGTCTGTATATTAAAGATACATTTTCGGAAGGGATTGCCCCTGAGGATGTAATTTCCGATAAAACAAGGCACGAAGCGGCGGAATCTGTTAGGAAATTTATCGAAAACACTGTTACGGAAAAATCTAAGTATTTCCAAAGCGACTTGAAAGAAATATCGAATGTCATTAACAAGATTATCGATGAGATAATGCGTTCCGGCTCATCGGTAATTAATGTAATCGACATGAAAAACTTCGATGAATACACCTATGAACACTCTGTTAATGTATGCGTTTTGGCTTGTTTTATAGGCATTGGCTGTGATATGCCGCAAACCGAGCTGTATAAGTTGGGGCTTGCCGCGATTTTGCACGATATAGGAAAAATGTTCATCGACGAGAAAATCCTCAACAAACCCGACAGGCTGACTGCCGAAGAGTTTGAGATAATAAAGACACACTCGACAATCGGGGTTGAAATGCTTAACCTTAACAATGATTTGCCGCCTACTGTTACTGCGTCCATTTTACAGCACCACGAAAAATACGACGGGAGCGGCTACCCTTTTGGCAAAGCGGGGAAAGAAATACCGGTTTACGCCCAAATTATATCAATGGTTGACGTGTACGACGCAATTACCACGAACAGACCGTACCGCTCGCCCATTTCATCGTCTGAAGCGTATGAATACATATCGGGCAACTCCGGGCAGGCGTTTAATCCTGAGCTTGTACAAGTCTTCCTCAGAAAAATAACACCCTTCCCCTTAGGGGTACAGGTGTTATTGTCAAACGGGCAAACCGGAATTGTCTGTAAGAATTACGAAAGTCACCTGTTGCGTCCGTTAGTAAAGATAATCCCGACTGAGGAGAATCCTACCCCCGGAGTTATCGACCTCAGAAGCGATACCGATTCCTATAACATTACTATAAAAAAAATATTTATGTGAAAACGCAACTTGCAAGTTGCTTTTGGGCATAAGGGGCAAGGGCAAAATATTTATGTGATTAGCGTTGATGCGGAAAACGAAACTTGCGAGTTGCTTTTGGGCATAAGGGGCAAGGGTAAAATATTTATGTGATATTAGTGTTGATGTTGATGCCCGAAACGGTAAAAACTACCCACATATCACCGATAATCGGTATGCTCGGAATCAAAAAGGTGGAATAATAGGCAGGGGCGGCGAGTCCGGTTTCCTGTCTATTTTGTTTTATATTGTCATTGTCGCTCATAAAACGGCTATACGGGCTGTTTCTGCCTGATGTCGGCGTATTTGTTCCCGCGGGCTTGCCGTCAAATAATGTAATATCGACACTGCCCGCAACCGTATCAGCGGAAAGGTAAGAGGGTCTAAACGAGAACAGGCTGTCGTCAACACTTGTATCCCACGAAAGAAACTCCACAACATTAGAAACACTGTCGTTCCAACTGCTCGACCCGGAAAAACCTATCCTCTCAAAATTAATAGTTGCCCCCGCCCAATTATCGGGGATTTCTTGCAAATACGACACAAGACTCAAATGCACAATCTCGGAACACCAAACACCGTCAATAGCCGCTCTGTACTGACCATTCCCTGTGATTTCAAGGTTTTCGCCAAACATTGTTTCAATGCTGTTGCTTAAAGAATCCACTTTTTGAACTTCAAGGCGGACTATGTGTCTTCGCTCAT
>WRLX01000023.1 GCA_009777415.1 Oscillospiraceae bacterium
ATTTCCCCGCATTGGGTTTCCCCACAATTGCGGTAACTACACCCTCGCGCAATGTTGATGCAATCGAGTAGCTTTTAATAAGCAGCGAAAGTTGTAATCGGCAATCGCTCAATTGCCCTAAATGGGAGCTTTTTTCAAAGCCGTCTAACTCCTCGGGATAGTCTAACCACGCGCTTATATGAGACAACACGCTCAATATTTTATCGGTAGTTTCGTTGAGCTTGCGGTAAAGCGCACCCGCCCTTTGCGCATTGGCGCAATTGAGGTATTGCTCACTTACCGAGTTGATTACGTCAATTACCGATTCCGCTTGAGTAAGCGTCATTTTCCCGTTAAGGACTGCCCGTTTAGTAAACTCTCCCGGTTCGGCAAGCCTTGCGCCCGCGTTAATACAAGCCTGCAAAACTCTGCGAGCTACATAAACTCCGCCGTGACAAGTAATTTCCGCAACATTTTCCCCCGTATAGCTTTTCGGTGACCGGAATACGAGAAGCACTCCGTCATCGAGGCTCAACTCCCCGTCGTGAATAGTCCCGTATGCGGCAGTATAGCCCGGCATTTCCGGTATAGCCTTGCCTGTATTATCGAGCGTAAAAACTTTACCGGCGATAACAAGTGCATCGTCGCCGGAAATGCGTATTACCGCTATGCTCCCCGTTGTATTAGGGGTGGAAATTGCCGCTATTGCCGTCATATTTTCACCCATGCCCCTTCTGCACAAATGTGCTGTTGAAAGCTTCGTTTTCCGCTTTACGCAGATTTACTTTCAAACTTTTACCCATGCCCCTTCTGCACAAATGTACCGTTGAAAGTCTCGTTTTCCGCATTTACGCAGATTTACTTTCAAACTTTTTAGCCTTTCTTTTTAAGCTTCTTCTTCATTTTCGTCACTAAACACATTCAAAAGTATAGGCTTTCGCACAAGCTCATCGCCGCTTTCCTCCATTAAGAAAGTACGGGCGTTTTTAGGCTTAAACAGTTGTATTGGTTTTGCAGTCAAGTCTTCGGAATCACTCAGCAACTCTAAATAATCGCATACCTTGCCGACCAAACGCTCTTCTGCGCCCTCAAAATAGAGTTCGCTGTCTATATTGTATTCTTCGGCGGGATTCCGCCCTGCTACCGCTCTGAGATGAATACCTGTCCTCAGCTCGGATGTGTATTCAAGATAATCGCACCAAATCTCGTTAATAGCCGATAAAATAATTTCCTTTTGAACAGATTGCAACTTTTCGGCATCATTGCCGCATTTTCGGGCAAGCCGACTGTATTCTTCTTGTGCATAGTTTTGCCAAATATCGGGAGTTCTTTCGCCGTTAAGATATTCTAACCGTTTTTGGAAAATGATGTCGCGGTGTTTTTCACCAATCATAGTAAACCTCAACAGGCGTTTACGCTCCTGAAGTAAGCTGTCTTGGGCAATCCGTTGAGTACGCTCAATTTCCTTTGTAACTTTTTTAGATGTAATCACATCGGGAGTCGGCTTAGGATAATGCCGTTTGAGGGCTTTTTTTATGTCATACTTCAACATAATATCATCATCAAGCGCAATAAACAGCGAAGTTTGGCCAACGTCACCCTGCCGCCCGGCGCGTCCGTTAAGCTGTTCATTCATGCGGGCATTTTCGTACAGTGCAGTGCCGATTATATACAATCCGCCCGCTTTTACGACTTCATCGCGACTCGATTCATCAAAACCGCCTAACTTAATATCAATGCCCCGACCCGCCATATTGGTTGAAACGGTAATCGCACCTAACGCTCCTGCGTTTTTGATTATTTCCGCTTCCATCTCGTCATTCTTCGCATTGAGTACCGATGCCGTTTTTATTCCCGCTTGCACAAGCATTTCGGCGAGGTGTTCACTTTCCTCAATAGAAGAAGTCCCTATAAGAACAGGTTGTCCCTTTTTATGAACGCTGACAATTTTATCGGTAATTGCTTTCCATTTGCTTTCGGAGTCGTAGTAGACAGTACCCGGATTATCAATCCGCTTTGACGGCTTATGCGGGCGGATTGCTTCAACCTCCAACCCGTAAAGCAACGCAAATTCTTCAGCAGAAGCAGAAGCAGTTCCCGTCATTCCCGCGATTTCCTTGTATTGCCGCGCAAAAAATTGGATAGGAATAACGCCCGTGACAACTCCGCGTTCGGTAACGCCCAATCCGTGTTTCGCTTCCACAGCCGCCTGCAACGGCCCGGGGAGCAACCTATGCTGTGCAATTCGCCCGGTAAGTGCGTCAATCAGCTGAACTCGCCCGCCTTTTACAACGTAATCCCTGTTTTCCTTGAGGTAGAACAACGCTTTCATACAGGTGTCAATGTTACAGCGCAGGTCGATATTGCCCTCATCATAGAGGTTTTCGGTTTTAAAATGCTCTTCTGTTTTGTGTACTCCGTTGTCCGTCAAAAACACACCCATTGTTTCATGGTTTATTCCGTAGTCGTCATCGGCAAGCCCCTTAGCAAATTCAAACGCCTTCATAAACTCAACACTTACCGCCGCATCAACATCGCCCGCGATTACAAGCGGGATTCGCGCCTCGTCAATCAACACACTGTCCGCCTCATCAAATATGGCAAAGTCAAAGCGCGGTGATTTTTGATTGGATTCACTGAACTCAGCCGAAGAGTCAATTTTACCTACTGCCGATTCGCTGTCGAACACCATAAAATCCCGCAGGAAGTCGAACCCGCATTCTTTGACCGTGCTGTATATTACATCGGCATTGTTATACGCTGCCTTGCGTTCCTCAAAAGGGGTACTCTCGGTAATCAGCGCGAGATTTACTCCCAATAGAGAGTAAATCGGTTTCATCCAGTTATAGTCGCGTTTAGCGAGGTAATCATTAAACGTGAATATATGGACTTTTCTGCCCTCACGCTTTAGCAAAAATGCCGCGAAAACAGCCGAAAGTGTTTTACCTTCGCCTGTTTTCATCTCAACGATTCTGTTAGAATGCAAAGCCGCGGCAGCAATCAACTGCTCGTCAAACGCAACAAGCCCAAGTGCCGATTCGGCGGCATTGCAACAAGCAGCTAAACCCAATGTCATTGCACGCTCGGCATTGGGTTTAGACTCCATTTGTGTCAGCAGCTCATGTAAGCCGCATTTTGCGAGTTTCCTTATTTCACTGAACTTTATTCCAAAGCTATTGCTCACAAGCTGTTACTCCTTCCGTAACGTCTACTGTTCACCGCCGCAGTCGCCGCTGATAAAATCAATGTCAAATTCGATTTTTTCGCCGCAATTAGGGCAATTAATCGCGCCATCGTCGAGCATACTCATGTCAACAGCAACCGAGTTGTCGCAGTTGCGACAGGTAATTTCATACAATTCATCGCCGTCAAAGTCATAATCGTCATAGTCCCCGCCGTAAAGCTCTTCTTCAAGCTCCTCAACTTGTTCCTCAATATCGCCGACGATTTCAGCCATTTCGTCAAGAGTTTCATCGACTGCTTCCAACTCCTCCGCAATGTCTTTCAACACATCAAGCATTGCAAACGTAATCTTACCCTCATTTGTTTCTCCGTCAATTTTCATTCCTTCAGCCAACCCCATAATATAGGCTACTTTTTCCGAAATTTTCATTTTTTTACCCCTTCCCTTTCTGCACAAATGTGCCATACAATTTCATTTTCCCATTTAACAATTAATTTGCTCTTTCCATATATTCGCCGGTTCTTGTGTCAACGCGGATTTTTTCGCCGGATTCGATAAACAGCGGCACCCTTACTTCCGCGCCTGTCTCAAGGATTGCCGGTTTGAAAGTGTTGGTCGCTGTGTCACCTTTAAATCCCGGGTCTGTCTCGGTAATTACAAGCTCGACAAAATTGGGCGGCTCAACTCCGAAAACTTTCCCTTTATGCGAAAGCACCATACAAACCATGTTTTCCTTGACAAATCTAAAGCTGTCATTTAATTCATTTTTGTTGACAGGAACTTGTTCATAGGTCTCGTTGTCCATGAAATAGTATAGTTCCCCATCGGAATAGCTATATTCCATGTTGCGCCGCTCAATAAAAGCGGGGGGGAATTTTGACGACGGGTTGTAGGTTTTTTCCACCACCGAGCCGCTTATTACGTTTCGGACTTTAGCACGCACGAACGCGGAGCCTTTGCCCGGCTTAACGTGTTGAAACTCCATTACCTGCATAACATTTCCTTCTTCTTCAAAGGTAATGCCGTTCCTGAAATCGCCTGCTGAAATCATTTTTAAACCTTGTCCTTTCTGCACATTTGTGCGAAGCAATTGAGTGCTTCAATTATTAATAATATTTATTTTACACTATTTTTTGGAAAATGTCAAGCTAAATATAAATTAAAGTCTTCGGTGTTTTTGTAAGGTTAATACAGCCGTTTTTGGATACAACTGCCATATCCTCAATCCTTACGCCGAATTTGCCCGGAATATAGACTCCCGGTTCGATTGTCACTACCATATTTTCTCGTAAAGTGGTGCTGTTTTTGGATTTAATCGACAGCGACGGTTTTTCATGGACTTCCATCCCTATTCCGTGGCCGAGACTGTGTTTAAAAAACGAGTCATAGCCCCACGCCTCCAATGTCGAACGTGCCACATTATCTAACAAATTGCCTGTAATGTCAGCGCGGAGTGCCTTCAGCGCATCGGTATTTGCCGACCAAACCGCATCATACACCCGTTTCATTGTTTCGGTAGGTCTGCCTATTACAACAGTCCTCGTCATGTCCGAATTATAGCCGTCAAGCATTGCGCCAAAGTCGATTATAACAAAATCGCCGTGTTCAATCGGCTTATCAGTCGGCGACGCATGGGGGAGTGATGAATTTTTCCCCGAAGCGACAATTGTGTCAAACGCGGGGGAATCCGCGCCTAACTCAAGCATATAGTAATTCAGGATTGCCGCGACTTGTTTTTCGCTCATTCCCGCTTTCAGTTTAGTTGTAAGCTTACCGAATGCGCGTTCGGCAATCCTCTGTGCCGCTTCAATTTTCTTTATTTCTTCATCGCTTTTAATCGAACGCTTTTTCGCAATCAAGTCGGAAAGACGCGACGACACATCAAACTCAATCTGCGGGAACATTTTTTTATATTTCTCAAGCGCGGCAATCGTCATTGCTTGACTTTCCACCAAAAGTGACTCAATGCCGTGCTTTATAAAAATATATTCAAGCTGTTCCTTGAGACCTTTATCATTTAAGTCGTCAATCAATACGACTTTGTAATGGGAATCGGCAAAAACCTCAACCGCTTTTTCATGATAGCGGGAATCGGTTAGAAAATAATTCCTGTCCTTTGTAATGAGTGCCACCCCGTAAGAGGATTTGAACCCCGTTATATAGCGGCGATTTATCGGAGAGGTAACTAATCCCGCCTGCCTTGAGTCAAAGAGAGCATTGTTTATAAAAGTTGCATTAATCATACACACACTTCAAGTCTTTCTTCATAATATTTTTTCATAGCGGCGCAATCCTCCGCTTGAGTCCCCGCCGATTCGCACACGATAAAAGGCTCTAATCCTCTTGCGGCAATTTCATCAAGCATCGGCTCAAAATCCGGGCCGTATTCGTTATCCTCAAAGGTTAAATGCTTTTTTTCGCCTCCGGCACTGTGTTCAATTTTGCTGAAATGCATATGCAGGTGTTTCATACGTTTCGTGCCGATTTTTGATTCAACCTCGTCAAAAATGCTTTTATACGAGATTTTGCCGTGTTCCCTTGCGTTAAGATGCCCGAAATCAATACAGGGGAGCATTCTTTCGTCGAACGCGCATAGCTCCAAAACCTCGCCGAGGTTGCCGAGTTGGTTTATTTTCCCCATTGTCTCGGGGCAGATTATTATTTCATCAAGCCCGTTTTTGTCGAGCAATTCCCGCGCTTTTTTCAGCGTGTCAAGCGCAAGTTCCAATGCATCATCGCGACTTATTTTCGCGCATGAACCGGAATGGACAACTATCCTGTTCGCGCCGATTTTGCGGGCGGTTTCTGCCGATTCAAGGATTGTTCCTATGCTTTTTTGCCTGATAGCCTCGTCAACGCTTGATATTGATATAAAATAAGGAGTGTGCAGGCTCAGGCTGATTTTAGTTTGTTTCCTAAAAAAGTCACAGGCATCTTTTGAGATATTAATCCCTCTCCCGCATTGAACCTCGAATCCGTTTAAACCGAACTCCCCCAAGTAATCGGGTAGTTCCTGCGGGAATTTGCGTTTCCCGTAACTGTCGGGTTTCCCCGCTGTTGCAAATACAACCACTATTTTACCCCTTGCCTTTCTGTGTCATCAAATACAACCACTATTTTACCCCATACTTTCTGTGTCTTCAAATACAACCACTATTTTACCCCATACCTTTCTATGGCGATTGCCTTATTTTACTTCTGTCGAATACTACACTTTCGGCTTTGCGTTTAAGCCGGAACACCCAATTTCCCTCTAAATGAAACGGTTCAACGAGAATCGTCTTAATTCCGTAGATGTTCCCGCCCATTACATCGGTAAAAATTTGGTCGCCTACTATTGCTGTTTCAGCGCGGGAAACTCCCTCATTTTGCAGTTTACGGACAGCTTTTCTTATTCCGAATGGCATCGGCTTGCACCCGAATGCTATAAAATCAATCCCCAGTTCTTTTGCGAGCGGCGCGACCCGTTTTAATGTATTATTTGACAGAATCACCATTTTCACTCCGATTCCGCGCATTTCGCACAGCCAATCGGCGACTCCTATTTCTGCCGCAGGGCTTCCGTCCATTGAAAGGGTGTTATCAAGGTCGAGGATTAGACCTTTTATCTTGTGTTTATAAAGCAACCGCTTATCTATTTGCAACACATTTTTTAACCATATAGTAGGTTCAAACATTTTTACCCTTGTCCTTTCTGTACAAGCTCATTATAAAAGTTTCGTTTTCCGCATTTAAGTAGATTTACGTCAAACGTTTTTACCCTTGTCCTTTCTGTATAATCCATAAATACCCATGTAACTCAATAAGCAGACATAAAGTCTGCTTATGTGGTTATTATTTGAATTTGCGCTTACGAGCAGCTTCGGACTTCTTTTTACGCTTAACCGAGGGCTTCTCGTAATGTTCCCTCTTACGAACCTCGGCAAGAACACCGTCCCTGGCACACGAACGCTTAAAGCGTTTAAGTGCCGTTTCGAGAGACTCGTTTTTCCCTACGCGAATTTCCGCCAACCTTTTTCCCCCCTTGCCGTAATGCCAAACAATTTGACGTTTAACATTGTATTATCTGTATTATACAACATAAGCGAGCATATGTCAATAGAAAAAAAGGAAAAAAATAAAAAAATTTTAGAGTATTACCCCACCAACACTTTGTTGGTGGGGTAATAACCAAAAAGTGCGGACTTTACAGCCCGCACTTTTAAATATGATAAGCCTAATCCGCCTACCAAGTTGAACCATCAGTCATACCTACAATGTACTTGAGGATTTCGAGTACATCAAAGATGTCGGGAGTCCCTCTCTCTTTAGAGTCTGCCGTAAGAAGTGCCGCAGGATTGATTTCACCCTCGGTTGGCTCTACTAAGTTATCCATGCCTACGATATACTTGAGGATTTCAAGCACACAGAATATAGTCGGAGCATTCGCCTCTTTACCTTGAGTTGAGATTACGCCCTTTACTACATCATCTTCTATTTGGGTCGGGCAGTCATCAAGGTGGAAAGGCCACGGTTCGAGGCACTCGCTACAAATAAGGCAAGCGCAATCATCTTCGGGCATTCCGCATCCGGTTTGACAGAGGTCGGTATCGCACAAATGACAAGGCAATACGATTTCATCATGACCGTCTTCATCACAGTATTGCTCGTTTATTCCGCTGATTATAAAAGTAACGGATATAGATGTGATAAGGGGGTTGGGGTCTGTGCCGGAGTTCATGAGGTTAGCGTTGCCGAGGGCAAAGTTACGAGTATCTCTGTCAGCATCCGGGAAAGTTTGGTGTTGATTGCCGTTTCCGGTAACAGGCACCCGAATGGAGTAAAGCGGCCCTTCCTCCGAAGTGGTAAGATACCTGTTAGCGGCACCCGCCGGCCAACCATTCCACAGCTCGGCGTTTATATAGCCTGCTGTAGGCGGGTTGCCCGATGACACAAAGAGGTCTTTGTTACCTTCAAACTCTGTATCTTGTCCCCATGTGTTTGCAAATACGGTATTGTTGATTTTTACCTCTTTAATTTCGATAAGAACCTCATTGTCAACCCATTCTTGCGGGGCTTCGCGTGCGTTCAGCCTAAATCCGACACCTGTTTCAAATGTCGAACCGTGAGACATAATTGCAAGGCTCGAAAGACGGTCAACGGGAGCAGGGCTGCTCGAGTCGAGGAAATTGATGTCAAGTGAGTATTCGCCGTCTTTGTTAATTCTGATAGACGGGCTTTTCCAAAAGTCGGGGTCAGTTCTCCAGTCAAGAGCTTCTCTTGCGCCAAGGAAGACAGCAACGCCGTTTTGTTCCTGCCCATGCTGAGGTTCGGGCAACATATTATCGTAAAGGTAAACTTCAAATTCAGCTTCAATGGTTTGGATAGTCGCGCCGCCGGGGAGTCTGAACGAAACCTCGCCGTTACGGTCTATTCTTTCAACTCCGCGCAGACGGCGGGCAGGGTTGTACCAACCATTCCACAAATGAGCGTCCGCGTGTCCGGCTTCAACCCGGTAACCCGAAAGTAGCGGAACATTTACGGGGCGAGGCAAAGCATTAATGGTATCATTAATCATTACCTTGGTGTACCTTATGATGACGTCGCCGAATATACCTGCGTTACCTCCCGGTGCGCGAAGTGTTCCGTGAACCAACCCGCAGTCGGCATCATCAGTACCGGGGCAGGCAAATGGGACATCTTCTTCCGAAAGTCCGCCCACACCTTCGCAAGTTCCGCAAAAAGATGCGCCTGCCGGTCTGAGAGAAAGACTTCCGAGTTCTGTACGGTTAATATTTTCGATTTTTACGGTGTGTTTTTCGCCGGGTGCAGTATTACCATCAATTGTGACGGTATTACTTTGTGCGGGATATGCGTTCATGTCCCAAGGGTCGGTAATAATCCTTGTCATAAGTTTAACGTCGTACGACGGGCTGTCCGCAACTACTGTTATTGTAGCCACGGGAATTATGCTCACCACCATTGCAAATGCGATAACCAGGGATAAAATGCGCTTTTTCATTGTTAATTTCTCCTTCTAAATTAATAGTTTTATTAGGTATTTCCGAAAGGTTACTTTCTTGGAAAATTTACCACTTAATATTAATCATTACTTTGGCATTTCCGAAAGAAAACTCTCATAGAAATTATACCACAGGTTTAAAAAATTTTCTATTATCAAAATAGACAAAAATAAAAAATTTTTTTAGTGAAACTTCATAAAAGCTAACCAAGAGATAGTTAAATGTTGGATTCGTCAATTACGTATTACTTCGGTCGAGGTAGTTTTGTATTCCGGTTGCGATTGAGTTGGCTATTCCTGTTTGATGGTGTTCCGATGCTAACGCCATTGCATCTTCAATATTGGTAACAAACCCCATTTCCACCAAGACTGACGGGTAATCTTGGGCAAGTGTCATCAAATAATAGCTGTATTTAGCCCCCCGATTTCTTGTAACGGCATCGGGGTAGACATTGTTTTGGAAATAAGCGGCAACACTTGATGAGATTGACGAGGCGAGCGGCTGTGAAAACGGGGTAAAATACCACACCTCCGTGCCTTTTGCGGTACTTCCCGCAACTGCATTACAGTGAAGCGATATAAGCAAGTCGCAGTCGTACAAGTCCCTTGCATAGTCGGGGCGGTTTCTTGTTGTGTAAAAAGTCTCGTTAGTCGGCAACATCTGCGCATTCGCCCCCAATGCACGCAATCTGTCTCTGAGTTTTCGCGCAACTGCTATATTTGCATCAAATTCATGTATGTGACCGATTGCGCCGGGGTCAAATCCGTTAGCGGTAACACCATGTCCGGGGTCGATTACTATGTTCATCCCGACAAGCGAGCTTGTCAAAGCGCGGAAAGTCAGCATTAACTCGCCGTCTTGGTTATACCGCGCAAAGCTCCCCGCATAGACCCCCTTCCGCCTTAATTCAAGAACAAGGCGGAATTTTGGGATTCCGTCTATTGTAACAGTCTCCCACTTTCCCGCCGAGAAAACGTGGTTATGTTCAAAAGACGGGAGTTTGGTCACCGATGTCACATTGTCAAAGTCTACATATATAAAGGAGGCGTTGAAGTCATTGACGTTAAAGTCCCCACCGAATGCGGTTGAATAGCTCAATCCCGCCGCCATTACGTTAAAGCTTGAACGGTGTTCAAGTGCGATTCTTAAAAAGCTGTTCCTGCCCGTAGTCCCGCCCGAAAGCACAACTAAGTTATTTTCGCCCATTCCGAAGCCGCTTTCAACGACTGCATTTTCCGCGCTAATTCTTTTGCCGTTCATAGTAGTGTAAAATCCGCCGACTGTCGACTGGTGATAGTCCAACGTCCCTGCCGGGAGGCGGGAAAAATCGGGATTCCGCGCTGTTCCTGTTGTATTAACGGGGTGAACATCGGTATTGTTATTGAGTATTCGAACATAATTGACGGGTTCGCTGCTGCTTCGGATTGGGTTCATTCGCCCTACTACTTCGCCCGAGCCGACACTGTCCTGGTCGAACCACTCTACGTCAACGGGTGGGATATACGGCGGTTCGGGCAAAGGAATCACGCGAAGAGTCGCACCCTGTATGCTTCTGCTGAATCCGCTCAAGCTTGCGGTTACTGTAATAATTCCGAGTTCTTGCGCTTGTCCGATTATTCCATCGGGGACTTGATAACTCCCCGAAAAAGGCGCGTATGATGAGTTAAGCGCGGGGTCGTCAAGGTTGTAATCTTGTTGTGTCAGACGGAAAGTGTACCCGTTGACTGTCGCATTGACAGATGCACCGCGGTAGGCTACAGCATCAACCGTGACTACAGTTCCACCTTCAACTTCAAGGGTTATCCCGTTGCCTATTGAATCGTTTATTGCGTGAAGCGGGATTACACGTCTTTCGATGGTGTAGGTAACAGTCTTGCCTTTATGCTTTAGTGTAAAACGGTTCATGCCGATTTCGAGCGGCTCTTCTATATAAAAGTTGCCGGCCTCGTTTAATTCTATTTCCACATCGTTTAAGAACACATCAAAATTGTCGTCATGCGTTCCTTGGAATATTGCAAAAGAATCACTGGTGGAAAAACTTTGAGATTTCGGCGAATTTATCACCAATTCCTCAAAAAGAGTTTCCTCATTAATTTGGTCGTCGAAAAACAATCGCATTGTTTCGGTGGAATTCAGCCTGTTTTCCATAAGGTCGGGGAATGAGTTGAAGACACTACCTTTATATGCGGGCGTTTTTTTTGCCGCCGAGAGTTGGCGCAACAGTTGGTCATCCCCGCGCCAACCGCGACTTTCTTCCCCAATGCGTTGATTATGGTGGATTATATACATCGGTATCTCGGAGGAAGCGCAGACCTCTCCCCAATAATCGGTAATCGCACCGAACGGAATTTCAACTTCGCCTTCTTCCGCACCGATATAGGCATCGGGGGCGTTAAGCATTACAAAATCGGCATAGTCGCTTTCGAGGAATGCGAGGGTATCGGCGAATCCCGCCGTCCCGCCGCTTTTTCCCCCGGATGGCGGGTTTGTACTACCTGAAAAGTCGTTCAGCATAATTCCGACGGGGATGCTGTTGTCGGTCAGCCTTATTGTGTCGGCGGCAGTCTTAAAAAAGTTTTCGGTGCTGTCATAAAGCCAGTTATCGTACCCCATTCCCGCGCCGAATTCCATGTAACGCGCAAAGCTTTCTTCGGTACGCGAAGAATAGTAATTATCGAGGATAATGCCGTCACAGTAGTATTTAAGCGCGAACTTATGTAATTCGGCAATAAGCGAATTGATGCTCCCCGAATTATGAGAACTGCGGGATCCGTTGCACAAAACTGTATTTATATCAAAAGTGAGGTATACATTAAGTCCGCGGGATGTAGCCGATTCTATAGCTTTCGACAACAAGTCCTGCTCATCGGATTTGTTCATGTCGGTGTTGTA
The DNA here is from genome assembly GCA_009777415.1 of Oscillospiraceae bacterium. Taxonomy (GTDB): domain Bacteria; phylum Bacillota; class Clostridia; order Oscillospirales; family Ruminococcaceae; genus Ruminiclostridium_E. Next base: position 12,058 of record WRLX01000023.1, read on the forward strand.
AAATATTGAGTCGCGGTCGGTTGTGGCAATTATTACCGTGTTCATGCCAAGAGCCGCAATTTCATCAAACATATTGTCGGTAAGAGGTTTTTCAACAGCCGGACGCAGAATAACGCCGCGCATATTTCCGGGAAGGTAGAACCGTCTTTCATGTTCCGCCGTAGTTGTGAACGTCGACAACTCTTCCGAATCTCCGACAGCGTTTTCAACGTCGAAATCCGCTTGCTCGGCGAAAATCGAGGGAATTAGACATTGTGCGACAAATATTACAGTGAGTATAATTGAGAGAGTCTTATTCATTTTTATGACCATACCTTTCCGAGCCACAAAAGGCTCATCAAACTCGTCAAGCTGCCCTGCTTGACGGCGAAGCCGCCAACCCAGCAGCTCTTGTTTCAAACTTTCACCCACGCCCTTTCTGCACAAATGTGCCATAAAATTTCGCTTTCCCATTTACGTAGATTTATTTTCAAACTCATTTATATCCTTTCTATTTTCTATTTACAATATCGGTTTAAATGCGTCAATCTCATCTCGGATTGCATCTGTGACGTGGACCGGGCTGAACAACCAGTTGTAGCTGAAGAAGATTATTCCGCCGTAATTGTTAATCTCCCGCGCCGCTTGAATCTGCCGCAACAGGATTTGGTTTTCGGTAATCCACTCTTCCGCGCCATCGCCCGCCCAAATGTCCTCCGAGCCGATTTTGTAAACCGAAAGCCCGAACACAAGTTTAATCGGCGAACCGTTCAACATTTCCTGCCAACGGTTGATACACTCAATATACGGTTGCTCCGAGTTTTCAAACCCGTAATAAAACTGCGGGGCGATATAATCCGCATAACCTATATTTTTGCACCATGCCTCAACATCCGCATAAAGCTGTTCCGTGTTGTTTTCAACGCTTCCTTGCGGACTTATTCCGAAAAGGGCATTGGGATTGCCTTGTTTTACGGCAGTATATAAGGTTCTCACCATGTTACTGCAATTAAACAGCCTGAACCTGCTTAACTCGGTGAAAGTCGATTCCCTGAAAGCCTGCGCATCAAATGAGGCGGCGGTAGTCGGGTAAAAATAATCATCGATGTGTACCCCGTCCACGTTGTACTTTGCGGCTATTTCCCGCGCCCCGTTCCCGATTAACTCTGTTACTTCATCGTAGGCGGGATTAAGATACCAATTATCACCATGCTTTACTATATATTTGCCTCGCTTGGAATCATCGCCGTACCATTCACCGATTGGGTAATCCGCCGAAACGGTTGAAATATCGGAATCGTGCTGTATTCTCATGGGGTTAATCCATGCGTGAAAGGATATATCCCGCTTGTGTGTTTCCTCAATCATTACCTCCAGCGGGTCAAAGTCAGGCACTTTACCTATAGTCCCCGTTACGTATTTCGACCACGGGTAGTAATCGGAGTCGTACAATGCATCCCCGAAAGAACGCGAATGGACATATACGGTATTTATTCCCAATTCGAGACAGTTGTCCATCATTTCGGTATAGCTTTCCCTAAATTGCTTTTCGCTCTTTTTGGTAAGAATTCCCGAAATCTCAATATAAGAAATCCAAACCCCTATAATTTCATCATGATTAAGGGTGCTGTATAAGGAGTCAGCCGTTGGGGTAGATTTAGTTTCAAGTATCGGCGTTTGCTCGGCGTGAATAAGCCCGCCTGTGACAGACGAGTCACCATCGTCCCCCTTTGTACACGCGGTATACATGAGCGGAACAAGCGGGATAATAAGCAATAAAAAAAGTTTTTTCATAAGGTGGCCTCCATATGAATTTTTGTTGATTTATGTGATTCTAACACTTTTATTAAAATTTGTCAATAAAAATTTAGTAATTTTGTAAAAAAACACTTGACAATTGATGTTAAGTCATAGTATAATCTTAGTAAATAGGTTTTATAATCTTAGTAAACAGGGTTCACATTTAGGAGAAATTGGAGAAATTTTACATGGCACTAACGCTCACGGAGAAAATAATAAACGCACATATTGCGGAAGGCAAAGCCGTTAAAGGCGGCGATGTCGGGCTTAAAATAGACCAGACTCTTACACAGGATGCGACGGGGACAATGGCATATCTGCAATTTGAGGCAATGCAGGTTGACAGAGTAAGAACCGAACGCTCGGTCGCATATATTGACCACAACACTTTGCAATCGGGTTTTGAAAATGCCGATGACCACCGTTATATAGGCAGTGTTGCAAAAAAACACGGAATCTACTTTTCCCGCCCCGGCAACGGGATTTGTCACCAAGTTCACCTTGAACGGTTCGGAAAACCGGGGAAAACTCTCATAGGTTCGGACTCGCATACCCCTACCTGCGGGGGAATCGGAATGCTCGCATTCGGTGCAGGGGGGCTTGATGTCGCAGTTGCAATGGGCGGCGGCGCGTACCACATTACCTACCCGGAAATTGTGGGAATAAAACTTACGGGGAAGTTGAATGACTGGGTTTCCGCCAAGGATATAATTTTAAAGGTACTGCAAGAATTAAGCGTCAAGGGCGGCGTTGGGAAAGTTATGGAGTATTTCGGTGAGGGAGTTGAGTCTTTGTCCGTTCCCGAACGCGCTACCGTTACCAATATGGGGGCGGAATTAGGGGCGACCGCTTCTATATTCCCGTCTGATGAATTAACTCGGCAGTTCCTGAAAGCACAGGGACGTGAGCAAGACTACACCGCGCTGTCCGCAGATGACGGAGCAGTATATGATAAAATTCTTGAAATTGACTTATCGGAGCTTGAACCGTTAGCTGCCTGCCCACACAGCCCCGATAATATAAAGAGTGTTTCCGAATTGGCAAAACATGGGGGAGAGGTCAATCAAGTCTGCATAGGCTCCTGCACTAACGGCTCATTGCAGGATTTGCTGAAAGTCGCACACATTCTTAAAGGTAAGACTGTGCATGAAAACGTGGACTTGTCGATTGCGCCGGGGTCTAAGCAGGTGTTTAATATGCTTGCGGAATCGGGGGCGTTAAGCGACTTGATTGCAAGCGGGGCGAGAATCCTCGAATGTACTTGCGGTCCATGTATCGGAATGGGGCAATCCCCTATTTCGGGCGGAGTTTCGCTCAGGACTTTTAACCGCAACTTTTTGGGACGAAGCGGGACTAAAGATGCGCAGGTGTACCTTGTTTCACCCGAGACTGCCGCAGCTTCGGCGATTACCGGAGTTTTTACCGACCCGCGCAATACAGATATAACAGGGAAAATGCCGACATACGTGATGCCCGAACGATTTCTCTTAAACGATAATATGATTACACCTCCCGCCTATTCGGGGGATGTAGCCGAAATACAAATTCTGCGCGGCCCGAATATTAAGCCGTTTCCGTCTAATTCGCCGTTGTCGGATAAAATATCGGCGGAGATTGTACTCAAAGTCGGCGATAATATTACTACCGACCACATTATGCCGGCAGGTGCGAAAATTTTGCCTCTGCGTTCCAATATTCCCGCAATAAGCGAGTATTGCTTTACTGTGGTTGACGAGGACTTTCCGACACGCGCTAAGTCCGCAAAGGCTAAAAGCGGCTCGGACGGCGGAATTATAATAGGCGGCTCGAATTATGGGCAGGGTTCTTCAAGAGAACACGCCGCGCTTGCCCCCGTATTTTTGGGAATCAAGGCAGTTATTTGCAAATCTTTTGCAAGGATTCATCGGCAGAATCTTATTAATAACGGTATAATCCCGTTGACGTTCAAGGATGACAGTGATTATGAAAAGTTGAGCGGACTTGAATTGGGCGGCAAACTGACATTGCCTTTTGTCAAAGCGGAAGTGTCGGCGGGCGAGGATGTTACCGTGAAAAGCGAAAGCGGGATTGAGCTTAAACTTAAATGCGATTTTTCCGAGAGGGACAGGGATATGATAATCGCGGGCGGATTGCTGAATATGTTTAAGTAACGGAATTTAGTAAATTTAGTATAAAGAGTATGTATTTTGTAGTAGTGTGTAGAAAGGGCATGAATAAGTTTGAAAGTAAATCTGCGTAAATGCGGAAAACGAAACTTTAAAAGTATATTCGTGCAGAAAGGGAAGGGGTAAAAATGCAGAAGATTGAAATGAAGACTCCGTTGGTTGAGATGGACGGGGATGAAATGACAAGAATAATTTGGAAGTTAATCAAAGATGAGTTGATTACGCCTTATGTGAATTTAAAGAGCGAATATTACGACTTGGGGCTTGAACACCGTGATTCCACCAATGACCGAGTTACGGTTGATTCGGCGAATGCGACCAAAAAGTACGGAGTTGCTGTAAAATGCGCTACTATCACGCCCAATGCGCAGAGAATGACAGAGTATACCCTTAAAGAAATGTGGAAATCGCCCAACGGGACTATCAGGGCAATCTTAGACGGAACAGTTTTCCGTGCCCCGATAATTGTCAAAGGCGTTGAGCCGCTTGTGCCGGGGTGGACTAAGCCGATTACAATCGCACGTCACGCTTACGGCGATATGTACAGGAATGTCGAGGCAATTGTTCCGAAAGGTTCAAAGGCGGAATTGGTTTTTACCGATAAAGACGGCAATGTGTCGAAACAGCTTGTACATGATTTTAATGATACCAATGGCATAATCCAAGGTGTTCACAATACCGATAAAAGCATAGGGAGCTTTGCGCGTTCATGCTTTAACTTCGCACTTGACACCCGTCAGGATTTGTGGTTTGCCACAAAAGATACTATTTCCAAGACTTATGACCATAGGTTTAAGGACATTTATGCGGAAATTTATGAAAACGAATATAAATCAAGGTTTGAGAAAGCGGGAATTGAATACTTCTATACCTTGATTGACGATGCCGCGGCAAGAGTCGTGCGGAACAGCGGCGGATATATTTGGGCTTGCAAGAACTACGACGGCGATGTTATGTCGGACTTGGTTGCATCCGCATTCGGCAGTCTTGGAATGATGACATCAGTGTTGGTTTCACCCGATGGCGCATATGAGTATGAAGCGGCACACGGGACTGTTACTCAGCATTATTACAAGCACCAAAGAGGTGAGGAAACTTCAACCAACTCGGTTGCTACCATATTTGCGTGGACGGGTGCGCTTAAAAAACGCGGACAGCTTGACTCAATCGGGGAGCTTTCCGAGTTCGCGGAAAAGCTCGAAAAGGCTACAATTGATACAATTGAAAGCGGGGTTATGACGGGGGATTTATACGCCATTTCAAGCCTTGAAAACAAGCATAAAGTCAACACGCAGGGCTTTATCGGGGAAATTGCCAAACGATTATGAAGCTTAATAACAATGATGTTCCGCTCAATGTAATCAGGCGTTTGCCGCGCTATTACCGATATTTGGGGAGGTTTGCTCAAGAGGGCGTGCTTAGGATTTCGTCCGAGGAGTTTGCCGAAAGAATGCGGACTTCGGCAAGCCAGATTAGGCAGGATTTGAACTGCTTCGGCGGATTCGGGCGGCAGGGTTACGGCTATAATGTGAGGGACTTGCGTGAGGAAATCGCGCGAATTATCGGGATTGACGAAACCAATACCGTAATAATCATCGGGGCGGGGAACATCGGGCGGGCGCTCGCCGACAATATCAGCTTTGAAAAGCGCGGCTGTACTATTACCGGGATTTTTGACCGAAAGACAGACTTATGGGGGACTGTTATTGCAGGGCATAAAGTTAGGAGCGATGTTGAGCTTCCGCAGTTTTGCGAGGCGCAATGCCCCAAAATTGCCGCCTTGTGTATCCCGGAAGAAAGTGCGAGGAGCGTTTGCGAAACATTAATCGCACTTGGCGTGACTAACTTTTGGAATTTCAGCCATTTTGATATAAATGTTCATTTTGATAATGTAAATGTCGAAAATGTTCACTTAGGCGACAGTCTGCTTACCTTAGTATATAAGGTAAACAGACCGCAGGAGTAGGGGCAAGGGTAAAAATTTGGCACGTTTGTGCAGAAAGGGCAAGGGTAAAAATATGACAAATCCGGAATTGTACACTAATATTGCATTGCTCAGGGCTTTGGTGGCTACTAATGACTTTGAAAAGGTTAAGGAAGTGCTTGACGATGTATACCTCAAACTCGGCGGGAAGATTCCCGAAGAGGAGTAGCGTTGCGGGGTTATAATTAAGGTCAAAAGTTTGTTGTTCTTGTTTATAGTCGATTAACTTAAGAATCACTAAATCTTTGCGGAAAATCTTCAAGCACTTCTTAAGTTAAACGACTATAACAGCTCAACAGACTGAAACATAAAAAAAATTTTTTATTGTAGGAGGAAAACATGAAAAAGCGAGTTTTATCAGCGGTTATCCTGTTTTCAATGTTGGCGTCGATTTTTATCGGCGATACGGCATTGTTCGGGATAGGTAAGACAGAGGTGTCGGCATCGGGGACGGAGCCGTCGGAAGACGCAAGACGACTGAGGGTTCAAATCCTTCACACAACAGGCACGGTCACGGCAACTGATTTCGGCAACATCGTAGGTTGCAGCAGAATCGAATCGGACGGGCGGGAATACCCCATGCAGATTCCTGCGGGCGGTAACATCGTGTTGCGCGTTGTCAATAACCGCAACGAACCTGTACCGGGTGCAACGATTCACTTCACAACGAGCGACACGAACACCAACGGCGCGAGCGGCGCGGATGCCGGCCCGGATATGCCGACAAGCGGCCCGCTCAGATTTGTACCTTTGGGTGCTAAAGCAATCCCCGAATCTTATGCGAATGTTGCCTCTAATGAATGGGGAATCCCCAACCGGGTATTCGACCGTCATGCGGGCGGTGTTACTCCGCGTTCGTATCAATGGGCGGCTGCTGCAGGGCCGAGAGGCGCGAAATCAGTCCCTATCCCGGCGGAAGGACATATCGCAATCCCCGTTCCGGCACGTGCCACAGCATCGGCGATTGAGGCTTACACAGGCGGTTACCCAAACAGGAGCAACCCATCATCAGGAACAAACCTTTGGGAAGGCACCACTTGGGCGCAATACGCTACCCATGCGGGCAACCCGGCGGCAAACTTAATCCCGGAAGGTGACAGGGATATGTTTGTGGTCAGCGCGATTGCAACCCCTCCGGCGGGAAGCACCGATTACTTGGAATCCCACCCTATTACAAGAAGCTTTTTCTTGGGCGGATTCCCGGCGGCGCGTCTCACCAACTGGCGCACCAATGACTTTTTGATTTTCTCGATTTATGCCGACTCTCGCGACTTGTTTGACCATTATGTCGGCGTTACCGTTCCGGGGGTTGACCGTGAGGAATGGATTAGAAACTACCGCGCAAGAAATCCCGCAAACCTGCAGGGTGGTCGCCCATGGCAAAGCGGGGAAATGGTCGCGCGTACACGACCCGACTTTGTGGACTATACAATCAT
>WRLX01000024.1 GCA_009777415.1 Oscillospiraceae bacterium
ATAAGATGTAGTGCGTTGGGCGATAACCGTGTTTAAGCTTTTGATAGCCGATTGAGGAAAGGGTAAAAACATGGCGATAAGATGTAGTGCGTTGGGCGATAACCGTGTTTAAGCTTTTGATAGCCGATTGAGGAAAGGGTAAAAACATGGCGATAAGATGTAGTGCGTTGGGCGATAACCGTGTTTAAGTTTTTGATAGCTGATTGAGGAAAGGGTAAAAATATGACGCTGGATATTGTGTTAGAAATATTTACCGGGGCGATATGGCTGGCATTCAAGCTGTGTGCGCCGATGTTAATTACCGCAATGGTAATCGGGCTTGTGATTGCGATACTCCAAGCCGCGACACAGGTTCAAGAGCAGACAATGACTTTTGCACCTAAGGCGATTGGAATTACCCTGTCATTGCTTGCACTCGGGCCGTGGATGATAAGCGAGTCTATAGACTTTTTAAATATGATGTTCGACAGAATAGCGAGCCTTGAATTGTAAGGAACTGATAAATTGTGCAGGAAATTTGGGATTTAATCTTATATAATTTTGTAGGTTGCCTCGTCGTGTTTGCGCGGGTTACGGGAATATTTACTTTTAACCCGATATTAGGGCGGGCGACAGTGCCTATGAGAGTGCGTGCGGCAATGTCGATAGTGCTCTCGCTTGTAATGCTTACATCAATCGGAAACGATACGGTAATCGGATACATTCCCGAAAATATCCCCGGATTTGTAATGCTCATTTTGATGGAAGCGGCGTTGGGATTTGTCTTTGGGTTTATCGTGAACATGATTTTGAACGTCATTATATTTGCGGGAAAAATAATCGACAACCAAATGACAATCGCTTTAGCAGAGGTAATGGACCCGTCTACGAATGTCACGATGCCGATAATGGCGAGCTTATATTATTATATGTTTATTCTGTATTTCTTTGTGACGGGCGGGCATTTGAGCTATATAACCCTGTTCGCGCTGTCATATGAAATTGTTCCGATTGGCTTTGAGTTCAGCGGTGAATGGGTCAGTATGTCCCGCGATATTGTGATGTTTTTGGGAACGGTAATGACTTTGGCTGTGAAAATGGCGATGCCGATTATCGCGGCGGAAATGATTTTACAGGTCTGTGTAGGCGTTATGATGAAAGCCGTGCCTACTATTCAGATTTTTATAATAAACATTCAAATGAAGATTTTAATGGGGCTGTTTATAGTAATGGCGATTGCCGGCCCTATGTCCGACTTTATTCAGAGGTTAATGGACATAATGTTCGACAATTTGTTTGCGACACTTGACAGGTTAGGGTGAGGTTGAGATTATACTGCTTGTCGGACAAAAATCCTTGATTTTTGTTAATTCGCCTTTGGCGAATTATGGCGTGAAACGCCTCCCGACACGACGTCATGACGCTTCACCGTTGGCTTTAGCCAACATCAATTGACGACACGGTCGTCAATTGCATTAAAAATCCAGTGGGATTTTTAATAGTTAAGCGGTATATATAGGCTAAGGATATGGGTGAATGAATGGGGCAAGGCGGCGGTCAAGAGAAAACGGAAAAAGCTACGCCTAAAAAAAGGCGGGATGCTCGCGAAAAAGAGGGAAATGTCCTTCAAAGCAAGGAAATAACCACGGCGGCATCAATATTCTTTATATTTTTCACTTTGTTTATATTCGGCAGACATATGTTCCAATTTATGATGGATATGACGGCAGAATCAATATCAATCATCGGCATTGAGTATACACCGTCAACCGAGACGTTGATTTCAACTTTGCTGTTCGCAATGAGGTATGCTGCTTTTATATTAACGCCGTTAGCGGCGGTAGCAATGTTAGTCCCGACATTAAGCTCGCTTTTGCAGACTAAAGGGCTTTTTACAATGAAGCCGCTTAAACCGAAGTTTTCCAAATTGAACCCTATAACGGGTGCGAAACGATTGTTCTCAATGCAGACTTTTGTGAACGTAATAAAGGGGACAATAATGATTGGGGTAATATCGGTAATAATTTATAACCAAATACAGAGCAACATGGTCGAATATCAACAATTGCTCGACATGGAAATAGGTCAGGGGATTGTTTATATATCGCGGACTTCCTTTCGTATAATCATGTTGCTCGTGTTGATAATCGTCTTTGTCTCGGTCGGAGATTATCTCTTTCAGTGGTGGCAGTATGAAAAAAAACTCAAAATGTCAAAACAGGAAGTCAAGGACGAATATAAGCAAATTGAGGGTGACCCCGCAATAAAAAGCAAAATCAAGCAAAAACAGCGGGAGATTGCGCAACAAAGAATGATGGAACAAGTTCCCAGTTCAGACGTAGTTGTGCGTAACCCGACACATTATGCGGTCGCGATTTCCTACGACAGGGAAAACACATTGGTCGCACCTAAGGTAGTCGCAAAAGGGAAAGATGCGTTGGCGTTGAAAATAATAGATATTGCCGAAAAAAACGATGTCTATGTAACCGAAAACCGACCTTTGGCGCATGAACTCTACGACAGCGTTGAAGTCGGCGCGGAAATTCCGCCGTCAATGTATAACGCAATTGCAATAATCCTCACGGATATGTACACGGCAAAGGGCGTTACAGTCAACAATTAAAGGAATTGCTAATAAAGCGATTCCGAATTTCGAAGGAAGGGAAAGCACACATGATTAAAAAAATGTTGAGCAATGTTTTTGCGGTATTTGTCATTGTAATCGTGCTTGCTTTAATAATTCCTCTTAACCGAATATGGGGCGGAGCTTTGATAGACTTCCTCCTGCTCATTAATATATCAATCGCTATTGTCATTTTGCTTATGACAATGTATATAAAGGAATCGCTGGAATTTTCGATTTTCCCGTCAATTTTGCTAATCACTACGGTTTTTAGGCTTGCGTTGAACATTTCGACTACAAGAGGTGTATTGCAAGATGCGTGGGCGGGGAATGTCGTTGCGACTTTCGGTAATTTCGTAATGGGCGGAAATGCTGTAGTAGGGTTTATCATATTTATTATAATAGTAATCACCAACTTTTTGGTAATCACCAAAGGTGCGGAACGTGTATCGGAAGTTGCGGCAAGGTTTACCCTTGATGCAATGCCGGGTAAACAAATGGCAATCGATGCCGACTTGAACACAGGCGCAATCACCGATGAAGAAGCCAAGAACCGAAGATTAAAGATTCAGCGCGAGGCGGATTTTTTCGGCGCGATGGACGGTGCGACAAAGTTTGTTAAGGGCGATGCGATTATGTCAATTATAACCGCACTCGTCAACCTTATTGCCGGGGGAATACTCGGTATGGTAATGTTGGGCATGACTTTCGGCGATGTACTCAGCACCTATTTCCTTTTGACAGTGGGCGATGGACTTTCCTCGCAGATTCCGGCTTTGCTTATTTCGGTTGCAACAGGTATGGTGGTTACAAGAGCGGGGACGGAGGGTTCGTTTAATCAGGATGTCAAAGCGCAGTTTACCCGCAATCCCACCGTTATGTATATAACAGGAGGAACGGTTTTGGCTTTGATGGCAATCCCGGGCTTCCCGAAACCTATTTTGTTTTTAATCGGTTTTTCGTTGATTTTATTCGGTTTTCAAATATCGAGAATGCTTAAACGGGAGCATCTTGAATTGGCTCTCGCGGCGGAACAGGCGGCAATGGATGAAATGGAGGCGATTCCGGGGGCGGGGAGTGCAGGGGAAGAAGGCTATTACAGGAATATTGACAATGTGTTTAAGCTGTTATCAATTGAGCAAATAGAAATGGAATTCGGGTACAGCTTGTTGCATTTAGTTGACGAGAAAAGCGGGGGAAGCACGATAGAACGTGTGGTATTGTTCCGAAAACAGTTTGCAACGGAAATGGGAATGGTTTTCCCGTCTGTGCGAATGCGGAACAATCCCGAAATTAACCCCAACCAGTACCTTATTAAAATAAAGGGTGAGGAGGTCGCAAGAGGAGAAATACTGACCGACCATTACCTCGCGATTGACAACGGCGATGTCGGCAATCCCGTTGAGGGAATCGATACAATTGAACCCGCATTCGGTATTCCCGCGCGTTGGATTAGTGAAGACAAGAAAGTTATGGCGGATGTTGCGGGCTATACATTAATTGACCCCGTTTCGGTGATGATTACTCACTTGTCGGAAATTATAAGGACTCACTGTCATGAAATACTTTCGAGGCAGGATGTCAAGACTATGATTGACAACATGAAAGAGACTAATCCGGCTGTAGTCGAGGATTTGATACCTCAAACCGTGTCGATTGGATATTTACAGAAGGTTTTGGCTATGCTTCTTAAAGAGGGTGTACCTATTCGGGATATGGAGACTATTCTCGAATCGCTTGCCGAAAATGTTTCATCGCTTAAAGATATTGACATTGCGGTGGAATACGTGCGGCAGTCTCTCAAGAGGACAATTACCCGTCGATTCTCGGAGGCTAATTCGCTTAGGGTTATTACAATTGACCCGCGTATTGAAGACCTTATTATTGCGAACATAAAAAAATCCGACAGAGGGAGCTATCTCGCGCTTGACCCGGAAAAAGTCCGGCAGATTATGGACGGGGCAAACGATGCGGTTGAAAAGGTACGCGATGTTGTGCCGCAGGTGATTGTATTGACCAGCCCGGTTGTGCGTGTTTACTTTAAGAAGATGATTGACCAGTTTATTCAAGGTATAACGGTGTTGTCTTATAACGAGATTGACAACACGGTGCAAATCCAGTCAATCGGGAATATTGCCAATAGTTAAAAAGGAGAGAGTCCGTTGACTTATGATAAGGTTGATTTATTTCAAAAATATAAGCAAACCGGTGATATTACAATCCGTAATGAAATCGTGTTGCGCCATATGGAGACGCTCAGACTTTCGGCAGTTTCTCTCAGGAATATGTATGCCAGAGGCTATGACGTTGACGATTTAATCAATGAAGGGGTAATCGCTCTGATTGCATCGGTTGAAGCCTTTGAGCCGGGCAGAGGGATTAAATTTGAGACTTTTGCGGGCTACAAAATAAAAGGCGCGATTATCGACTATATAAGGCGGCAGGATTGGGTTCCGCGGCGGGTTCGGCGGTTCGGGCGGGAAATGAACGATGCTTACGGGGAGTTGTACAGACAGCAGGGCAGGAATCCCACAAACTCGGAGCTGGCGGCTTATATGGGAATTTCGCCGGAGCAGTTCGAGAAAAGGCTTGCCGACACGGTAAGTGCGAATACGCTTTCTTTTGAAGAGCTTTTGTATCAGGACAATCTTGAGTTGGCGGCAGACGGGGAGGAACATCAAGTGGGCAGTCGAGTTTTACAAGAGGAGCAAACGAAGGTGGTCGCCGAAGCAATTGCAGAGCTTCGCCCAAAAGAACAGCAAGTTGTCGCGCTTTATTATTACGAGAACTTAAAGCTGAGAGAGATTGCGGAAGTAATCGGGGTAACGGAATCCAGGGTGTGCCAGATACACTCAAAATGTATGCTGTTGCTCAAGGAAAAATTGCAAAATTATATGAATAATAATTAATCAAGTAAAAACCAATTCAAGATTGAGAGGGGTAGGGTAGCCCCGTGTAAAATTTGCCGCAGTTAAAGTGGGACATTATGCTAAAAAACCAAACCGAGATTGAAAGGGGTAGGGTAAAACCCCGTATAAACTTACAGCAGTTAAAGTGGGACATTATGCTAAAAAACCAAACCAAGATTGAAAGGGGTAGGGTAAAACCCCGTATAAAATTTGCCGCAGTTAAAGTGGGTCACTATGCTAAAAAACCAAACCGAGATTGAGAGGGGTAGGGTAGCCCCGTATAAACTTACAGCAGTTAAAGTGGGACATTATGCTAAAAAACCAAACCAAGATTGAAAGGGGTAGGGTAAAAGAATGTTTTTGAGGGGATTTTATAATGCGGGTCAGGCGATAATAGTCAAACAGCGGGAGTTTAATGTTACCGCCAACAACATGGCAAACATCAATACTGCCGGATTTCGCAAAGACGAAGCGACACTCAACACGTTTAAGGACGAACTGATTTGGGTTCAAAGACGCAGAGCCACCCACAGCGGGACTTTTCAGCAGACATACGTGGAGGAATCACACACATTCCTTGAACAAGGCGCGCTTGAATTTACTAACAGCCGCTTTGATGCCGCGATATTCGGGAACGTCTACTTTAACATAGATGACCGCGCCGGCAATGTCTATCAAACCCGTGCGGGGCAATTCGAGCTTGATAACGAGGGGTATCTCGTGTTAGGGCAGTCGGGCAGGGTTCAAGGAGTAAACGGGGATATTTTTATCGGAAGCGATGACTTTATAATCACCAATGACGGCGTTATAATGAACGATGACGGGGTGATTGATACACTGTTGCTGACGTATATTCCCCCGGATGCAAATGTGAGAAAAATTGGGGACAATCTCTTTGCCTATGACGGTGATGCGGTTATACCCGAAGGCGAAAGATTCGATATTATACAGGGAGCTTTTGAAAAATCCAATGTAGATGCCAATAAAGAAATGGTAAAGGCGTTGGAGTTGCAGCGTTTGTTAGAAGCGAACAGTGCGGCAATAAAAGCCTACGACATGATAAATAACAGAAACGCCGATATGGCAAAGCTGAACAGATAAATCAAGAATAATTAAGAACCTGAAAAGGTCAAGGGCAAAAGTTTGAAAGTAAATCTTCGTTAATGCGGAAAACGAAGCTTTTAAAGCACGTTTGTGCAGAAAGGGCAAGGGTAAAAATATGAACATTTCATTTTACACTTCGAGGACAGGTATGATTGCTCAACAACAAGGGCTTAATGTATACGCGAACAATATTGCGAATATAAATACAATTGGGTATAAACCATTACGACCGAGTTTTGCCGAATGTATCTACACGTTACAGCATCCGCCGCGTGAACAGTGGCAAACGGGTCACGGGCAGTATCTATCAAAAACCGACTTAATGTGGGAGCAGGGCGGACTTGTTATGACCGACCAACCGCTTGACTTAGCGTTGCCGAATGAGGACTTTTTTATGACACTTGACAGAGACGGCAATACTTTTTTAACAAGAGACGGGCGGTTTGCAATCTCGTTTACGGGTGAAGCATGGGAACTTGTCAACGGATTCGGTGATTTTGTGTTGGATTATGAAGGGAACAGAATTGAAATTCCTTTCTTAATGCGCGTGTGGGATGAAAACGGCGCAAATCCGAGGTTGATTCCGTTTGACCCGGAACTTGACGGCGAACTGACCGATGAAATAGATTACTTAACGCTGTATAATTTGGTTGGCGTGTTTTCAGTCCCGAATAATTGGGGACTTGACCAAGCGGAAAATAATCGGTTTGTAGTGACCGAGCGTTCGGGTGCGGCAGTTGCCAACCCCGATTCGGATAAGCTGAACGGAATGGTTGAGCAGTCTGCGGTTGATTTTGCGGGGGATATGGTAAGGATTATTGAGACGCAGCGTTCCTACCAGTTTAATGCAAAATTAGTACAGGTTTCCGATGAAATCATGAAAACCGTTAATAATTTAAGGTAAGCCGTCGGAAAGGGAAAGGGATAGGGTAAAATGTTAAAGAAGTTTGAGGATTTGAACGCGTCGCATATTGACGTGCTGAAAGAAATCGGGAATATCGGTTCGGGGAATGCGTCAACGGCGTTGTCGTCAATGGTAGGCAAAGACGTTGTAATCAGTATGCCCGAGGTTAAGTTTCTTAGGTTTCAAGAAGCGATTGAAAAAAACGGCAGCCCGGAGGAAACGGTAGCCGCTGTTTTGGTACGCTTGAAAAATGATATATGCGGAATGATTCTGTTTATTGTTGAACACGAATTTGCCGCGGAAGTTTTAAAAGTGTTTTTCGGGGAAAACGATGTTGACCTTTTGAGGTTGAGCGATGACGATATTTCCGCATTGACCGAGATAGGGAGCATAATGAGCCATTCGTACACGAATGCTATTGCTACGCTTGCGGGTCTTAATATAGGGGTAGATGCGCCGTCGTTTACTGTTGATATGTTCGGTGCGATTATGAGCGTGCCTATTATTGAGTTTGGGGAAATAGGCGAAAAGCTGTTATGTATTGATAAAGTTATCGAGCTTAACGGCGTTAAGATGAAATCAAATATGCTGTTGATTCCGACGGTTGACTCGCTGTCAAATCTATTCGGAAAGTTAGGATTGGGTGAATGAATTTAAACGTTGGGATTTCCGATTGGAAAGTAAGTAAACCGCCCGATGTTATTGTCACCTACGCACTCGGTTCGTGCGTGGGCATTTGCCTCTATGACAAAAGGACAAAAATAGCGGGTCTTTCACATATAATGCTGCCCGACAGCGGAAACTCGGGCGAAGCAAACATTAACAGGATGAAATTCGCCGACACCGCAATTCCCGATATGCTGAAAAAAATGGTTGCTCTCGGCGCAATGCAAAGCGGGATTACCGCAAAAATAGCGGGCGGAGCGACAATGTTCTCAGCCAGCGGGTGTGACAGGTTCAACATCGGCGAACGCAATGTAGTCGCGGTAAAAGCGGCGTTGCAGACACTGAGGATTCCCATTATCGGGCAAGATACAGGGGCGAATTACGGGCGTACACTGTTTCTTTATCCTGAAACTGGCAAAGTCAAGGTAAAATCGGCAAGCAAGGGCGAGAGAGACTTATAGTTGCTCAGCTTGAAAAACCTAAGCATTTATGGCATATTACGCTAAGTCAAATCTGTTGTGAATATTTGCGATAGATTGCGGTGATATGATAAAGTCGTCATGTTCATAGTGTCCGGACGGGACGTAGTAAATCGCGGGATTAACGCTGTTTTCCGAGGTGTACAGTAAAGCCCGCTGATAATCCGTGAAATCGCGGAAAGTCAAATCGGTGTTTGCGGTGTTGAGAATTTTATTGAAGAGTTCTTGAATTGTTTCGGAATCGAGATGCCTGCCGTTTGAGTTAATTAGAGTTGTTATTGCCGAACCCATTATGACAAGGTTATAATCATCGCCCGCGTTTGGGAAATCGGCATAATTCATATACAAGAATAAGTCCCCTCCGGGAAGGTGGTGTTCCCCCGTGTTGAGTTCGATGCCTCCTCCTTCAAAAAAGAAAGGGACATTAACTCGTATTTCGCCGAGCGGCGCGGTAAACCCCGTAAAGGAAACGCGGTCAAAATGCACATAATAGTCACAATCAACACCGATAGTGTCTTTGATTCCCGCCATTACGAGCCTTGCTCCGCCTTGGCTGTACAACTCGCCCAACTTACCTGTTTTGTTATCCCCGGTAACTCTTGTGTTTTCGCTAAGCGGGATTAACGCGATTACCGCATCGCGCGGGCGGTAATTGAGCAACATAAAGTTATTCGGGACACTTCCTTGAGAATCCCCCATCATAAATAGGACTGTGGCGTTTGCCTCTTCGCCCGGCAGGTATTCACCCCATGGGTCAGACGGACGGTTTGTATTGTTCACCGGGAACAATACTTCCCAAAAAGCGAGTATAAGCAGCCCCAGCAACACGGTAGTCGCCGCAAAGCTGATTAGATAGATGTACCAGTTGCTCCTTCTGCGAAGGTGCTTTTTTTCTTTGTTAGTCGTCATAAATTCCTCGATAATTACAATATATTATAATAAGCATAGAATATTATATCATAAAATTAAATATATTTCAAGGGTTTGAAAATATATTTAATTTATGCTTTAAGTGCAGAAAGGGCAAGGGTAAAAGTTTGAAAAATAAGAAAGGAAGAACCACCATGCCGCAAAGTCAAAGAAGAGCAACAGTGCAACGGGCTTTGCCCGTTGGCAAGTTGCTTGACATATTGAGATTTGTGCAAGGTGGGGCGTCATGAAAATGAGAGCGGAAATAAATTTGAACGCGCTTACGAGCAATCTTAACGGAATACGGAGCTTGTGTCCGGGTAAAGAGGTTTTAGCAGTGGTAAAAGCGAACGCTTACGGTCACGGAATAGAAATTGTTACCGCTCACTTGTATAAACAAGGCGTGAAAAACTTTGCAGTTTCAAATGTGTTTGAAGCAAAGCAAATTCACTCTATAATAAATGGCGGGGATATACTGATTTTAGGGCGAACCGATGAGTCGTTCATAGATGAAATTATCGAGAACAATTATCTCCAAGCGATTGTCAGCGTTGAACACGGGCGGCAAATGTCCGCGCTGTCTGTGAAAAAAGGAAACGGGAAAATCCGGTGTCATATAAAGGTTGATACGGGAATGACAAGGCTCGGCATAACGGCAATTGATGAGCTTAATGAGCTTATGCAACTCCCCGGATTAAAGCCGGAGGCGTTGTTTACGCACCTCTCAAGTGCAGATTCGCTCGAACCCGCCGATATGGAATACACGATTAACCAACAGTCTAAATTTACCAAATTTGCCTCTCGGTATAATTTAAAGTGTCACTCGCAGAATACGGGGGGGGTAATGTACCACGGCGGATTTGGCGGCGATGTGGTGAGGGCAGGGATTGCATTATACGGTTATCGCCCGAATACTGCAATACAAAGTCCCATCGAATTAAAATCGGTGATGAGCCTTAAATCGGAGGTAATCCAAATAAGGGAGGTCGGCGCGGGAGTCCCCGTAAGTTACGGGCGGAGCTATGTTACCGATTTGCCGCAAAGGCTCGCAGTAGTTGCCGTGGGTTACGCCGACGGGTACTCGCGGATGCACTCCGGCAGGGGGAAAGTTTTGATTAACGGAAAATTCGCGCCGATTCGCGGGCGGGTCTGCATGGAGTATACAGTTGTTGACATTACTAATATTGGTGGCGTAAATATCGGGGACGAGGTTGTTGTTTACTCGGATTCGGAGTTGTATGGCGAGATAGGCATTGAGCATATAGCGGATATGTTAGGAACAATCCCCTATGAAGTGACTTGCGCGGTCGCGGGGCGGGTTTTGCGAGTACCAAAAATTCCGCATTGACATAAGCTCTAAGATATGATATACTGTGTAAGAAAGAAAAAAAGAAAGGGCAAGAGCAAAAGTTTGAAAGCGAATTCGGGTAAATGCGGAAAACGAACTGTCAATGCCATATTTGTGTAGAAAGGGCAAGAGCAAAAGTTTGAAAGCGAATTCGGGTAAACGCGGAAAACGAACTGTCAATGCCATATTTGTGTAGAAAGGGCAAGAGTAAAATGGGTGTATTTGGAGAATTAAAAAGGCGCGGACTTATTGCTCAGGCGAGCCATGAAAAAGAAATAGAGGAGCTTTTGTCGGATGCGGCGAATCCCGTGAAATTCTACATAGGATTTGATGCAACTGCCGATTCGCTTCATGTCGGGCATTTGGTGCAGCTTATATTAATGCGGCACTTGCAAAAAGCCGGGCATAAACCTTACGCACTTCTCGGCACGGGGACGACATTGGTCGGCGACCCATCGGGTAAGACCGATATGCGGCAAATGTTGACAGAAGAGTCAATCGAACATAATGCCGAAAAATTCGGGGAGCAGATGAGCCGATTCTTGGATTTTTCGGACAACTGTAAAAATGCCGCCGAGTTTGTTAAAAACGGGGACTGGTTGCTGGGGCTTAAATACGTTGAATTTATAAGGGATATAGGGGTGCATTTCACGGTAAACCGAATGTTGGCGGCGGAATGTTTTAAAAGCCGTATGGAAAAAGGTTTGTCATTCTTTGAGTTTAATTATATGCTTATTCAGTCTTATGACTTTTTGCACCTGTTTAAGACAAAAGAGGTCACTTTGCAAATAGGCGGCGATGACCAGTGGTCTAATATTTTAGCGGGTGCGGATTTAATCCGCAGAAAAGAACAAAAAAGCGCGTTCGCCATGACTACGTCGCTGTTGCTGACGAAGGACGGGGCGAAAATGGGCAAGACTCTGAAAGGCGCGCTTTGGTTAAATGGGGAGAAATGCCCCCCGTATGAGTTTTATCAATATTTCCGAAACGTTGATGACGCGGATGTAGTCAACTGCCTTAAAATGCTTACATTTGTGCCTATAGACGAAATTGAGGAAATGGAAAAAACTTTAGAGGGCGCGAAATTTAATCATGCTAAAGAGTTGCTCGCTTTTGAATTGACAAAACTTGTCCATGGTGAGGAAGAGGCACAAAAAGCACAAAATGCGGCAAAGAGCATATTCGGGGCAGGGAATGCCGATGAGAATATGCCTGCTGTTGCTGTGTCGGAGGCAGAGATTAATATTCTTGATTTGCTTATTAAAGCGGGATTATGCAACTCAAAAAGAGATGCGCGGACTAATACAGAGCAAGGCGGAGTAAGTGTCAATGACGAGAAAATTACCGATGTGAACACTGTTGTTAAAATTGATGACTTTGTTGTTGTAAAAAAGGGCAAAAAAAGCTTTATTAAGGTAATAAGGGAGTAAGGGGAAAACTTGAGCTATGCCGAATTCGGTTATTTTTTCAGAGCGTGAAACTATAAAATCCCCCGCAAGTGTTACGGCACAGCTCGGAAAACTTAAATCGCGGGGGTTAATTATCGAAGATGAGAAATACGCATATTCAACACTCGAGACTGTAAATTATTATCGCTTAATTCACTATTTTGCGTTTTTTTTAGATGACTCGGGGCAATACTATAGAGAGGGAATAAGTTTTAATGACGGAATGAGACTGTATCATTTTGACAGAAAGCTGCGTGCTGTGATTCTTTCGGTGTTAGAGGAAATTGAGGTAGCCATAAGGGCGGGGGTGTCAAATTTTCACGCACATAAATACGAAGCCCAGGGTTATCTCAACGGCAACACGTTTGAACGCAGACACAACCACAAGGCATTCCTAAGCAAAATTGAGCGAATGCTTGACAAAAATGCTCATTTGGCTTTTGTAAAGCACTATCAGAATAAACATAAGGGGAAATTCCCTTTGTGGGTTATGATGGAAATGTTCAGTTTCGGTATGCTTGTCTTTTTCTATCAGGATATGAAAAATAATGATAAAAAAGAAGTTGCCGAACGTTATTTCAAAATAGACTCCCGCAATGCGGAAAACTGGTTTGAAAACTTGGCTAATCTGCGTAATCATTGTGCGCATTATAATCGTGTTTACGGAAACGATTTGCCCGGGGATTTGAGAAAAGTCGAGATAATCGAGCCGCGCGAATATGAAATGCAAAGTGACGGTTCTCCCACGCTTTTTGACTATCTGCTTATAATAAAAATGCTGCACAGGCGGGGCAACGAGCAAGAAGACTGGGGGAAGTCATTCGTTAGTGATATAGGGAAATTGTTTGACGAGTATTCGGATATAGCACACCCGACTGTTTTGGGCTTCCCTGAAGATTGGGTGAATTTCTTTGTTTAACGGTTGACATTAACAAATTTTCGGCTTATAATAATGACATTAGGAACAAACGGCGCGTTTGCGCAGAAAGGGTATGGGTAAATTTATGAAACGGGTATACATTAAGAAAAAAGGGAAATTCAAAACAGTGCTTATCACTTGTTTGGCTACAGTTGTTTTTGGGGGAGCTGTCGGTCTCGGCGGTTCACAACTGCTCATTGAGGCTCTTCAAATAACCGACAACTTCCAAAGAAATCCGACACCGAGGAGCGACATTAACAGGGACAATCTGCCCGATGTGTTTAACTCAACTGCGGCGGCGGAATCGCCCGGACTGCCCTCAACGCGTAGTCCGCTGAGTTCAACCCAATACACTGCGGAGGAAATTTACGAAATGTTGAGCGACACGGTAGTAGGGATTAAAACAGCGAGCATGGGAATATCCGAAACATCCGAAGTAATAGGCAGCGGGGTGGTAATCTCGGAGGATGGGTTTATTATCACCTGCGCACACGTTATTGACGGCGCAAGCAAAGTGGTTGTAGTCGTAGACGATTACGATAACCCCAACGCTCTGCCGCATGAATACGAGGCGACGGTTTACGGTTCGGATTCGCCGTCGGATTTGGCGGTAATAAAAATTGAACGTGATGAACCGTTCAGTTATGCGAAAATCGGGAACAGTTCCGATTTAGCTCCGGGGCAGACTGTTGTCGCTATCGGTAATCCCGTTGGGCTTATGAAAACGGTAACTCAAGGGATTGTTTCTGGTTTGCAAAGGGACTTGGGCGATAACCCCTATATGCTCCCTTCAATTCAGACTGATGCCGCATTAAATCCTGGAAATTCCGGTTGCCCTCTGTTTAATATGCGCGGTGAGATTGTAGGAATTGTCAACAGCAAATTGGTTTATGGCTCACAGCTTGACAATTTAGGTTTTGCCATTTCCATTACCGAGGCGATGCCGATTATAACAGAGCTGACGAGTCACGGTTTTGTAACATCGCGTGCAATGCTCGGAATTACCGGGAGGGAGCTTTCGCCGATGTACGGTGAGCCTGAGGGATTTTGGGTCGAAACCGTCCGCCCCGGAACTCCTGCGGCTGAAAGCGGATTGTCGCGTGGAGATATAATTATCTCGATTAATGGCGAAAAGGTTGCCGTCGCTTCCGACATACAAAGCATTATGAAAGATTTGAATGTAGGCGATGTCGTGACTGTCAGGGTAATCAGGTACAATAACTTCGGCGAAAGCCAAGAGTTGGATATTAAATTTGCTTTGACGAGTGCGGAATAAGGTGGCGATTAAGATAGGTTCTAAACCCGCCGATAAAGTTGGAAACTTTATCGGCGGGTTTTGGTGTGCTTTTTTGAGTTTGAACTGTCTGATAAAGTGTGCGATAAATGCCAAATAGGAAAATATTGAAAAAATGCTTGTAATTGAAGAGGTGATGTGGTATAATGAAATGCAAATCTATGTGCAAGGGGGTATCTATGAAAATACAACCTAAAAAAAATAACACGACTCATGACAGTATAGCTATATTTTCGTTTTTTTCCGGTAGTGGTTTTTTGGACTTAGGCTTTGAAAAAGCAGGATATAATGTAGTTTTAGTTAATGAAATATCGCCGTCTTTTTTAAGCGCGTACAAACATTCACGTTTAAAAATGGATATGGCTGAACCGGATTACGGCTATTTCAACTTAGATATAAATGACTTCCTTAATGGTCGCAAAGAGGAGTTAAGGCAACTCATCGATAAATCGAGAGCAAGCGGGCAACTTGTTGGGTTCATCGGCGGACCTCCTTGCCCGGATTTTTCAATTGCAGGAAAAAATAAAGGCGCAGATGGGTTAAACGGCAAACTCTCTATCGCTTATATCAATCTCATTGCCGATACAGAACCTGACTTTTTCTTGTTTGAGAACGTCAAGGGCTTATGGAGTACGGCACGGCATAAAATGTTTTTTGAGGAATTGAAAGAGAAGTTACATAATGCCGGGTATTCCACCGCTGAACGATTGTGTAACGCACTTGAGTTTGCTGTCCCCCAAGATAGAGAACGTGTGTTATTCTTTGGTGTGAAAACAAAATTGGTGAGGAAAAATGCAACAGATGAAAATATGTTAACTGCATTTCCGTGGAAGCGATTCGCTACTTACAATGCAGATGAAGTGAAAGCTATGTCGTGGTGTAAGACAAACGCTCTCGGAGCTGATATAAATCCCACTTTAACAGATGAAATGACGACACTGACAGTTCAGTATTGGTTTGATAAAAACGATGTCGAGCATCACCCAAATGCTAAAAAACATTTTGTGCCACGCTCTCCTAAAATAAAAACCGTTCAAGAGGGGGACGTAAGCCGTAAGTCTTGTAAAAGGTTACATCGCTATCGGTATTCGCCAACAGCTGCCTATGGTAACAATGAGGTTCATTTACACCCACACAAGGAGCGTCGCATCTCGGCTGCTGAAGCTATGGCGATTCAATCGTTACCCAAGGAGTTTGAGTTACCGCCCGATATGACACTGTCGGATATGTTCAAGACAATCGGGAATGGTGTTCCTTATCTGCTATCGAACGGGATAGCGAAGACTATTAAGGTTTATTTGGAGGAAAACATATGCAAAAGCTAACAGCCGCTGATTTGGTGTATGCTATACGTCAACTTCCTAAAAATCAAGCATATCACTACATCAACCCATGCACAAAAGGGCAGATTCGCATAGTAGACGTTAAATTGCCTGAGGGTCCGATTTCAATAAAACGGTGGAATCCGTCAAAGGGCGAAACTGCAAATAGTGCTAAGACAGAAAGCATATCGAGTCAGCTTATTTGGCGTGTTGCCAATGCTTTTGTAGAAAATCAACCAGTAAACCTCGACAGGGTTCTCGGTGCCACGTTCTGTCCTTGAAACTCTGATTGCACATACGCCGCAATTTTATTACTGTTATCCCTATGGAAGTCGAACATACAACAGGTATAACAACAGGATTAACTCGTATGCTTGGGTTTTACAACAAACTGCCACGCTTTCAAACTCGTTATGTTATTGTCGCCCCCGATAATGATAGGCAACAGGTTATCAAGGAAGCGAGCAAAGAAATGTTTAAACCGCTTAAGGTGTTGTATTTTCCATATTCGGCGGTTGAGGAGCTATACTACCTATGTGAAAAACGCAACTTAAACAGGCAGAGCGTAACAGAGGAGTTTCTTGATTGTTTTATGGAAAAAGCCGTTATTACGGTGTAGAAATTAGTCCGTAAAAGTATACTTTTACGGACTAATACTATTCAAAAAAATTTTTTTCAAAAACCCCTTGACATAACAAAAAAATGCTGTTATAATAACATTTGTAAAGCTTATAAAGTTTACATTGTGCAGAAGGGGCAAGGGTAAAAGTTTGAAAGTAAGTCTGCGTAAATGGGGGAAACGAGACCTCAATAGTGTATTTGCGCAGAAGGGGCAAGGGTAAAAGAATGAAGAAGAACTTGGGTGTAAATATACTGTTAGATGTGTACGGGACGCTTTTGACCGACCGTCAGCGAGTAACATTAGAGCTTTATTACGGTGAGGATTTGTCCCTCGGCGAAATATCGGAGGAAACGGGGATTACTCGTCAAGGGGTGATGAACTGTATCCATAAGTCGGAGAAAAAGCTGTTTGAGCTTGAAACAAAATTGGGATTGATACGAAAATTCCGCGAGCTTTCGGAAGATATTGACAGATTGGAAGGGTTGATTATACAAGCCGAAATGACAAACAGGGAGGTTTTGGCGCAGATTGATGACCTGATGGTTGCGATAAAAGGCAAAATTTAAGTGATATAATTGGAGAATCGAGAATATGACGGGATTATCTGAAAAGCTGGGAAATGTTTTTAAGGCACTTAAAGGCAAAGGCAAGTTGGGCGAAAAAGATGTACGCGACTCAATGCGCGAAGTCAAGACCGCGCTTTTGGAGGCAGACGTAAATTTTAAAGTAACCAAGGACTTTGTCGCAACAGTAACCGAGCGTTGTATCGGTTCAAAAGTCATGGAAAGTCTTACCCCGGCGCAACAGGTAATCGACATAGTAAACGATGAATTGATTAAGCTGTTGGGAGGGGAAGGTACTGTTACCGACCCGAAACAAGGGGCAAACCCCGTTGTAAACATTCTCGACGCGCCTAAACTCATTAACTTTTCGTCAAAGCCGCCAACCGTCATTATGATGTGTGGATTGCAAGGTGCCGGTAAAACTACCCATTGTGCCAAGCTCGCAAAATATCTCAAAGGCATGAATCGCCGCCCATTGTTAGCGGCTTGTGACGTTTACCGACCCGCCGCAATTGAACAGCTTAAAATAGTCACCGAAAAAGCGGGAGCGCGTGTGTTTGAAATGGGGCAGGGGAATCCTGTTAAGATTGCCGCAGAGAGCATTAAGTTTGCAAAAGATAACGGTTATGACGTTGTTATAATCGACACTGCCGGGCGGCTGCACATTGACGACACTCTTATGGAAGAACTCGAGGAAATTAAGGCGAAAACCGAACCGGATGAGGTGTTGCTTGTAATTGATGCCATGATTGGACAGGATGCGGTTAATACCGCTAAGGCGTTTAATGAGCGAATCCCGCTTACAGGTGTTATTTTGACTAAATTGGACGGGGACACACGCGGGGGAGCGGCACTGTCGGTTTTGGGAGTCACCGGGAAGAAAATCAAATTCGCGGGAGTCGGCGAGAAAATTGACGACCTTGAACCTTTCCGCCCTGTGGGAATGGCATCGAGAATCCTCGGAATGGGGGATGTACTCGGTTTAATCGACAAGGCAAAGAGTGCGTTTGACGAAAAAGAGCAGGATAAGCTCGTACAAAAAATGCTGAAGAATCAGTTTGATTTTAATGATATGTACAACCAATATAAGCAAATCGAGAAAATGGGGAGCATAGGCGGTCTTTTGAAGCTTATGCCCGGACTCGGCGGGAAAGTCAAGGAGGAGGATATTGACGAGCGGGTTTTGGTGCGTTCAAGGGCAATAATTGAGTCCATGACTAAGCAGGAGAGGGAACGTCCCGGATTAATCGATGCAAAGCGCAAGCGAAGAATTGCAGCGGGGAGCGGCACAAAAGTTGAGCAGGTAAATGTTCTTATGAGGCAAATGGAACAAATGCAAAAGATGATGAAAGAATTTAAAAAGTTCGGCAAGGGGAAAAAGCGCGGAATGCCGAAATTACCCGGCGGATTTAAAATCGAGGATTTTAATACGGATTAAGAAGCTGTATTAGAAGTTGTTTTTGAAAACAACCTCTTATATATAAATTATGAAAACCGGAAAGGATTAAGGGTAAAGAAAATGGCGGTAAAAATCAGACTAAGGCGGATGGGGGCAAAAAAAGCTCCTTTTTACAGAATTGTGGTGGCAGATTCTCGTTTCCCGCGTGATGGGCGTTTTATTGAGGAGATAGGGTATTACGACCCTACTAAAAACCCCGTAACGGTAAGCGTTGACGGCGAAAAGGTTGAAAAGTGGATTAAAAACGGCGCGCAACCTACCGACACCGTAAAAAGATTGCTCAAGAATAAAGGAGTACTCTAAAAATAGGAGGAGGCAAGGGCAAAGTTTGAAAGTAAATCTGCGTAAATGCGGAAAACGAGACTTTCAACGGCACATTCGTGCAGAAGGGACAAGGGTAAAAGTTTGAAAGTAAATCTGCGTAAATGCGGAAAACGAGACTTTCAACGGCACATTCGTGCAGAAGGGACGAGGGTAAAAGTTTGAAAGTAAATCTGCGTAAATGCGGAAAACGAGACTTTCAACGGCACATTCGTGCAGAAGGGACGAGGGTAAAAGTTTGAGGGAACTATTGGTTG
>WRLX01000025.1 GCA_009777415.1 Oscillospiraceae bacterium
TCACGTTTGCACGACTTCTCTAAGCTCTCAAAATCCAAAAATTCACTGCCATTATCGGTCGTTATCGTCTTGAACTTTTGTTTAAAATCGTTGCCATATTTTCGCTCTAAACGGTCAATCGCACGTTTTACCGAACGCTGTGTTTTGTCCGGCAATCGAGCAATAATTTCTTGCCGTGTTTTCCGCTCTGTGAGCGTAAGCAACGCACCTTTGCCGCCCTTGCAACTCACGATTAAGTCCATCTCCCAATGCCCGTATTCGCTGCGGTCGTTGGCTTCGGCGGGGCGATTGTCGATGCTCTCTCCTTTGAGATTATTAGCGGCTTTGCGCGGTTTCGATTTGTCCTGTTTCGGTATTCTTCAAGATTGGCAAGGTTAATCGAACCCGGCTCGGTTCGGGCATAATACAGTATTTCGGCGATTTGGATTGGCTTGTAAAGGTGTACCCGCGATTTGCGAATCAGCGAATCAAGAGCCGCCTTTGCTTCGTTTTTATTCATTGTCCTTGCTCCATTCGTATTTTTTAAGGGCTTTAATCATTTCTTCCGCAACTGCTTTTATCACCGGGACGGCAACGCTGTTTCCGGTTTGCTTTTTGATTGCTCCATAAGGAACAACGACTTTAAATGTATCGGGAAAGCCTTGTAGCCGCAACATTTCCCGTGGCGAAGGGCGGCGTTCATTATTTACGAGAATATAATTTGCAGAAGCCCCCGCCCTCAAAGCGCAGGAATAATGGTGCGGCGTAACAGAACCGCCTACGTTTTCATGAGTTATGTATGGGCGTTCAAGGACTGTTTTCATACGCTCAAATCGGCTCTGCCTAATCCTGTCCTTGACCCATAATGACCTGTCTAACTCGCTCTCGTCCTCAAGAATATCGGATAGTGTGCGGTGTTCATGGTGCGGGGCAGAAAAAGGGAAAGAAAAATCGACATCGTCAAGAAAACCGCATATAATAATCCTCTCGCGCTTTTGAGGGACGCCAAAATCAAGCGCGTTAAGCACCTTATAGAATACATTGTAGCCAAGTTCTCTTAAATGCAATATAATAGTTCTGAATGTTTTGCCGCCGTCATGCGCCGTGAGATTACGCACGTTCTCAAGCATGAAAGCCTTTGGGAGTTTGTCTCTTAGTATGCGTTCAATTTCAAAAAATAATGTTCCTTGCGTTTCGTGGTCAAACCCTTCCTTATCGCCTATTATACTAAACGGCTGACAGGGGAAGCCTCCAAGCAGTATATCAAAACCGGGAATATCGGCAGATTTAATCTTTGTTATATCGCCGTGCGGACACTCATTGAAGTTGGCTTCATAGGTTTTCGCCGCCTGCTCGTCCCACTCGGAGGAAAAAACACAACACCCCCCAACGTGTTCAAAGCCGAGGCGAATACCGCCTATCCCCGCAAACAAGTCAATGAATCTAAATGTACTCCACCTCGAAATACGAGTCGGTATCAAGTATTCGATATTATATTGTATCTCGGGAGCAAAATCAAGCAAAGATAGCTGTTGCACCGCAGATTGTCTGCTCATAGTATGATTTACCTTTCAAGATATAGTTGTAAAAATACTATTGTACCACAAACTATACAAAATTTCAACCCTTTTTTGAAAATATTTCCCAACAGTTCCCCAACACCCAAACCCGATTGAAACCACCCGTTCCGCCTATCCAAATCATCAAGGGCGGGCAGTATTTTTTCACTTATTTATGTCCGGCAAAAAAATACTCACCCTTAACAACACACCCTAAAACTCAATTATAAAGCCGTCAAAACCTTTGGATTTAAGCTTTTTAACCTGCTCCAGCGCATTTGCCCGCTTGGAATAGCTCCCCGTAATAACCCTGTACAACAAATTCGGCGTACCCTCGGCATTGTCGGGGTTCGTTTTCTCATCCGCCCACTCAATACCTAAATAATCCAATATCCCCTTAGCATAAGCAACAGCGAACCTCTTTTGTCCCTCAACCGTGCTAAACTGAGAATAATCATCGGGATTATCCAAAAAACCCATCTCACAATAAGCAGTAGGACAAGACAAAGAACTCATCATAAAAGGGCTGTCCCTAACTCCGCGCAGCACCTGCCCCAACGCCTTTACCTCTCGCTCAATATAAGCACACAGCAGATTAGAAGTCGCCTTGAAAGCATTCGTGTTCCTGAAAATTTCAAACCCGTGTGCAACCCCGTTAAAAGCATTGGTATGCACAGAAATGCCGACATCAGGCTCAAAATTGCGTACACGCGCCAAAAAATCGGCTACCCTGAACCCGACATCGGCGGTGCGGTTAATAAGTACGCTCACACCGTGCCGCCTCAATTGCCGATTAAGCTCTAACCCGACAACAAGGTTTATATCCTTTTCAAGAATATTGCCGTGCGATGCACCCGAATCCCCGCCCCCATGCCCAATTTCAATTGATACTTTCTTATTCTTTACCCATTCACCCGGATTTGTTTTCAAAATCATTGTCCTCCTTAATCTGCTTGAGCATCGCCCTAAGCTTTTTGGGAACAGGAAGTCCCGCCTTGGAAATGTTTTCAAGAATGCTGAGTCCCTCGTTGGCGAGCAAAAAAGCCACAACCGCCGAACGCAATACCCCTTCAGTCCCACCCAATACCTGCCTGTCAATAATGTTCGCAAGCGCGACCAAAACAAAAACCATTACTTTCTTGAACAACCCCTCAAACCCAACCCTGCTGGATAACTCTTTTTTAATGAGTGCGCTTGTTACCCCGGTAACATAATCCAAAACCGCAAACGCAACTAACGCATAAAATAATCCATCGGCCGCCCCGAAAAGGAATCCCGCTAATCCGCCGGCGACAGCGAAAAGCGTCTCAAATGCCGTCCTGCCATTCATATTTATGACCATTCCGCCCCACCTTGCACGGTGGTTCGTCCTCTCTTATTTTTTAAACAGCGGTTGACATAATCCATATCCATCTGTTTAATTCCAAGTTAAATCGGAATATATGCTGCCTCCCGGTTGCCAACACTTGGTTTCCCTCGCCAATCCGCCCCTTTTCGTTCCACATCTGCCTATTACCCAAAAGACCCGCCCCGCCGTTTATATTCAAATTCGGCTCGGCATGAGTGTTAATATTGGTAAATTGTATCCCGATGACAACACCGTCCACATACCCGGGGAAGCCGTTTATAGTAACGGCTTTGAGCTGTGTACCCGATGCCGTAGCACAGTTAGCACGCCACTGTCCCGCATAAACAAGCCCCTCCAACAAAGGCAAGGCAATTTGAATCCGCGCCTCCAACCAATCTACCGCGCCCTCTAACCGATGAACAGCATCAGAATCGCCGGCACCCACCGCGGAAATGGCATTAGTCAAATTTGAATTAATTGCAGTAATCCGATTGTCTGTAACAGTAACTCTTTGGTCAACCGCGCCTATGCTTTCATTAGCCGCCGTAACCCTTTGGTCAACCGCATTAATGCTTTGAGCGGCGGAGTCCAACCCATCATTCACCACGCCGATAACCTCCTCAATACGATTGAAATTGCCGTTAAAATCCCCAATATTGTAAAAATCGTCCTCCGACGGAAGCTTTAGCCCCATAGCAGTAGTAGTCATCTCAGTCTCCTTTCTATTCCTTCTTTTTTTATTTGCAGATGTGTCTGCTCACCAAGCTGCCGATGTCTGCAGCCACCGACCTCGCGATGCCTCTTGAAAACAAATATAATCTCAATAGCCATATTAGCGGGGAGCCACCGCCGAAGCAATCTGTCAATCTCTAAAAAAAAGACCTCAAGCTCCGCAATAAAAAACAACCGCAAAGTAAAATTGCCATAATCCCGTTCAATGTAATAATTCGTTGAGTAGTACAAGCTTGAAAGAACGTGTTCCAAAGCATTGTAAGTGTAAGGCAAATTGTCGGACAGTCGCGCAATAATTTCCCGCCGCCTTTCGCTCACGCCTCTGCCTGCCTTATAAGGTATTTTAAACAACCTCTCCCATCTGTCAAGCCCGCTCATTGACTCGTCCGCATAAGATGCAAATGAATTGTCCAAGCTCTTTCCGAGTGCATTTCGAACTAAATCAATCTCGCCACTCTCCGCCTCCATAATACGGGAAATTTCTTTAACCTGACCCATATACTCGGGTAAATGATTAATTAACATTTGTTATCTCTCCCTTTACAGGAATTTGATAAGCCGAAAGATTTAAAGTCCGGTTAGAAGAACCGTTTAGCCTAAGGCTCAATATATCCTGAAGCTTACCGGAAGTCCCGTTTAAAAATCTCATCTCAATCTGCGCCATATGAACGGAAATAAAATCAGACGAATCCCACTTAGAAGCAAGCTCTGTCAAATAATCCCCCCATATAGTATCAAGCTCCCCTCGAATGTCTTCAAAAGCATACCCATGCGCAAGTTTGAAATCTGCGGATAGGTTTATTACCTGCTCCCCAACCATTTCAACGAAGACACTGTGCCCAATCGGCGCCATCCCAAAACCGCGGCTCGGATTCCCGGCGGGGTCAATTATATCCTTAACCGATTGAACCAACTCAAACGTAGGTCTCCCCCAACGATAATCCTGAATAACAATCTGAACAGAACCCGGCCCGGCAACGAGAGGAAAGACCTTAACCCCGCCAACCCCTTGAATCGCAAGCGTAGCCCTGCGATAATCGGCAATATTTCCCCCATACCCTCTGGTGTCAATGCTGTCAAAATACCTCCGCCTCAAATGCTCGGTATCCTCAACATCTTCGCCCGGAATAACAATCCCCGTTATTTTCGACAAAGTAAGCCCTTCGACATAATCAACCGGAATCAAATCGCCGGAAGTTCTGTTGCCAACCGCGCCAATAATCTCACAGGTCAGCCTGTAATCATAATCGTTGCCGTCAATTCGCGCAGTAACTCTGTACCGTAAATCGTCAATCGAAAACCTCGTCCCTACAGGCACTTCCATGTTAAATTGCCCCCTTACAATCGCAAACGTCGCGGAATACGGTCTTATTCCGCGTTCAGCGGCTCTGCGAATCAACATTTCACGCCCGGCAGTGTCGGCAAAAGTCTCATCAATCACATTGTCAAGCGCGGAATAAAACTGCGCCAACTCAAGTGCGGCGGGAGCTAACGCATCATAAACAACACTACCCTCCCGCTTATCTACATCATCGGGAATCCTGTCAAGCATCCTCCCCAATATAAAATCAAACGTCATACCTTCATACATCTTTTTACCCATGCCCTTTCTGCACAAACGTGCCGCCCAAATCTTCGTTTCCCGCATTTACGCAGACTTACCTTCAAACTTATGCCCTTTCTGCACACTTACAAAATCGTGCTGCCTAATTAGCCGACATCCTAAACCCCAACTCGCGGAAACGCTCATCGCCGAATACCGTGTGGACAGTAAAGGACACATAAACCACATTTTTGGCAACGGTAAAACTAAAATCGGAAGCTCGGATAATCCGATTATCAACCGACAAAGCCTCGGAGATTCTACGTTCCAATTCAACACAAACATAGTTACAGTCCATCCCGAACAAATCAGCAAGCTCAATCCCGTAATCAGTCGAATAAACAGGATAGCGAAACCTCTCGGTATTAAGAATCTTGACGACAGCCTGCCTCGCCGCTTCCCTGCCGTCGATAATCCTTCCGCTCATGTTTTCCAAATTATAAGTCCTGTCAGTGCTTCGCCGACTCGCTGTGTCACTGATTATTTCGTCAACAGTATCATAAAACCTACCCGGAATCACTCTGCCACCCCCAATAAAACAAACCGCTGCCCGCCCTGCTCTCTAAGCAAAACAACAGTGTCACCGTCCTTAATCTCAACACCCTTGAGAACAACAAGCTGCTCCCCGCTCAGTCGCAGCTTCTGCTCAACCATAACAGTCGATTGCCCGTCCGCCGTCCCAAACATAACAGCGGCGGGCTTATCGGCCTCAACCGCCTCGACAGCGGCTCTCTTAATCAAACCCGCAATATCTCCCAAAGCTTCACACTCCTATCAACAAATCCATTAAATGCTGCTTTTCGGACAGTTTATGAGTGCACTTCAAAACAGTCGCCCGCCCCCTAAACTCGTCCAAATCAAGCATAACCGATGACCCGCCGCGAACATTAGCATCGCCGAGTGCGTTTTTGACAAAAACGCTTCTCTCATCTTTGTTGCGCCGCGCCAATATCAAATGCGCTCGATGGCTCAACGATTCATGCTTGTCGGAAATCTTCACATAATGCTGTAAAATCCCCAACCGATTTTCACTTTCAGGGTCATTGGCGATAAAAATATCGCGTACTCCCCGACTTCTGTCATATGCTCGCCGACAAACTTCAAGTTCTCGGCACCGCTCATAGAAAATATCCCATTAAGAACAGAATTCAAAACCCCCATGTCAATATAATCTTTATACTCGGCAACCTGACGCGCCACAGAATCCATGAAATCGCCCCCGCCGGAATCATAAACAAAATCCTTTTCGACCCAGCCCTTGGCCCTCCCGACAACAACTACTCCCTGCTCAAAAACCTTCGTGTTCTCGGGATTAATATCTGTTGCACCATCATAATTAACCGCCCCGCCATCAAGTGCGCCCCTCATAATAACCCGCGCATACCCAACAGTACTCCCCGCCGAAAAAACACTTTTAACGTCGGGATTAGCCACTAACGCCTTTGCCTTAGTCAGCTCATTGACTTTAAGTCCGTTCACTCTTTTCACCGAATAGCCAAACGCCTCCGGATTAAATTTTTGCGCATTAAACTTAGTATTTCTCATTATTTTGCCCTTTTCCTTTCTGCACAAACGTGCCATAAAAATTCATTTTCCCATTTACGTAGATTTATTTTCAAACTTTTACCCTTTTCCTTTCTGCACACGCGTGCCGCCCAAAGTTTCGTTTTCCGCATCTACGCAGATTCACTTTCAAACTTTTACCCTTTTCCTTTCTGCACTTGCGTGCCGCCCAAAGTTTCGTTTTCCGCATCTACGCAGATTCACTTTCAAACTTTTTATCTTGCAGTTTCTTTACTTTAAACTTCATTTTATCCTTTTTATAACTTCGCCTGCGGATTTTTCTCTAAAAACGAACACAACTCAGAATAGCTCAATTTAGAAAAATCAACCCTTTTGTCGGGAGTCTCGCGCCCGGTCTCGCCCGTAACCGCCCCTTTAAGGCACATTTCACATTCACGGTTCGCCGTCCCGCCTTGCTCGTCCTGCTTCTCGGCAATAGCGTCCTTCAAACTGTCAATCTGCTCCTGCAATCCCTTGAGGGCATCATTAACCGCCGAATTAACCGCCTTGTCGAACTCATTCTCAACCATAACCTCGTCCATAACAGCCTCCTGCTTCTTCTCCAACTCCTTCTCCTCCTTTCAAATAAAATCAGAGCCTGTATAAAAACAAGCTCTGTAATGAAAAGCCACAAATCCTCAACCGTCAATCGTCCGTCAGCTTTCCATAATACTATTTTAACCCACATTTACGCGCCGCAGTGCCAACTTTCGTTGCAATTGCAACAAACCCCTCAACACTTTTCGCAAACCCGCAAAAAATCCGCGAGCCGCCCATACTCATTGTCAATCAAATACACCTTAGACTGCAGCAAGTCATACCCCGGATTGTGGTTCGCCTCAATAATAACGGGAAACCCCGAGGAAGTAACCGCAACATCCCAACTGACATACCTGATTCCCTCAAAAGCCCCCGTAACAGCCGCCCTTTTAACCATTTCCTCCGCCTCTTTAAAAGACGGAATCCGTGTCCCCTTAAAAACAACCGCAGTTGAAGGATGCCTGTCAAACATTTCCGTCTTTTTATTAACAGCATCAGAAATAATAACGCCATCCTCGTTCAATAAAACAAACATCCCCCCCGCATTAAAATTGTCAACAACACTGCCCTCAATCCCAACTCGAAGAGCGCGGAACATTATATGGACTTCGCCCCCGCCGTCTACAATGCTCATAAACCGCAAAGTGTTCACGGCATATGGGTTAATCCGTGCCAAATCCTCATGCTGAACGATGTACTCTTCGACAAGAGTCTGACCATTTTGAATCAGCCTGTCATACAACCCTGCAATGTCACCCGCAACGCTAATCTTTTCAATCCCTTTCCCGCAAATCGCATCAACAGGCTTAACAATAACAACAGGATTTTTCTCAAGAAATCGCGCAAAATCCGTGATGCTGACATCTTTTAAAAATATCCAGTCCCTGCTGATAAACTCTTTAAAAAGGGCATTAAAAACCGACTTATCCTCAAACTTGTAATAATCGTCTTTATTATTCAATTTGCGAATAAACTCATTATTAATCCCCCTCGTAACAAAAGTCCCGCGCTGTTTAGCCGACAACCGCACAAAATCAAATATGCGATAATCAACATACCCCGCGCCATATCGAATCCCGCACCAAAGAATATCAAAAAAAACAGCAACAGACAGCTTTTTATTCTCGCGGGCAAGCTCCCGCACAGTAACAAAAAACCGCCCAAAATTCATCCGAAACAAACACCCGATTAAATACTTTATTTTTTTCACACGCCTACCCTTTCACCACAAAAACAATAAATGCTCAAAATCTATCTCATACCACACAGCATCATCAACCTTATTAAACTCATCAAATGAAAGCGACAATGATTCCGGATTGCAAATCCCGTTTAAAAAGCTCAACCTATAAAATCGAGTATCGCCTACTCCGCCTGAGGCTGTATATGAGCCGTCTTGCTTTAAATTGTTTAATCCGCGAAAAGGAAAATGAAACCCAAAAACTACGCCGTCTTCATACCGCAAGATATATCTTTCATTAGCAAGGGACAGTTCTATAACTACTGTCGGAACATCATCACCCCCTAATCGAATCACAGCGAATCGACTTATCTTACAATCGTATTCCTTGAAAAGAGAAAGCATTTCATCTATCGATGTATATTTTCCGTGCGACGAATCACCGTTCAAAAAACTTCCGTTGTCGTATCGCTCAAACATTAAAATTTTTTCTACGCCTGTCATCGCCTTAATATATGCTGTATTTTGTATCATCTCCATGCCGATTTCGTACTCCGCCGTTTCTAAATCAACATCAAGAGCCATCCTATTGGCACAACCCAATAGGACAACCCCCAATACAAAAATCAACAACCCAAACAAAAAATATTTTCCCATACTACACCCTTTCGCCGCTATACATACATTATCGGGAAATAAAATACTCATACCATTTTTCAGCGGAATCTGCTCTATCATTAATCATTTCAATCGTATCTCCTGACCTCTCATAATGACCGTGAAAAACTAACGCTAACTCACGTGGGCTTGCCGTTGACTCAATAAATCCGCTAAAACTCATTTCATAAGGTGAATGGTATGAATTCACACCTAACTCTGAAAGCCATATATGTTGCCCCTGCAACATCATCACGAGAAAGCGGCATTACCTCACACTTGCAATTCGGATGCAGAGGCGGAGCCTCCCCTAACTCCTCTTTGGTAAAAACCTTTCCGTCGCACGCCAGACAAGCGTTGCAGGTAGTTGGGGTGTCTTCGCTTCTCCAAAGAAAAAATTTCTTCACTCTTGTTCTTTCACCCATAATCACACCCCGCCATCCGTCAACCCGTCAATCTCCCTGACAACATCATCAACCCAAGGGTGGTTCGCGATTACAGTTTCTCTCGACACAATGCCCATAGACTTAACACAATTGTCAATAACAGCCCCCTCATTTAACAGCATATCTCTGTTAAAAATAAATTCAACACCCTCATTGCCCTCTGCACCCCTAAGCCGCAAATCCTGTTCAACATACCACATCAGCTCGCTTAAAGAAGCCTGGAACTCCGTCTCAGTCTCATTCGCGTCCAAATCCACATCCGAATACATCGACTGTATGTTCATCTGATTAGGGCTGCCGCCGCTTAAACGCGAATCCTTTGCATCAAATCCCATGCCGTTTTCGATAATCGCCCGCTTAAAAATATCAATAATAGTGCGGTAATTTTCGGAGTTTACCTCAACTTTAAGGGTTTTCAAATCCCCCGCCGCCCCGTCAACAGAACGAACCTTAACCGCTCCGTAAGCTTGGAGATTCCGCCTAAACTCGCCTAAATTATCCCCATCATAATTGACCAAAACCAAAAGAGTATTACGCGGGTCTTCCTCCATAGAATTCCAAAAATTGCTCAAAATTAAATTTAACCCGTCCTGTAACGACTTAACGCAATTAATAAGAGGTGTCTCATCGGAATCCCGCTTAAAAGCAACCAAAGGAACTCGCCCCCAACCAAACTCTTTTTTCAGCCCGTTATCACCACTACCGTCAAAACCGTCGGAATCGGGTTCAGCCAAAATATAAGAGCTGTGATAAGGGGGAATACCAACAAGCCCGACCTTGTCGTCAAGCTCAAAATAATGAATCCCGCTCTCGTCAAAAACCTCAACTCTTTCAACAATCCGCTCGTCATTGTCAGAATAGTCAACAACCTCATAAACGCGAATGGCATAATCCAATTCAGTGTGCTCAAAATCGCGCCACCCCGGAATAATTTCATAGCCTTTAAGCCGCTTAAAACAAATTCCGCCGTCCCTGAAGCAAGGATAAATCCAAGCGAGACCATAATTATAAGCATCTTTGCAAAGATTCTTCATCAACCTCATAAACCGTCTGTCAAACAACAACGACAAATGCTTATAATACCCGGCATTATCCGTCCGAAACGTCAAAGGCCGCCCCAATAAATAATTGGTCTTTTGATTAACAAGCTTGCGATACTGATTATCAACCGCCTTATTATCGGGGAGGTTATAAACAGGCTCAAGCTCCCCCTTATCGCCAATGACCATTCTCTTACGATATAAAATATCGTGCCTCCCCGCATAATAATCTTCGCCCGTAATCATAAGCCTCCTTCTGTCGGAAGATTTAAAACGCTCAATCTCTTTTTCAATAAATTCCCTGTCCGCCTTAATTTTAAAGTTAAACCGCATTATTGTACCACCTTTTCATATTATTTTAGAAGCCGCGTTCATAGCCGACTTCTTAATAATACAATAATACCACCCAAATTCAACCGTCAGTGCCAACTTCCG
The DNA here is from genome assembly GCA_009777415.1 of Oscillospiraceae bacterium. Taxonomy (GTDB): domain Bacteria; phylum Bacillota; class Clostridia; order Oscillospirales; family Ruminococcaceae; genus Ruminiclostridium_E. Next base: position 11,083 of record WRLX01000025.1, read on the forward strand.
TTGCCTCGGCAACCACTAATACTACTTCGCAGTTAAAATTCTTGTTAGATTTGTGAGCTTATTTTTTGTCAAACAAGACGAAATTTTTCGTAATGCTTTGTGCATTGCGGAAAATTTCAACGCAGTGTGGCGGAAAATAAGCCGCAAATATGCAAATGTTTTAACTGCGTAGTAGTATAATCACTACATATTATCAAGACAAACAGTCAATTCATGATTATAAAAGCTGTCAAGCATACTCTTCGCATCGGGCAATACAGCCCCTTGAGCATCAATAACAAAATCCCCCCTGTAAAGTGTCCAAATAAGCCAACAAGCATTATCCCGCGCCATAACATCCGGGGAAGGCAAACCCGAACTACCCGTAATAACGGCGGGCTTTAACCGTTGGTTCCGATTTTGGGAATGCCCGTCCGAATTATAAAGCGCGGTATAGCTCATCTTAACGGCCTGCGAACCAACATCGCCGTCCGCAAACGCACTCTCGCCGATAATATCAACACGATTATCACCCGGGTAATACTGATAGCTGCCCCCGCTCCAAATCCATATAATATTATCCAACCCATGATAATCGGCAAGCCTGTCATACAAAATCCTCCAAAGCCGCACATAAACCTCGCCGCCCGCCCGACCCCACCAGTTAAGGCGGCTTCCCCCATCGGGGAGCGGATTAAACAATATGGGAATCCCATCGGAAGCAAGGCTCGAAAACGCCTCGGCAACCTCGTCAATATCGCGAATCAGCCTCAAGGAAGAATCCGATATTTCACCCGACTCAACCATAGAAACAATAAACTCGTCACTAAGCATAACAACCCCGGAATTTTCCAAAGCACCGACAACCTCACTTAAAGCGAATCCGTCCTCACGGTGAGTGCCGTCCCACGTCCAAGTATAAGCGACAATCCCGCCCCTATTGTGCCACTGTCGCCCCAACTCTATCTCTCCAAACCGCTCACCACCGCCCGAAACCTCAACCTCGTCATCGTTGTAACGGGCATCAACAGTCAAAAGCGACAAATCGCCAAACCGAACAACCGGGTATCTTCCGGTAGCCGCATACACCGCCTCAATCTCCGCATTAGTATTAACAGTACAAAACTGAGAACTCAACACCCTGCTGCCAAATTGCCTGTTCAAATATTCAAAAAGAGAAACAGCCTCCGCAGAAGGAGTAGGATGACTAAGCGACACCGATGTCCTAAATCTTTCGGGGGACACCGCAACAGTGTTCACAACAGATACCTTGTCAAAACGAACATTCCCGCGAAACACCGTAAATGTCAATCGTTTCTCGCCCTCGGAGAAATACACGGGTTCTATAAAATAAGAATCGCCGCCAGTAATATAAAACGCCCCCAATTCCGTCAATTCGCCCCCATCGTCATCACTCTCATCGTCAACCTTTTCACCGACGGAAAGCACAACAACAGGATTCCCCGACAAAGCAACCGCATTAATCCCTATGCAGTAATGTTGCGGAGAGTTAAACTTAACATCAACAGACCAGTCGCCGTTTTCAAAAACCCAATGCCCCTGCTCAGGCTCAAACTCATGCGTCCAATCAAATGACTTCTCGGTAATATCAAATTTTTTCAGTCGGTATTTCTCGGTAATTGACTCAAACCCCGCCCGATTATCCAACCCGGTCTCCCCGTCACCCGCCTCGGCAATGCCCGAACCCCGCGGCGGATACGAAATATCGGAACAGCCCGACAAACCCAAAACAAAAACCAACATTAAGACCACAAACAAATTCTTCAAACTTTTACCCTTCTTTCAAACTTTTTCTTTACAACAACAAATAGTTATGCTATAATAATAGTATTAGGACGGCTTCTTAATCATTTAATGGAGGTAAATCTATGGCAAAAATGAACAAAAGTTTTCTAAACTTAGAGGAAAACTACCTATTTTCAAAAATCAGCAAACGAGTAAGCGATTTCACCGAGAAGAACCCCGATACCCCAATAATCCGCATGGGAATAGGGGATGTTACCCTGCCACTCCCCGCGGCGGCAGTCGCGGCAGGTAAAAAAGCATTTGACGAAATGGGAGTAAAAGCAACCTTCCGCGGCTATGAGGATTCCGGTCGCGGCTATGACTTCCTGAGAATCGCTGTGGCAAATTACTACAAAAGCTTCGGCGCGGATGTCCCCGCAGATGAAATATTCATAAGCGACGGCGCAAAGTCCGACTCGGGGAACATAGGAGACATCTTCAGCGATGACAGCATTGTAACAATAACCGACCCGGCATACCCGGTGTATGTAGACTCGAGCATAATGGGCGGCAAAAAAGTACAATACGCCAACTCCAACGAAAAAAACGGATTCGCGGCAATGCCCTGCGACATAGACCCGGGAGGACAACAGGGGGAGGGAAAAGGCGGGCAAAAACCGGACATAATCTACCTATGCTCGCCCAACAACCCAACGGGTTCGGCATACACTTTCGAACAACTTAAAACATGGATTGATTACGCAACGGAAAACCGCGCAATCATCATCTACGATGCGGCATACGAGGCATTCATCACGCAACCCGACAAACCGCGCAGCATTTACCAAGTAGAAGGGGCAAGAAAATGCGCAATCGAAATATGCTCCCTCTCGAAAACCGCAGGATTTACAGGAACACGCTGCGGCTACACGGTAGTGCCGAAAGAGTTAAGATTGGAATCCCCCGAAGGCAAAGAAATATCGCTGTTTAACACATGGGTACGCCGCCAAGGCAGTAAATTTAACGGAGTTTCCTACCCTGTTCAACGCGCCGCAGAAGCCGTATTTTCAAAAGACGGGCAAAGGCAAATCGCCGAAAATATCGCCCGATACCGCGAAAACGCAACAATAATAGCAAATACGCTTACCGAACTGGGAATAGATTTTACAGGCGGAATCAACTCGCCGTACATTTGGTTCAAATGCCCCGGCGGCATAAACAGTTGGGATTTCTTCGACATTATGCTTAATCAGGCAAACGTAGTAGGAACACCCGGCGAGGGATTCTGCAAAAATAAATTAAGCAACAACGGAATCGACAGATTCAGGCTAACTGCATTCAGCACAAAGGAAAACACAGAAGAAGCAATGAGAAGATTCAAAAAACTAATCGAAACCAAACGCTGAAACTACTACTCCATTACCACTAAAAACTTGGAAGTTGTTTTGCCAAACAATGTGTCTTCGTCAGGCTAAAGCGAGGGAAATAAATTCCCTCATTTTAGCCCTTGTATTGCACTACTCAGAAGCTGTTCTCAAGCTTCCTTCCACTTTAAAACAGCCTCGTCCCCGTCTTTCAGCTCATTGCTGAATCCGGCGGGGGCATTGTTGATGAGCATTACATACTCGCCCTTAGGATTTTCAAAGTCCATATCAGAATAGTTCAACAGTTCCAAAAAAGTATGCGGCATATCGCCCTCATTCTTCATCAAAGTAACAATCTCGCCGTTTAAAATCACGCTTATATCAGGTACATCAGACACAAAAGGCTTCGCACCGTCAGCCTCGCCGCCATCGCCTATATCATCGTCCAAGTCCGAAACAACAATAAAAGTCTCAATTTTATCAAGGTTTTGAATCAAATAATCCCATTCCCCCGCCTTAATGGCAACGCCGTTGACAGTAACCCCCAAATCATCGGGAACAGAAAAATCCGCCTTAGCTTCACTTCCGGGAAATAAAGCCTCTTTAAGCGTAATTTTAGCATTCTCGCCGCACACGGAAGGAACGAACTCAATCCTGTCCCCCCCGGTAATCTTATCGCTTAAAGAAACCTGCTTGTCGCCCAAACGCACCTGCGCAGGTTCAAAACCGCCACCTCGGATTGTTTTGCGTTCACCGTTAATAAAGTAAGCAAGACTATGCCCCGAACGACCCAAAATTTGCGCCGATTTATAACCCGCCATAGAAAGAAGCTCAAAAACCGTTATTTTGTTAGTATTAAAAATCCTAATCGACTTGTCATTAAGAGTAATTACAGAAAAGTCATACCCCTTATTCATAACCCCGGTAACGGCAATTCCAAGCGGAGTAACAAATTCCGCTCCCATAACATTGCCGCCGGTATTTATGCTTTTAAGGCTTTCATTGCTGCCCAAAGCCACCCGCTCAATAGGAATATCAAGTCTGCCGGAAACAGCTTGGGGCAAACCTTTTATCAAGCTCCCGCCACCGATAAGGAACACAGCCGCAGGAGAACTCCCGCCGTTAGCCTGTAATATATTATCACAAATCGTCTCAGCCAAACCATCAACACTCGCCTCAATTTTAGCAATAAAATCCTCATGGGTAATCACCCGCTCCACCCCGAATATATCGCGGTAGGTATAATCCTCCCCCCCGCAACAGCTCTGCTTAATAGCCTCCGCAGTATCAAAATCAACAAAATAAGTCTTAATTATTTCCTCGGTAATCTCATCGCCCGCAATCGTTGCCATAGCATAAGCCACAATGCTGCCGTCTTTGGAAACGGCAATATCAGATGTCCCCGCGCCAATATCAACCAAAGCAATATTGATAAGCCTTATTTCCCGCGGAATAATAGCGTTCATCGCCGCAATAGGCTCTAAAGTCAAGCTCGCAACACTAAGCGAACACATATCCATAACCGAATACAACCCCTCGACAACTACATTAGGTAAAAAAGTCGCAATCAGCTCAACCGATGCTTTCTCGCCCCTGTGTGCTTCAAGACTGAGCATTTTATACCCGTCCAGCGAATTCCCGATTACCGAATATCCCACACAATAATAAGGAGTAGTAACCCCGCGTTCCGCCGCCAGCTCCTGCGCCGCATTTTGAATAGTCTCAATCTCCATAGAACGGATTTTATCGGCAGTAATCCCGGCATTGGTGTCATCCGAAACATCAAACTCCACTTCAAGCCTCTTGGTCTTGAGCGCGCGTCCCGCCGCAGCAATTGACACCCTCTCAAGCTTAATGCTCGTCCGCTCCTCCAATTGCTCCTTCACGCGGGAAACAATCCGCGCAACCTGCCTTATATCCTCGATTTGACCGTCAATCATAGCTCGCTTTGGGTGAGCCTCAACCACATAGTCAATCATGTTAAAAACGCCCGTACCCGCCGCATCCTCAACCTGCTCCCCGACAACCCCGACAACAGTCCGCGTCCCTATATCCAACGCAAATACAACATTAGCCTGAGGCTTCAGATTTTCTGCCTTCATATGTTTAACTCCCCGATTTTTTTCTAAATATTTTTCTAAATATATCAATCAGTATATCAAATATTTTTCCTTTTTGCAATAGTTATTGCTTATTTCGGGAAATTTTTTAAAAAAGTTATAAAAAAGGTGCAAGAAGGCGGCAAGCACGCCCCCCGACCCGCTTAAACAGGCTCACTTTACCTAAATCACTAAGCGTTACCTCTTTACATTGTCCGAATGTCACCCTAAAATCATCATCAATATCCTTAATAATCTGCCCGCCGAAAAAACAAACGCCGCACTCGTGGTGCAAATAAAGCGAACGATAATCAAGGTTGACAGTCCCTACCATTGCCCTCTTGCCGTCTGCAATTATATTTTTAGCATGAATAAACCCGGGGAGGTATTCAAAAATACGAACCCCGTTTTCAATCAAAGCCCTGTAATAAGACTCAGTGGCAAGCTTTACAATCTTTTTATCTGCAATGTAAGGGGTAATCACACGAACGTCAACCCCGCTACGTGCCGCAGTATACAAAGCAGAAAGAATCTCACCCCCGCAAATAAGATAAGGTGTCGTAATATAAACAGATTTCTCGGCGCGTAAAATAAAGCTGATAAAAGTATGCTCCGAAACATGAATCCCGTCCTTAGGAACATCTAAAACAGGAACAGACAACGATAAACCGGACTCATAATCGTTATTGTGCGAAACATCCGGCACGTTTGCTTGCGGCTGAAAAACCTTATAATCAACAGTGCCCCGCTCTTTCCCGAGGTACTCCCACATAGACAAAAACAACAGCGTCATATTCCAAGCAGTCCCGCCGTCAACTTTAACACCGCTGTCCTTCCAATGCCCGTATTTTTCCTTTAAGTTGGCATACTCGTCAGCTAAATTAATCCCGCCGCAAAATGCCGTCTTCCCGTCAATAACCGCCATCTTACGGTGACTGCGTGAGTTTATCCGCGCAGATATAAAAGGTCGCACGGGATTAAACATACGGACTTTTATTCCGACTTGCGCCATTTCCCGGGTAAATTTCCAAGGAAGCGCGTATAAACAACCCACACCATCACAAATTATCCTGACATCAACACCCTCTCCTGCCTTTTTCTTCAAAATCTCGTAAAACGACTCCCACAATATCCCATCCGCAATTATAAAGTATTCAAGGAAAATATATCTTTCAGCCTTGCTAATCTCGTCTAACATATGGGCGATTTTTTCTTCGCCCACTGCAAAATAAACAGCATTATTCGACAAAGCCGGAGAAAACCCCACGGTATTTTCCAAATATAATGCAATATGGGAACAAGGCGCGGAAAGTGTCAACCCGATTTCATCCTTATTTTGATAAGACAAAGCACGAGCAATACATTCCGCGAGGGAGCGGCACAGCTCTTTATCATACCTCTTCCTGCTGTAAAAAACATAGAACATCCCACCGAATAACGGCAAAAGCATTATCACGGTTACCCATGCCAACTTATACGCCGAGTGTGACTCACCCGAAGCAACAAACAAGGCACACAGCACACTAAACACTATCAGCGCAATTCCCGCAGGGGGATAAATCCGCGCAATCCCAAAAACCAAAGAGGCAAACACCAAAGCCTGTAAAACAACAAACAACGCGATTATATTCGCGAATCGAGTTAAATATTTAAACATATGGTTATTTTCTGCACAAAACTCACGAAATATTCACCGATTTTCCCCACTTGAATATACTGTGATTATGGTGGAGAGGATATGGCGCAATTGTGCAGAAAGGGCAAGGGTAAAAAGCCGGAAGTAAATCCTCGGATAAATGGGAAAACGAATTTTTATGGCGCAATTGTGCAGAAAGGGCAAGGGTAAAAAGCCGGAAGTAAATCCTCGGATAAATGGGGAAACGAATTTTTATGGCGCAATTGTGCAGAAAGGGCAAGGGTAAAAGTTTGAGTTTTTTTAATTATGATTATTCATTAAGCGGGATTATTTTAGCGGCAGTGCTGTCACTGTCCTTATCACTTGACGCACTCGCCGCAGCATTTGCATACGGTTGCTCGGGAACAAAAATACCGTTCAAAAGCGCAGTGGTAATAAACTTAGTATGTACCGCAATCTTAGCCGCCGCATTATTCGCCGGCTCAAACGCATCACTCTTTATTAACCCTGCGGCAGGGAGCATTATATGCTTCACGGTGCTCATTATAATAGGCGGGATTAAACTATGGCAGGGTTTGCGCAATAAACCCGAAAACGAAACAATCCCGCCAAGCCGCATATTAAGCCCCATTCAAGCCGCAATCATAGCGGGCGCACTGTCCCTCGACGGATTAGCGGCGGGGTTCGGCGCGGCACTCGGCGGCGTAAACGGCACAGTAATGCTGGCGGTCTCGCTCGCCGCTCACATGGCGGCAATCCCGCTCGGCTGTATGTTAGGCAGGCGGCTGTCACAAAAAACATCCTTTAATGTTTCATGGATTGGAGGCGCGGTTATTATAATTTTAGCGATTACCAAACTTTGAAAACAACTTCTAATATAATTCCAACGGCGCAGTTAACACTGCGCCGTAAAACATTAGACCTCTTGCGTAATCAAAAATGAGTGGATTTGCGTGCAGATTTTTTGTCAGACAAGGCAATTTTTGTGCGAATATCCGTTGATATTTAAACAAAAATTAACGCAGAGTTGACGAGAGTAGCGGTGTCGGCG
>WRLX01000026.1 GCA_009777415.1 Oscillospiraceae bacterium
GTTGCTTCTTAGCCGGCTCCGGGTGTGGGTGGTCCGCCGAAGGCAGACGAGACACAGAGCCATTTGAGCGAGAAAAGTCCTAATCGGGCTTTGCCTGATTAGACAAGACTTTTCGAGCGGAGTAATAATAACGACCATGCCCTAATTAACTCGGGGCATGGTTTTAATATGTACTGATACTTAAAAAATGCTTGACAAATCAAATTTAACGTGATATAATGCTGTAGTTTGCAAATACAGCTTTTTACAAGTAGTGCAATACAAGGGCTAAAATGAGGGAATTCATTTCCCCCATTTTAGCCTGACGAAGACACTTTGTTTGGCAAAGCAACTTCCAAGTTTTTTAATGGTGATTGAGTAGTAGGAGAAATACATGGCACGTAATAAATTCGATATAGACGAGGAATTGGAGTCCCCTTTTGACATACGGCACTTTAAACGCGCTTTAGTCTACGCGGGGAGGTACAAGAAGAGGATTGCACTCGGGATAGCGTTAAGCCTAATCTCGATTTTTGCCGGGTTGATTACCCCGCTTTTTGCGATGCATTCAATTGATGTCGCGATTCCGAGTGGAAACATTCCTTTAGTTTTAACGCTTGGGGGAGGGATGCTTTTGTCGATTTTCGCAGGAGTATTCTTCGCGCAAAGGCGTTCAATTGTAATGACTAAGGTAGGGCAGGACATAATTTACGACATTCGCGAGGATTTATTCGCCCATTTGCAAAAGCTTTCCTTTGAGTATTACGACAGCCGACCTCACGGGAAGATTTTAGTGCGGCTTGTCAACTACATAAACAATGTTTCCGAGCTTATGACAAACGGCATAATCAACCTTGTGATGGAAATGCTGAACCTGTTGTTCATTGCGATATTCATGTTTATTGTATCGTGGGAGTTAGCGTTGGTGGTTATTGGAGGATTGCCGCTTTTCCTCGTGATAATCCTGTTTATTAAGAATAAACAGCGTAAAGCGTGGCAGGCGGTCTCGAATAAAACCTCCAACATGAACGCCTACCTCCATGAAAGCATTGTGGGTGTTGGGATTACCCAAATGTTCACTCGCGAGGAGGAAAACGCCGAAATATTCGATGAACTCTCCCGCGCTTATCGAAAGGATTGGATGAGAGCCGTATCGTTTTCGCTTTTGGTTTGGCCATCGGTTGACAACATTGCAAATATAGTCCGCGGCGCGATTTTTATAGTAGGGTTAGTGTTCTTTGCGGCAACTGCGGGGGCTGAAGCGGCGGCGACTTTGGGAACAGTGTCGGCAATGTCGATGTACTCATGGAGGTTTTGGCAGCCTTTGATTAACCTTTCCAATCTGATGAACACATTTATAACGGCAGTGGCGTATTTGGAACGTATATTCGAGACCTTAGACGAGCCGATTGCCGTCAGCGATAAGCCGAATGCGGTTGTACTCCCGCCCGTTAAAGGCAAAGTCACCTTTGAAAACGTAACATTCGCATATGAGAAGGATAATATACTCGAAAACCTGTCATTTACAGTAAATCCGGGTGAGAGCATCGCGCTTGTCGGGCCTACCGGCGCGGGCAAGACTACCATAGTGAATCTTATTTCCCGCTTTTACGATGTAGATGGCGGAAGAGTTTTAATCGACAATACCGACATTTCAAAAGTGAGCCTCGCTTCACTGAGAAGGCAAATGGGAATCATGCTCCAAGACAGCTTTGTCTTTTCGGGGACTGTGATGTTCAACATCAAATACGGTAAAAGGGATGCAACGGACGATGAAGCAATCCGCGCCTGTAAAATAGTCGGAATAGACGATTTTATCAGGACGCTGCCCAATGGTTACGACACTGAAATAAAAGAACGCGGGGCGGGGCTTTCTGCGGGGCAAAAACAACTTATTGCCTTTGCGAGGACAATATTGGCAAATCCGCGGATTCTCGTCCTTGATGAAGCAACAAGCTCCATTGACGCGAAAACCGAGCGGAATATGCAAAAAAGCCTTGACTATCTTTTAAAAGGGCGTACCTGCACCTCTTTTATAATCGCCCACAGACTGTCAACCGTGAGAAATTGCGACAAAATTATGTACGTTAATGAAAGAGGGATTACCGAGTGTGGTTCGCATGACGAATTAATGACGAAAAAGGGGTATTATTATTCGTTATACGAGGCGCAGATTTTATAATTGACAATGCCGATGAAATATGATATAATGCTGTTGGAGCATATTATTTATTAAATTTGAGAAGGGACAGCGATGCAAGGGAAATTAATTGTGATTGAAGGCTTAGACGGTGCCGGGAAAACTACTCAGTGGGAGCTGCTTAAAAAATCTTTGCCCGTTCAATCAAAAAATCAAACTATGTTTATAACGTTCCCCGACTATAACTCCGAGAGCGGGAACATAATAAAAAGGTACTTGGCGGGTGATTTCGGCGGAATCAACGACCCGGAAAACGACGAAAACAGTGCCTATTCAGCGAGCAGCTTTTACGCAATTGACCGCTACATCAGCTACAAGTGTTCATGGGGGGGGATGTACCTGAAAGGGGCTAACATTATTTCGGCGCGTTACACCTCGTCTAACGGGATTTATCAAATGACAAAGTTGCCCGAAAAGGAATGGCAGAGCTATCTCGACTGGCTTTATGACTATGAGCATGAAAAATTGGGCATTCCAAAGCCGAACTTAACGATATTCCTTGACGTACCCGTTGAAACATCGCAGAAGCTGTTGGCGAAGCGGTACAGCGTTGACGGCGGCTCAACCACAAATGATATTCACGAGGGGGATGTCGGCTATTTGAAAGAATGCAGAAAAGCCGCCCTCTATGCGGCAAATCGGGATAATTGGGTAAAGGTGGATTGCTCTGAACATGGTGAACACGGAATAAGAAGCCCGGAAGATATTAACAGCGAATTAGTTAAAATTATTGGCGGAGTAATATAAAGTAGGGGCAAGGGCAAAAGTTTGAAAATAAATCTGCGTAAATGCGGAAAATGAAGGTTTGTAATGCGTTTGTGCAGAAGGGGCAAGGGCAAAAGTTTGAAAATAAATCTGCGTAAATGCGGAAAACGAATGTTTGTAATGCGTTTGTGCAGAAGGGGCAAGGGTAAAATGATAGATTTTAAATCGGTTGAAGTAAGCGATAGGGAATGGGCTGTTCAATTGCTGAAGTTGTCTGACTTTCGAGGGTGTGAGTACACTTTCGGAAACAATTATATGTGGAGTTCTGTTTACGATATACAAATTGCACAGTACAAAAGCTTCTATTTGGTTAAAAACAAGTACGGCTTTTTATTTCCGGCGGGTTGCGGCGATATTGGCGAGGTTATTGACATTTTAAATGAGTATTGCTCTATTAACAATATCGAGCTGTGTTTTACAAATGCGGACAGGGAATCACTGGAGCTGTTACAATCCCTGTACGGCGACAAAATTGAAATAAGCACCAATAGTGACCTTTACGACTATGTTTACGATTTTGAAACACTGTCGGAATTGCGCGGGAGGAAGCTTCATGCAAAGCGCAACCACCTCCAGCGGTTTTATGAAAACAATTGGAGCTTTGAGCCGATTACTCCCGACAATATTGAGGAATGCACCGAAATGCATAACAAGTGGTGCGATGAGAAGGATATTTACCGCGAACACAGCAAACTGAAAGAGGCGGGGGCGGTAATCCGCGGGTTGGAAAGCTTCTTTGAATTGGGGTTGTCGGGCGGAATCATCCGAGTTGGCGGCTCGATTCAAGCCTACACTTTCGGTGAACCGTCCGCCAATAAAAGCGGCGACACTTTTGTGGTTCATGTTGAAAAAGCGTTTACAACCGTTCAAGGGGCATATGCCGCAATAAATCGCGAGTTCGTAAGACAATTTTGCGGGAAATACAAATATATTAACCGCGAAGAGGACATGGGTGCGGAAAACCTGCGAAAAGCCAAGCAGTCGTACTGTCCGTCGTTTATGTTGGAAAAATATAATGTAAAATTTAAGTAAAGGGAATGGTGTAAAAGTTTGAAAATAAATCCGAGGTTGCGCGGAGAACGAAACTTTTATAACCTATTTGTGCTGAAAAGGGAATGGTGTAAAAGTTTGAAAATAAATCCAAGGTTGCGCGGAAAACGAAACTTTTATAACCTATTTGTGCTGAAAAAGGAATGGTGTAAAACCTATTTGTGCTGAAAAAGGAATGGTGTAAAAACCTATTTGTGCTGAAAGGGAATGGTGTAAAATGGTATATGTTTTATTGGCGGACGGGGTTGAGGAAGTCGAGGCGGTTTATCCTATTGATGTACTGCGCAGGTGCGGAATCGATGTTGTTACAGTCGGTGTTACGGGTCAATATGTCACCGGCTCAAATAAAATCACGCTTAAATCGGACATAAGTATAGATGAGGTGAGTCTTGAGAAACATATTGATATGCTCATACTTCCGGGCGGACCGGGTAGGGGGAAACTCAAGGAAAACAGCAAGTCAGCGGCTTTAATAAAGCATTGCTGCGAAACGGGAGTGCCGATTGCGGCAATATGCGCCGCTCCTGAAATATTGGGGGAAATGGGGTATCTTAAAGGCAAAAATGCTACCTGCTACCCCGGAATCGAGCCTAAACTAATCGGCGCAACTGTAACAGACTCGCCTGTTGTAACAGATGGAAAACTTATTACTGCACAAGGGGCAGGTTGCGCCGAGGCATTCTCGTTTGCAATCGCGGAATTTCTTTGCGGGGCGGAAAAAGCGAGAGAAGTTTACGGCAAAATGATATGCGGGAAAAAGTAGAACTCCGAAAAAGCCTGCTTCAAAAGCGGCGCGGCATTCAAAATAAGCCGCAAAAAGATATGGCGATTTTCAAGAACCTGACTAAACTTCCCGAGTTTGAAAAAGCGCGGTTAGTCGTGACATATGTTTCAACCGAGCTTGAAGCCGATACTCACAGGCTTCTCCGACATTGCCTTGAAAAAAGTATTGCAGTTGCAATCCCGGCAATTATAAACGAGGAAATGAAATTCTTCCGCCTCATTAAAATGTGGGAAATCGGGGAAGAAATTGATTTTTACGCCCCCGATTTGGGTACTCAGTTAGCGGTAGTCCCCGGGTTAGCTTATAATAAAGCTCACTATCGATTGGGTTATGGGGGCGGGTACTATGACAGATTTTTATGCGGCTTCAACGGTAAGAAAATAGGGTTGTGCTACGAGGAATTTATCCTTGACATTCCCGTTGAACAACATGATAGAAAAGTAGATATGGTAATTACGGAAGGAACGCGCTAAAATTATGGAAACAAAAGGTAAAAGACCGCAGGTTAAATTTGATACAGATGACAATATCAGAATAGAGAACGATATTTATAATAATTCGGTCGAGTCCGATGCGGCATTTTTTGCAAGCGAAAACATCCATGCGACGCGACAAATTGACACAATCAAAATGCCGACTCAGCAGCCGCGTCCCCGACCTATGCAACAAGCAAGCTCGCCGCCAATCCCGCCTCAAACGCGGACTTCCGGTAAAAAACTGCCGCAATTCCCTAAAAAGCAAAATTCCGCGCAAAAGCAACAGTTTAAAACCGAAAAGCCGCCTATGTCCGACAAAATGAAAAAAGCGGTTAAAGAGCGGTTAAAGAGGAAAAGGGAGCAGGTACGCACTTTTTCCCATATTTTAGGGAGTGTACTGTTGATTGTGTTCATTTTGAGCGTGTCGGCTTTTTTGTCACAGTTTATTGTACGAGCGTTCCTTGATTTTACGGGGATTACCGCGGCGGAATATCAGGTAACAATCCAGATTCCGCCCGATTCGACTACAGTGGAAATTGCGGAAATACTGTATTCGTATGACCTTGTTGATATGCCGGGGTTGTTTGAGTTTTACTCGCGTATAAGCGAAAGCGATGGAAATTACCTAAACGGTTTGTTTACTTTGAACTCGACAATGTCCTATAACCAAATTATAACCACTCTCCAAAACCGACCGCAGAGTACCGAAACGGTAGAGGTTAAAATTACTGAGGGAATGACTGCGCTTGAAATAGCAATGCTTCTTGAGGAAAATTTTGTGTGCCGTGCCGAAGATTTTATGCAGTTTTACAGAAACAAAATGAACCTGTTTAATTTTGAAAGGCGGCTTGAACATAAACCGCTCAAGTTTAATCAATTAGAAGGGTATTTGTTCCCCGATACACATGAGTTTTTCGTAGTAAACGGACTTGAAGACAATCCCGATATGGACACCGAGCGTTATGCCGATGTTGCGGCGCGGACAATATTTTCACACTTTAATTCGCAGATTACAGCCGAAACGTACAGGAGAATCGGCGATTTGGGCGATACCTTTGATTTTGAGTTCGGTCTTGATGAGTTTATTACAATTGCATCAATGGTTCAATTAGAAGCTTCGGAACCGGAGGATATGAGGAAAGTGGCATCGGTGTTTTTTAACAGACTTAGGAATCCCGAAAACTTCCCGCGGCTTGAATCGGACGTTGCACGCGAAAATTACGGAAAGGACAATATTTTGCCATTCCGCACAAGTGATAATACGGTTTTGCTGAACGGTATGATTGCCGCGTATAACACTTATGAATCCAATGCCGTCCACAACGGGAGATTAGTGTCGCCGCCCGGCCCTGTCTGCAATCCGGGGATGTCGGCAATGCTCGCAACTCTCAACGCCGAATCCACCAACTATTTTTACTTTTGCGCTAACATTGAAACAGGCGAGGTGTTTTTTGCCGAAACACTTGTTGAGCATGAGGCAAACGAAATAAAAGCGGGAATCCGATGATTATCCGCTTAAGGGGAGTGTGCTTTAAATTATTTTAATTTTGGAGGAAAAAGAAGTTTGAAAATAAGTCTATGTAAATGGGAAAACGAATTTTTATGGCACATTTGTGCAGAAAGGGCATGGGTAAAAGTTTGAATAATAGCGGAGGTGTCACCGGCTTCGCCGGTGAGCAGTCCGCTTGACAGGCTTATTCATGGAGGCTTTGTGCCTCAGAAAGGTATGGTCATAACAATGAAAAAAAGGGGTTTATCTATGGTTTTGGCGATTGCAATGGTGGTAATGTGCTTGACGGCATTGTCGGGCTGCGACTCTGATAGCGGCAATACAAAAACCGGGGCTGACACGATTGATAGCAATAACGGCAACGCTATAACCGAAAACAGCAACAAAACCGACAGTCGTGAATATTTTATGTGGAGCGGAACGGAAATAACAGGACTCACCGAAGATGGCAAAAAGCAAAAGCACATTTCAATTCCTGCTGATTGCACTTCCATATCAGCTTATGCTTTTATGGAAAATGAGGTAATGGAAGAGTTATCTTTTTTAGGCGAGGACACTACACTTAACAAGGGTTCATTTTCGCAGTGTACTGCGTTAGTGCGGGTTGTGCTTCCTGCAAAACTCACAGAAATTCCCGAAAGTTGCTTTTTCGCTAACACTGCTTTGGAAAGCGTAGAAATGCCACAAAGTCTCGTAACCATTGGCGAAAAGGCATTTATGAGTTGCGATAATTTGGATGGTTTAACTTTGGGGGATTCGCTTGTTACCATTGGCGAGAGTGCGTTTGCAATTAGCGGAATTAGCGAACTCGAGCTACCGGAGGGGTTAAAGGAAATTGGGAAAGAAGCTTTTTCTTATTGCTCAAATTTAACCGAAATAAGAATCCCTGAAAGCGTTGAAACTATTGGCGTTTTACTCTTTTTGCGTGGATTTGGAGATGAGCCGATAACCGTATATGTAAAAGAAGGTTCATATGCGGACAAGGAACTTGTAAACGACCATACTATAACAATAGAGTATTATTAAAAAATTCACACTCGGAATCACACAAAAACACACGGACAGCAGTGTAAAAACCGCTGTCCGTGCATATAATATTGGGGAACTTTAAGGAGTGGGCATATTATCGGTTGCGTCTTCAAGAGTCCAATGCAGGTAAACAAAGTCATCAAAAATCGCATTAAATCTATCGGGGGTGAAGCTATTGTCAAGCTCAATCAAAGCTAAATGCGAGCCTATATCGGTTGTAGCACCCTCTTGTGTCCTTTTTACATAAATGTCGCCGTTTTCGTCTATTTTTTCAACCTCATACCTATGTCCGCCGCTTGAGCTGTGAAAAACAAACGCCACTAAATATTTTTCATTGAAAAACTCACTGTCATACTCGTTCATAATAATACAGTACACACAGTTTTGAGGAAAGTAACAGTGGTGTATCGACAGACCGCAATACGTGAGCCACATATTGGATAACGAAATCACAGTAGGCGGAAAAGAATTCCCCCACCCCCAATAGGTTTTCGGTATAATCCTTGCGTTAAATGCCACAATCGGCTCAATCGGGGTAAAAGGTCGCGCCGCTGTTACAAAGTTTGATGCAAACCCGTGCATGATTTTCATCTCATAGCTCGCGCCGATTACCAACGCCTCCGCCATTGCCGATGACACTTCAAGGCTATTATTAACCCACCATCTTTTCAAAGGGCCACTCCACGGTCTTGTTTCATACACTATGCTCTCAACTGTCACAACTTCTATAAACCAATAAGGCGCGTTATACCAATCGCCTAACGGGTCGGGTTGCGGCTCGGGTTCGGGCTGCGGGTCGGGTTCGGGCTGCGGGTCGGGTTCGGGCTGCGGGTCGGGCTCGGGCAATTCGGGAGGCTCAATGCTGCCGATTTGAACATCTTTGCAAATCAGAGTGAACTCATAGGGTACAACCTCTTTGTCAAGCTCAACTACAATATGCCATGCCGCCATGTCACCACTTAATACATCGGGGATTAAACGACTGACTCCGATAACCCCGTTGCGGTACACATTGTTTACGCTGTGGCGTATAGAGCCGCTTGGCTCGACAAGGTGAACAATGACAATATAATTTTCTTCAAAGTATTCCTCGGTGTAGTCGTTGTATTTTTGGTGGTAATTCCAATTTTGGTTGGCAAAAAGCTCGTTATCCAACGGAAAAAATGCGTTTAAGTTGAGTTCAAGCTCTTCCGCGGAAAATATCGGGATTACCGAATACCCACCTCTCGGAGTGTGCGTATTCGGTATGCGAATATACCGCGCATTAAAGCTTAAATCGGGGTCGAGTGGGTATTGCGGGTTGGGGTCTTGCCCGCTAATCCCCACAATAGCCTTCAAAATCTCAAGCGCGTTAAAGATTGTAATGTCCCCGGTGCCGAAAAAGTCATACAACTCAATCTGCTCGGCAGTCAACGCTTCAATCCCGACCAAAGCCTTGAGAATGTTCAGCACGTCAAAGATGTCAAACTCCGTTTCAATTTCATGCACACTTTCTTCACCCGCCGAGTCAGCAAAAGCAGTCAAACCGCTCATTGACAAGGCTGATGCAAATACCGCAAGCGTTAAAAACATTGCTATTAACTTTTTCATTTTTTTACCCATGACCTTTCTGCACAAACGTGCCATAAAAATTCGTTTTCCCATTTACGTAGATTTATTTTCAAACTTTTACCCATGACCTTTCTGCACAAATGTGCTATAAAAATTCGTTTTCCCATTTACGTAGATTTATTTTCAAACTTTTACCCATGACCTTTCTGCACAAATGTGCTATAGAATTAAAACTAAAAACTAATCGGGAATTTCCAGTAACGTACCTATGAATATAGGCAGGTTGTTTTCGTTGTCGATAATCGCATAAACAAACGGGCGGTTTAACACAACAAACGGCGTAGAAGGAACACTGCAAGTAGCCATCTCAACTGCGGTGACTGCCGCGGCTTTTGTGCCTTTTTCGTCAACTTCAATAAAAGTTTTGTGGATAACGCGGTTGATAAAAATGTTGCCGTAAGGGGAAGTGCCGAGTCTTGAAAAATCAGCACGTCCTTGGCTGAATGCATCGCTCATTCCCATGCCTTTCAGCAAACCGCTCATTTCTATATCAAACTCATAGCTGAACTTAGGAAGAGCAGTTACAACCTCTGTCTGTACCGCGCCTTGGAGCGTGTCGGTAAGGCTTTCCCCTGTCATTTCCGCCACATACTCGGTAATATCAACCCCCTCATTGGGGAGCAATGCGGCAAAGGAGTATGCACCGTCCTTATAAGGTTTGACAAAACCAATTGCTTTTCCGTCATCAAGGTACAGGTTCTCGTCTGCCCACATTAATTCGGCATTTTGATTACGACCGCCAAAAGCGGCAAAGTTGCTCTGCCACACTCTGTCTTCGGCATAGGTTTCCTCCCACTCGGAATCAAATGCAATCGCGTTAATCAAGTACATAATCGCATCGGGCGGAATTGCGCCAATAATCTCGGTAATCATTTCATCGGTGTTGCGGCTCACCCAATTGTTAATATCCACCAAAGTTTGCTCATTAAAATCGGCAGGTTCAATCTCGGCGTTGTAATAATCCCTATTTGTCTGCAAAAAGGTATCGGACACATTAAACACGCCTTTGCGATACCATATTGAGTTGGCGATACTAAGCTTTGAACCCTCATAGCTCGGAAGATTAAAGACATACGCCGAAAGCAGAGCGTTTAATTCTTCGAGGGACATTCCTCTGCCCAAAACCGCCTCCATTTCCGCCAGCGTGTCACCGTCCGCGCCGTTCGCAGTCATTGCAAGTGCCAACAATGCCGACAGCGGCGAAACAAGGCTGTTTTGCTTCCCTTCGCTGAGGCTCTCCTCAAATGCGCGTTTGAACACATCAACTGTAAAATCGGCGGCGGCGGGTGCAAACTCGGTGTAATCCTTTGGCTCGGGTTTGCGGCTTGGCTTTGGATTTTCAATAGGGACTTTGAGTTCCTTAACGGGAAATTCCTCCAACCCCACTATCATTTTCAAAATCTCAAGCGCGTTAAAGATTGTAATGTCCCCGTCACCGAAAAAGTCATATAACTCAATCTGCTCGGCAACCAGTGCCTCAATCCCGACTATGTTCTTGAGAATGTTCAACACGTCAAAGATGTCAAATTCAATCGTCACCTCCTCATATGTGTATTCGGTGTCAAGAGCGTCACCCGATAAATTCGTGCGGTTTGAATTTACGGTAATAGACAATACCATCGCAAATGCCAAAAACATCGCCACTATTTTCCTCATAACTTTTACCCTTGCCCTTTCTGCACAAACGTGCCATAAAAATTCATTTTCCCATTTATGTAGATTTATTTTCAAACTTTTACCCTTGCCCTTTCTGCACAAACGTGCCATAAAAATTCATTTTCCCATTTATGTAGATTTATTTTCAAACTTTTACCCTTGCCCTTTCTACAATTATAACAGTCTGACACACATAATACTTTTAGGTGTGCAAAATTGTTGCATTTTTTTGGAAAGTTTTTTTATTTTGTTAAATCTGCACAAAAACGTCTTAATCATTTTGTATAAACCATATAAAAAAGTAAGCACTGCCGAAACAGTGCTTACTAATTACTTTTTTAAACTGAGCGCGACTACAGTGTGTCAGCGTTCGATAAATATGCGAGGTTTATATCTGTCAATGGCGGATTGGTTAATCACAATTGCAGTGTCGAGCAACACTCTCGCACTTTCCTCAAGCATATCGTCAAATTCATCGGACTTTAGGTTAATCGTTATGAGGTCTCTGTACTCCTCAAAGACGTCCTCCCTCTCCAAAACATCTAACCGCATAATGATATAATCACCTGTCTCGGTTTGGAAGATTTCGGGTGAATTGAAATCCATTGTCAAAATATGCTCAACAACTTCATTATCGGGAAACTCATTGATGTTGATATACTCTTCTAATTCCTTGTCTAACTCCTCAAAAACATTAAACTCTGTCCCCTCTTCTTCCAAATCGGTCTCGTCCGCATTTTCATCATCGACTAATTCTTCATCTTCCAATGCGTCATCGTCTTCCGATTCTTCATCATCTAAATCCTCATCCGAATCTTCATCGCCCTCATTCTCGTCTTCATCTGATTCATCTTCATCTAAATCCAGGGTGTCTTCAATGTCTTCAATCTCGTCAATATCGTCCTCCATATCGGAATATAAATCGTCAAAGTCAAAATCATAAATCCCATCGTCCGGATTGTCCGAAATAAGCTCATAGTATGCCTGTCTTGCCTCGTAAAAGCTCCCGCCTTCTTTAATAATCTCAAGTTGCTCCTGCGCAAATTCCTTAATGCTTTCAAGCTCGTCAGCCGGCAACTCTTCGCCGTCTTCGCCAACGGTAGCAATTGCGACCATTCTGAAGCGAATATAATCGCTCTCAAAAATGGGCAGCCATTCTTCCTCCGGCACGGGTTCAGTCCCGTCCGCGCCGTAAATGCTCGCGAAAATTGCGGCGGCTTTGTCGGCATTCAGCTCGACAAACTTAAACGATTCTCTGCTCGCACCAGCTTCTTCAAAGAACTCGCCCCAGGTTTGTCCGCCGAGACCAAACTGAAATGCCTGCTCCCCATACATCTCGTACAACTCCTGGAGTTGTTCCATGTATATGTCATCGTTCCATTTTGAGTCCGCATTCAAATTGAAGTCGGACAACTCCTCGGGGGTAAACTCCAAACCGCGGCTTTCAAACATAGCCTCAACGGCAAATACCCGCGCAGTTAATTCAATTGCCCTTTGGTTGACCCAATCGCTGTATTTTACACCGTCAAGCTGATAGTCATCATGCTTAAACCCTTCCTCCCACATATCAATGTCGGGGTATTCCTCTGCGAATTTGCTCTGCGCTTCACCGGCGGCATAATACTGGTTTATAATGTATATTCCCGCCGCCACCTCTTCTCCGTTGACAGTCATTGCGTGACGGGTATTCGCTCCGCAACCTGCCGACATAACCGCCGTAAAAATTAATGCCGCGCCTAAAATTAATGCTGTGATTTTGTTACCGATTTTCAAACTAACCATGTTTTTACACCATGCCTTTCTGCACAAACGTGCTGTTGAAAGTTTAGTTTTCCGCATTTACTTATCTCCTTAATTTAATATTATTTTCTTCTAACTTACCTAATATTTGCTTAACCGCTGTATCAACCTCTTCATCTGTAAGCGTTCCGTCCGGCTTTCTGAACGTCAGTTTATAGGACAGGCTTTTTTTGCCGTCCTCCAAATTCCCGCCCTTGAAAACATCGAAAAATTCTACGCTTTCGAGGAATCGTCTGCATCCGCCCTTTACAATGCTCACAATAGCTCCCGACTCGGTTTCATCATCGCACACAAGTGACAAATCGCGGACAGCGGCGGGAAAACGCGGAATAGGCGTGTATATTGTTTTTCCGCCCGAGCGACAATGGTGATTAAAAAGTTCCTCTAACACAATCTCGGCAATATACACCCTCTCACTAATGCCGTAATCCCGTAACACAATCGGGCTGAGTTCGCCAAATTTTATATAGTCGAAGTGTGCCGCACGCCCGGGGTGAAACGGCATCTCGGTATACCGCTTAACTGAGGTTGATATATCTATTTTAAAACAGCCTGCAATTTCTTGAACGATGCCTTTCAGAGTAAAAAAGCTCTCGTCCTTGCCGTACAATCCTATACATAAAACATCGCTCTCTTTACCTTGCCCGTAAACTCTGCCTATTTCAAAAAGCCTTGCCTCAGAATTTCCGGCATTAATGTTGTTGACTACCACCTTTAACACAGACGCAATCATTGACGTACGCATTACGCTCGTTTCCTCACCGAAAGGATTTTTAAGAGCCACAGGGTTGTCTGAATTAGGCGCAATCGCGTTCATCTTGGGCGAAACAAAACTGTAAGTGATACACTCGCAACACCCCTGCGCCGTCAAAACGCTTACAAGCTTTTGAGTATAGCTTTCAAAGACACTGACATTCGCATTGTTGCCCAATCGAGGCAATGTTGATTCAATTTTGTCATAACCGTAAATACGTGCGACTTCTTCCGCCAAATCGCAGGGCAGATTAATGTCGGCGCGGAAAGACGGGACTATCACCTGCTTATTATTATCGTCATAACCAAGCTCCAACCTTTTGAATATATTAATCTGCTCATTTTCGGGAATATCCGTACCCAAAAAGCTATTAACCGCTTTATAATCGTGAGGAACTCGCTTTTCCGTTTCAATATAATTCGCACAGTCAATTACAGAGATGCAAACTTCACCGCAACCAAGCTCTTCAACCAACTGCAACGCCCTTAAAAGCGCGGTTTTGACATTTGCGGGGTTTAGCGATTTCTCAAACCGAGACGATGATTCCGTGCGCCGCCCTATTTTTTTTGCCGCACGGCGAACGCTTACCCCGTCAAAGCAGGCGGCTTCAAATACTACCGTATCGGTATCTTCCGACACTCCCGAATATTCCCCGCCCATAACCCCCGCAACTGCCACGGGTTTATTTTTGTCGGCTATTACAAGAATGTCGGAGTCAAGCGAAACGGTGTTCCCGTCAAGTAGCGTGATTTCCTCATCCTGCTTTGCATTGCGTACCGTAATCCCCCCCCCCCCCACATAACGCTTATCAAAAGCGTGAAGAGGGTATCCGTATTCGAGCATAACATAATTGGTAATATCAACAATATTGTTAATCGGGCGGACTCCTTGCGCTTTCAACCGCGCAGTAAGCCAACGCGGCGACGGTTTAATCTTAACATTTTTAACAAGACCCGCCATATAACGTGAACAAAGCTGTTTATTCTCGACAGTTACGCTTACCTCCGCATTTATATCCCCGCTGCAACCTTTGAATTGGGGTTCGGGTATTTCAAGCGGCAAATCAAAAGTGGCCGCAACCTCCCGCGCCAATCCCGTAACCGCAAGACAATCGGCACGGTTGTTGGTAATCTCAAACTCAATAACGGTATCGTTCAATCCGAAAAACTCAAGCGCGTCCGAGCCGATTTCTACCGCCTCAATCCCGTCTTCTTTATTTAAAATCAATATCCCGTCCTCATCGGCATTGGGGAAGTCACTCCTATCCATACCAATCTCGTCAGGGCTGCAAAGCATTCCATTGCTTACCGCGCCTCGGAGTTTGCCTTTTTTGATTTTCGTAACACTCCCGTCTTGACGATTAATAACAGTTCCACCGTCAAGCACAACAGGGATTACCGCACCTTCAAACACGTTTTGCGCCCCTGTTACAATCTGCACATCCGTTTCGCCGATATTGACCTTACAAATCCACAGCTTGTCCGAATTTTCATGCTTTTTAATTTCTGTTACCTTGCCTATTACTATTTTCGAGAGTGGCTCGGACAAATCCCTGCTCTTTTCAACCTTAGAGCCGGACATGGTAAGCCCCGAAATCAGTTTCGGCAACAAAATTTCCTCGGTATTAACATAATCATTTAACCAATTTAATGATAAATTCAAGTTTTTACCCTTTTCCTTTCTGCACAAATGCGCTATAAAAGTTCACTTTCCCATTTAAAAAGGAATTAATTTTCAAGTTTTTACCCTTTCCCTTTCTGCACAAATGCACTATAAAAAATCGTTTTCCCCTTTATCAAGGATTGAATTTCAAGTTTTATCCCTTTCCCTTTCTGCACAAATGCACTATAAAAAATCGTTTTCCCCTTTATCAAGGATTGAATTTCAAGTTTTATCCCTTTCCCTTTCTGCACAAATGCACTATAAAAATTTTCCCTTACTTCCAATCTACGGAAAAAACTTCTTTCATGTTTATTTCACAGCCGTCTAACACGCTTACAGGTATAATTAAGGGTTCGGTGTCAAATTGATTGTGCTTATATTGTGTGGTTTTATACTTTCCGTTTACCAAAACACAAACTTCCGCAACTAACTCATCCGGGTCAACCATCCAATATTCGCGAACCCCCGCAAACTCATATTTTTGGTATTTCAGCCGATTATCCCGTCTACGTGCCGAATATGACGATGAAAGAATTTCAATAACCAAATCAGGCACGCCGTTGCAACGCTTTTTGTCCGACAATTTAGTCTTATCGCACACAACAATTATATCAGGTTGGACTACCGTGTCATCCATATCGCCTTCAGCGTGTAAGCAAACATCAAACGGCGCGGTAAAAGCTTTACAGGGTTTGCCCTTGAGAAAATTGCTCAATTGCACAAACAATTCGCCGCTAACTTCTTGGTGTACAACCGATGGTGCCGCCATTGAATAAGGCACTCCGTCTATAAGCTCAAATCGTTCACCCTCCGCCAATTCCCAACTTGCATAATCGGCGTAAATATAATAGTCTAACTTAGGCAAAGGCAATACCCCCACAGTTTTACCCTTTTCCTTTCTGCACAAATGCGCTATAAAAGTTCACTTTCCCATTTAAAAAGGAATTAATTTTCAAGTTTTTACCCCTTCCCTTTCTGCACAAATGCGCTATAAAAGTTCACTTTCCCATTTAAAAAGGAATTAATTTTCAAGTTTTTACCCCTTCCCTTTCTGCACAAATGCACTATAAATCACAAACTCACCAAATATAACTCCTAAAACTGCCGTAAAAATCTCATATCATTCTCATACAAAAGCCGCATATCGTCAATTTCATAACGCATTAGTGTAATTCTCTCGATTCCCATCCCAAACGCAAAGCTTGTGTATTCCTCCGGCTCAACTCCGCAGTTGCGTAAAACTTGAGGATGCACCATTCCGCAGCCGAGCATTTCTATCCAACCCTCGCCCTTACAGAATCGACACCCCTTGCCCCCGCATTTAAAGCAAGACAAGTCCACCTCTGCACTCGGCTCGGTATAAGGGAACTGATGAGGACGAAATCTCAACTTTATATCGTTCCCGTACAATCGTTTAAAAAAAGTCTCAAGTGTACCCTTTAAATCGCCGAATGTCAACCCTTTATCGACTACAAGCCCCTCACACTGGTGAAAAATCGGGCTGTGCGTTGAGTCTACTTCGTCACAACGGTAAACCCTCCCCGGGCTAATCACTGCAATCGGCGGCTTTTGAGACATCATTGTGCGGATTTGCACCGAGCTTGTCTGTGTCCTCAATATCGTTTTGTCGTCAATATAAAAAGTGTCTTGCTCATCGCGGGCGGGGTGTCCCTCGGGAGTATTAAGCAAATCAAAAACGTATCGAGTTTCCTCAACCTCCGGACCGTACACCATAGTATAACCCATTGACGTGAATATTTCCTTTATTTCATCAAGCACAATATTAAGGGGATGCCGCGAACACGATTTCAGTCTTGTTCCGGGTAGTGTAATATCTATTTTTTCTGTTTCGAGTCTCTTTAATATGTCGGAATTTTTTAAATCGTTTATTTTTACCGAATAGGTGTTCTCAAACTCCTCGCGAACTTGGTTGGCAATCTGACCTATGACCGGGCGTTCCTCGGCAGTTAGCTTCCCCATTTGTTTCAAGACCGTGGTCAGCTCGCCTTTTTTTCCGAGAAATGCCACCTTAACATCTTCAAGTGACTTGATTGAATCGGCATTTTCAATTGCCGCCAAAGCACGCTCTTTTAATTCCGCCAGTTGTTCCCTCATATTTATGACCATGCCGCCCCACCTTGCGCAATGTCAAGCAACCTGCCAACGAGCGAAGCCCGTTGCACTGTTGCTCTTCTTTGACTTTGCGGCATGGTGGTTCTTCCTTTCTCATTTTTCAAACTTTTATCCTTGTACTTTCTACATAACTACAACATTATATCACTATCATTATCAATTGTCAACAGCAAATTTAAGAAGCCGAGAATCCTCATTAGCTAACTTAACACTTACGCAAAAAACCTCCATTGCCTTTTCAAGTTCGTCAAGCGGCGGGAATGTCGGAGCAATCCTTATATTCTTGTCGTAGGGGTCATTACCGTAAGGGAACGTCGCACCCGCATTTGTCAAAACAACCCCCGCCTCCCTGCACAACCGTACTGTTTTTTCAGCCGTCCCCGGATTGCCGTCAAAGGAGATAAAATATCCGCCTTTGGGAGTATGCCACTTCCCTAACCCAAGCGGAGTTAATTCCCTTTCAAGCGTTTTCAGCACCATATCAAATCTCGGCTTCAAAATCTCTCTTATCAGCTTCATATGTGCTTCAATACCCGCAAAATCCTTAAAAAACCGAATATGCCTCAATTGGTTCAGTTTATCGCTTCCTATAGTCTTGAACCCCATATGCTTTCTTATAAAAGCGGCATTTTTCTCGCTTGCCGCCATGATTCCTACCCCGCCTCCGGGGAAACTGATTTTAGATGTTGACGCAAACATATAAACTTTATCGGGATTCCCCGCCTTTTTACATTCCGACATTATGTTCAAAAGTGAATCCGGTGTGTCCGTCAAATGGTGTACTATATAGGCACAGTCCCAAAAAATGCGGAAATCCGCCGCCTTGGTCTGCATACGGGCGAGCCGCTTTACAACCTCGTCCGAGTAAGTAATTCCCGTTGGATTAGAATATATGGGGACACACCATATGCCCTTTACCGCTTCGTCATTTGCGGCAATTTCCTCAACCAAATCCATATCCGGACCATCTGCACCCGTTGGAATATTAATCATTTCTATTCCAAGGCTTTCGCAAACAGAAAAATGACGGTCATATCCGGGGACGGGGCATAAAAACTTGATTTTCCCGCCGCTCCACGGCTTTAAACCGCTGTCATCGCCGACTCCGACAACCATTGCGCGAACTATTGAGTCGTACATCATTTCAAGGCTTGAGTTGTTGCCGATAATCGTCTCAGCCGCCGTAACTCCGAGCATTGGTGTAAATAACTCTTTTGCTTCGGGGAGTCCGTCAACAATCCCGTAGTTACAACAATCC
>WRLX01000027.1 GCA_009777415.1 Oscillospiraceae bacterium
TGTCGGGATTAAGGCGTTTTACCAATTCGGGAACTTGAGTAGCTATCCCCCAATTGCATTTGCCCGAGTGACAGCTTCGGCAAAGGTGACAACCCATTGCAATCAATGCCGAAGAAGCGATGTACACACAATCCGCACCGAGCGCAACCGCCTTGACTACATCTGCGCTTGAGCGAATGCTCCCCCCTACAACGATTGACACATTTGAGCGGATTCCCTCGTCGCGAAGTCTGCTGTCAACGCTTGCCAACGCTAATTCAACGGGGATTCCCACATTGTCGCGTATTCGTGTAGGCGCGGCACCCGTTCCGCCGCGGAATCCGTCTATTGCGATAATGTCCGCGCCGCTTCGGGCGATTCCGCTTGCGATAGCCGTGATATTGTGAACTGCCGCAATCTTGACGATAATCGGCTTTTTATACTCGGTGGCTTCTTTCAGAGAGTACACCAATTGCCGTAAGTCTTCTATAGAATAAATATCATGGTGAGGTGCCGGTGAAATTGCATCGCTGCCCTCGGGAATCATTCTTGTCCGTGAAATATCGCCCACAATCTTCGCACCCGGCAAGTGACCGCCTATTCCCGGTTTTGCACCCTGTCCCATTTTGATTTCAATTGCCGCCCCGCTGTTAAGGTAGCCGATATGCACTCCGAATCGCCCCGATGCGACCTGCACAACGGTATTTTTCCCGAATTTGTAGAAGTCTTCGTGAAGCCCGCCCTCGCCTGTGTTGTAGAGTATGCCGAGCTCTTCCGAAGCGCGGGCAAGGCTTTCGTGGGCGTTATAGCTGATTGAACCGTAGCTCATTGCCGAAAACATTACAGGCATTGACAGCGATAATTGCGGCGGGAGGTTGTTGACTATTTTTCCGTGTTCGTCCCGCTCTATTTCATGCGCTCTTGCACCGAGGGACACTTTTGTTTCCATAGGCTCGCGCAACGGGTCAATCGACGGATTTGTCACTTGCGAAGCATTGAGCAGGATTTTATCGAAATAAACGGGGTAGTCTTCGGGATTGCCCATTCCCGACAGCAATACACCTCCGCTTTCCGCCTGCTTGTACAGTTCATCAATCGTCTTACTGCTCCAGTTGGCATTGGTTCTGTAGGTGTTGCCGCTTTTAACAATTTTGATTGCTCTTGTAGGGCAAAGCGCAACGCAACGATGACAATTCACACATTTCGAGTCATCGCAAAGCATTTTTGCACTATTTGTTTTCAACGCCGGCGAGTCATTAAAGTGTGTTTTCTTCTCAACTTTCGAGTCATTGCAAAGCATTTTTACACTGTATTCGTGAACCTCATTAGCGCATTGACGTTCACACACTCTGCAATTGATACACTTGTCATAATTGCGGACTATTTCATATTCAGGATAAATGTATTTCAACGCATTCCCCTCCTTTAGGCGACCACACTTTATCGGGACTTGGCTCTATTATGCGAATCGCCGATTCCTCACTTGCTATATATACTTTATCGCCTTTTTCGGCGACTACCATGCTTCGCAGCTTGAGCCTGTCATTAAGAGCCATAAGCCCGCCTTCAAACCCCACCAAGATTGAGAAAGGTCCGGTAATGAGCTGTTCGGCAAACATAACTCGCAGATACTTGAGTGTTTCCCGCTCATCGCCCGATATTCCGTCAATCGTCTGCCAAAACGGGGCGGATATTACCGAAGCAATTTCCTTGAACGTCAGCCCTTTTTTCCGGTTAAGATAGTCTATTATATAAGTAATAACCTCTGTGTCGGTTTGGAGGGTGCATTTATACCCGTACATCTCGATTGCGCGGCGATTTGCATCATACGAGGAAATCTCGCCGTTGTGTACCACCGAATAGTCGAGTAGTGCGAACGGGTGAGCCCCTCCCCACCATCCGGGGGTATTGGTCGGGTAACGTCCGTGAGCGGTGAAGCAATAGCCCTCGTATTCCTCAAGCCTATAAAACCGCCCCACATCTTCGGGGAAGCCCACCGCCTTAAACACGCCCATGTTTTTACCGCTCGAAAAAACGTATGCACCGTCAATCTTTATGTTGATTTTGAAAACGCACTTAGCGGTAAATTCCCGCTCATCTAACTGGCTGTCGTTTAACTTTGTCGGGAGCGGCGTTACAAAATACCTCCAAATCAGTGGCGCATCGGTAATCCCTTTGACTTGCCTCACGGGAATCTTTGAAAGGTTGATAATGTCGAAATGCCGCTCTAAGTATTCCTCGCATTCACGTTTAGCGGAGTTTGTCTCATAAAATATGTGCAGGGCATAATAGTCCTTGTATTCGGGGTAAATTCCGTATGCGGCAAACCCGCCGCCTAAGCCGTTGGAGCGGTCGTGCATGACTGCGATTGAGTTTATAATCGCCTCGCCGCTCATACGCTTGCCGGATTTGTCGATAATCCCCGATATGGCACACCCTGATGGGATTCTTATTTTTCCCTCGCGATTTTGGTTTTTTTCGATTTCTTTCAAATTACACACCATGTGTGGTTTACCGCACTCACCAACGAGCCGTGAAAATCGCCGGTTTACCACGTTCCTTTCTTGGTTTATTTTTAAACTACGTCTCACAAATAAATAAAAGGCATTCGTTGCACGATACGAATACCGTACAACGAACACCTTTGTTCATCATTTATACATCATAACAGATAAATTTCGAGTTGTCAATAGTTTTTAAAAAAAATTTTTTTAAAAATCAATTCTGTCCGCTCATGCGATGCTTACAAACAGCAAAAGCAACGCTAAACTCGCCCCTAAACAGGATTTTAGCGACAAGCCCTTTGCTGATATGTTTGAGCGGTGGTGTCAACGTACCTCCGCGGTTCTATTGTGGTTTGTTGGCTCTTCTGTCCAATATATCCAAAACCTCGCTCAATCTCCTCCTGATTTCGACAATTTCCGGATTATCGCTGTCAATATCCTCGTTGTCTAAGGCTTTAAGTGCATCGTCAACCAACAACTTGCAATTGTTTCTGTTGGGGTCGAATTTTCTGAGGCAAATCATGCCGCTATCCATGAACACTTCAATCGCATCTTCCTTGACAATGTTCAAAACCTTGCGCATTTCTGCCGGAACAACAATCCTCCCTAAATTATCAACGCGGCGTATTACTCCTGTAACATTCATTTTCTTTTTTCTCCTTTGCTTGTTTTTTTATAGTCGGTCACGACTATATTTTTTATTTCTTTTTCTTTATATTAATGCCTTGTCTCGACTCTTCAATGACATATCCCATTGCGACAATCTCATCGCGGATTCTGTCTGCCGCAACATAGTCCTTGTCTTTTTTTGCGGCGGAGCGTTTTTCTACCAAAGCCATGACTTCTGCGGGAATTGCGTCTTCATCGGCGTAAACCAATCCCAAAACTCCGTTAATTTCGTCAAACAGCGCGGAATACTCCTTAATGTCATCCGCTGATACCCCCGCTGCTATTGCCGAATTAATATCGCGGACAAGCTCAAACAAAGCCGCAATTGCATCGGCTGTGTTAAAATCATCGTCCATTGCCTTGATAAAACTATTGCGGCGATTTTCAACTGTTGCCTTTGCCGTCTCGGACAGCCCTGCCTCAATGCTTGCAACTGCATTTTTCATCAAGTTTAAACAGTTTCTCAGCCGTTCAACCGATTTTACCGCGCTTTCAAGGACTTCATTGGTGTAGTTCATCTGACTGCGGTAATGCGCCGACAACAGCATATATCTAAGCGGTTCGTAGCCGAATTTCTCGGATGCATCTCGCACTAAGAAAAAATTGTTCTGCGACTTAGACATTTTGACGTTATCAATATTCAGCATTCCGTTATGGACCCAATATTTCGTCAATTGACAACCGGTAGCCGCCTCACTTTGTGCAATTTCATTTTCATGGTGCGGGAAAATCAAGTCAGCCCCACCCCCGTGAATATCAATGGTATCCCCGATGTAATGCCTTGACATAGCTGAACACTCAATGTGCCAGCCCGGTCTCCCGTTCCCGAACGGCGATTCCCAATGAGGCTCGCCCTCTTTGGCAGATTTCCACAGCGCGAAATCAAGCGGACTGCGTTTTTTCGCATTATCCTCGTCAAGCCGTTTGCTTGCCCCCTCCTTGAGTTCATCAAGCGGATTGCGCGACAATTTTCCGTACCCGTCAAATTTTTCCGCCGCAAAGTAGACATCTCCCTCGGATTCGTACGCAAAGCCTTTTTTGATTAAAATCTCAATAATCTCAATAATAATACCAATGTTATCGGTTACTTTCGGCTGAAAATCCGCGTCCAGCACATTAAGTCCGTGTGCATCGGTGAAATACTCGTTAATCATACTCTCGGAGTATTCAAGATGAGTCATGCCTTTTTCATTCGCAATCCTTATTATCCTGTCATCAACATCTGTGAAGTTTTGTACAAAGCGCACTTCAAAGCCGCGGTATTTCAGGTATTTGCGTATAGTATCAAAAACGCACAATGCCCGCGCATTCCCTAAATGCACAAGGTTATACACAGTCGGCCCGCAAGCGTAAATACCGACCCGACCCGGATTTACCGGGACAAATTCTTCTTTTTGCCTTGTCATCGTATTATAAATTTTCAAATTTTTACCCTTGTCCTTTCTGACCAAGTTCCCATTGGAAACCTCGTTTTCCGCATTTACGCAGGTTTATTTTCAAATTTTTACCCTTGTCCTTTCTCAATAATATCCTTCAATCTGCCGACTTCTTCCTGCAAACTGTTAATCTGCTGTAGCACAGGGTCGGGAATATTAGTTTGGTCTAAGTCAATATCAACCTTAATCCCGTCTTTCATGACAATCCTCGCGGGAATACCGACTGCCGTAGAGTTGGGCGGAACTTCTTTCAGCACAACCGCATTGGCTGCGATTTTGGAGTTGTCCCCAACTTTAAAAGGGCCGAGTACCTTCGCTCCCGAACCGACCATGACATTGTTGCCCAAAGTCGGGTGGCGTTTACCTATATCTTTTCCTGTCCCGCCGAGTGTCACACCTTGATAAATTGTGCAGTTGTCCCCAATCTCGGCTGTCTCGCCTATTACAACCCCGCTCCCGTGGTCGATAAACAGCTTCCTGCCTATTTTCGCACCGGGGTGAATTTCAATTCCGGTACGGCGGACAGCTTTTTGTGAAATCCAACGTGCAATAAAATAATGACCTCGCTTATACCACCAACGCGCCCGCCTGTATGCGCGAATCGCCCTAAAACTCGGATAGAGGAAAAATACCTCTAATCGGCTTCTGACTGCGGGGTCACGCTCCATAACTGCATCTATATCCTCTTTGATGCGTCTGAACATACAATTCCCCCTTATTTATTTCGGAAATGCAAAATACAACAGGATTATCATCCCTAAACTAACAATACATATTACCCAGTTGCGCATATACAACCGCTCAAATTCGTCCTTTTTTCTCTTAGGGTTCTTTTTCATTTTTATGACCATGCCCTTTCTGCACAAGCTTATAAATGCTTTGCTTCATCTAACTTTTCTTCTTTTTTAAAAGCGATAACGCGGCTTATACAATTATCTTCCATAGCGGACACTATAAAGTGAAGGTCTTTGTAATCAACGCGCAAACGCTGCCCTTTATCGACCTTAGACTGTTCGGGAATAAACCCCAGTAAATCAGTCACAAACCCCGCCACCGTTTCATATTCATGGTTCGCGGGCAGTTTATGCCCGAATAACGCCAATGCCTCTTCCGGGTCGGCTTCGCCCTCAATTTGGTACTTCTCATCGCCGATTTTTTTAAACTCAACTTCCTCCTTGTCATATTCATCGAGAATGCTTCCCATAATC
The DNA here is from genome assembly GCA_009777415.1 of Oscillospiraceae bacterium. Taxonomy (GTDB): domain Bacteria; phylum Bacillota; class Clostridia; order Oscillospirales; family Ruminococcaceae; genus Ruminiclostridium_E. The sequence continues at coordinate 5,797 of WRLX01000027.1, forward strand.
TCCTCGACAATATCCTCCATAGTAATAATTCCGGCAGTCCCCCCGTGTTCATCGACCACGATTGCCATTCCCGCTTTTTTCTCCCTCATAATCTTGAGCAATTTGGTGCAGGGGCATGATTCGGGAATATACAGAGTTTCCCGCAGGAAATCGTCAATCGAAAATTCGGACAACTCGTCTTTTTCTTTCCCAATTAGGCTCAAGAGGTCTTTTACAATTACTATGCCGATTATTTTGTCGAGATTTTCACGATATACGGGCAACCGCGAAAAACCCTTATCCAGCGCGACATACACAATGTCGTCGAGAGCCGCATCAGCACGGATTCCCGCCACGTTAGTCCTGTGAGTCATAACATCGGAAACTTCCAAATCGTTAAACTCAAAGGTGTTTGTGATTATTTTCGCGCCGTCTTCGCCGACCATAGACAGTAAATCGCTCTTGGTGACACGTTTTTCGCCGCCCAAAAGTTTCCCCGTCAGCCTGTTAATACCTACTAAAGGTGCGCGAAAGAATCGGTTTTTCTTGCTTTGATTATTGTTTTCGTTGCCGCTTAACTCGTCAGTTTCCATTTCAACTTTTCCTCTATTAAAAATTAAAATTTTTAAAAATCTATCTTAAAAAATTTTTTTGCATTGTTATTGCAAATTTCTACAACCTCATTGACCGAAATGCCCTTTATTTCGGCAATTTTCGCGGCAGTGTGCCACGCCATTGAGCTATCGCAGAGCTTTCCTCTGAACGGTTCGGGTGTCATGTACGGACAGTCAGTCTCAAGCATTATCATTTCAAGAGGGACTTCACGGCAGACTTCCGCAGATTTCCTCGCATTTTTAAAGGTGATTACCCCTGTAAAGCTGATAAATATTCCGAGCTTTATTAATTCTCGTGCCGTTTCAACGCTCCCGCTGTAACAGTGCATGACTGCGCCTGTTTTTGCGACTTTAAAATCCCTCAAAACGTCCATAGTGTCATGCGCGGCATCGCGAGAGTGTATAATAACAGGCAATCCCAACTCATCGGCAAGTCCGAGCTGTTCCCGAAAAGTCTCAATTTGTTTTTCACGCACATAGCCGTCATAATGGTAGTCTAACCCGATTTCGCCAATCGCCTTTACTTTTGGATTGTCTGCCCATTGCCGCAAGCGCAACAGATAGTCGCCGGGCAGGTCGTTGACATTATGCGGCTGAATCCCGATTGCCGCGTAAACATTTTCAAATTCCTCGGCAAATTTCAGCGACTGCGGAATAGATTTAAGACAACAGCCTACCGCCATAAACCCCGCTACCGACTCGTTTAATATACGCTTAATAAGCTCACGCGGTTCGCCCCCGTAAGCGCGGTCGTCATAATGAGCATGGGTGTCAAAAACTTTTATTTTGTGCATACTGCTAATATCAAAGCTCCCTTTATAATTTCCCCGGAGGGCTTGACAAATCCAAGTAAATGCTGTACAATAGTCATTATGTTGACTTTTTAGCCTCTTGCATTGCCGCAATTTTCGCCTTAAACGCGGCAATTCCGACAGGTACGGCAGACTCATCGGGTTCAGGATTTTCAGCCACAATCGGCTCAAAACCCGGAAGCACGGACGAATCCTCCAAAAGATTCGTCAACAAATTGTCAATCTCCCCTTGAGATAATACTCTTCCCATTGATTAAATTCCCCCTTTTGCAACTATTATAAACAATATGATAACACAAAAATTAATAAATTTCAAGTAGTTAGTAAAATAAATTTAATAAATTATGTAAAGAACGTGTTTTAATGGCTTATTAATGCCGGAAAGGAAAGGTGTAAAGTTTGAAAATAAATCTGAGGTTGTGCGGAAAACGCATTTTAATGGCTTATTAATGCCGGAAAGGAAAGGTGTAAATTTTTGAAAATAAATCTGAGGTTGTGCGGAAAACGCATTTTAATGGCTTGTTAATGCCGGAAAGGAAAGGTGTAAAATGGTTACAGTGAGAAAACCGAGTCCGCAGGAGGCGGAGCAAATGCAGTCCTTGCCTACTTGGGGATGCGAAGTATCCGAGTTTAAATGGTCGTACAATGACAGGGAAACCTGCCTTTTGATTAAGGGTAAGGTAAAAGTGACTTACGAGGGAGGCGAGGCAGAATTCGAAGCGGGCGACCTTGTTATTTTTGAAAAAGGGTTACAATGTGTCTGGCAGGTAACAGAAGACGTGGAAAAATATTACAAATTCGGCTGAAAAATAGAGCGTATAAACAGCCTTTTGCCGTCCATAATATTAACAATTCTTAATGTAGGAGGGTGAAATACCATGTCAAAGGCTAAAAACCAAAAAAATAACAGCAACCAAAATACTCAAGGACAAAACAATCAGAACAGCAATAATGCCAATAACAAAAACAACAACCAAGGTAACAACAATACGCAAAACAAGAACAACCACGGTTAAGTCCAAACCCAAACAAGAGAAGCAATAAAAAGCCGGGAATTTCTCGGCTTTTTTGCTTTTAAAAAATTTTTTAACTTTTTTGTCCGAAAAGAGCCACCTAAAACGGTTTATATTATGTGGTGTTTTGTTTTTGTTTAAAAAGTCGTAAAAATTTTTTGAAAAAATGAAAAAAGCTTGACATAGTGAAGTTTGTGTGTTATAGTAAGGAATAGCATAGCAAAATCTTGGATGAAAAAATGAATTTTTATGGCACTCTTGAAAAGTGTGCAGAAAGGGCATGGGTAAAATTATGAACCTGAAAAATCTAAAAAAAGTCACAGCATTAGCCACGGCTGTCGTCATGACAGCGGTAATTACATCAACACCAATCACAATCGGCGCATCCACCCCCGAACCCGAAAACGATTGGGAATTTCAGTTGCCGGTGGGCGATGAGTTTACATGGGTTGTTAATTCAAGCGCACACACGGGAACACGCGGTTGGAGTACCAACGGGAGGATACACGGGTTTGACACCGAGCTCAAACTCGGAACCCTCATAAACGCAGATGGATTGGTGCTTAAAGTATCCGAGGAACCGGAAATCGAAACAATTAACTTAAATTGGATGGGCGATGGAAGCAGCTCAAGCGGAATTGTATCAAGACCTATAGACATTTCCGACATTTACGATGCCGAAGAGGGGACTCTGACCTTTGTATTTGAAGAGATATGGCTTAATCCCGAATTGCCCGAACCTGCGGCTATGTACAAGGAGTTTATCGCCAGCAAAAAGTATGCAAGAGTAGGGCTGAACTACAGCCCGGGTATAGACGAACTCGGCATCACCGAGGCTTACTTATACGGGAACACCGAGCCGTGCAGTGAATGCGAGAAATTCCCCTGCGAGTGTGAAGATGAGCTTTTTTGGGAGCTTGAATTAGGCGAATTCACATGGGATGGTATGTCAACAAAGGGCTGGTATTCCGACGGTGCGGACGGAGTAACGGAAGGAACAGCCAACGATGAGCCGCATGAAACCGACCTGCTGTTTGAAGTGCTTATGAATGCGGTAGGGTTGGTTATCGAAATAGACGAAGAACCAACGGGTCTCCAAAACATTATCCTTAACTGGGCAGGCGATACCAATCCAAACGGAGTAGCCACTACAGGGATGGCTTCATTCCTCAATGTCCACGATGTGGCGGCGGGGAAAATAACGCTTGTTTTTGATGAAATATGGTCGGCGTTGGTTCGCAGCGGTTTTCGTTCCAATGAAAACTGGGCGGGAATTGGGATTCAATATACCCCAAATATAGAAGCCCTCAACATTAAAAATGTGTATTTATTCGGCGGGATTTGCGAAGAATGCGGAGTTGATGATAACGAAATACCAATCCCCTGCGAATGCGAAAATCTCACCACTTCTCCCCTCAGCACAAGCACTTCGGTAGCCACTACCACTGCTCCGCCAACAAGCGCAACGAGTTCCTCAACCTCTCGGACTACTGCGGCAACAACTGCCCGCCCCAATAACGACAACAATCCGAGAACCGGAGTAATCACCACTGTTACACCCGCCATAATTGCGGCTTTCGGCGTGATTATTTCCAACCTCTCTAAAAAGAGGAAATAATTTCACCGATGATACGGTTTGCGACTAAAAAGCCTTTTACGGTAAGTGAAAGGCTTTTTTGATTTAAGCGGATGTACTCTGCGGGGATTGAGTCCAAATGGCTTAATAAGCGGGCTCGCTCATCGTCTGCCAACTCTGTCAAGTCAATCCCGTCTGTTAATCGAAGTTTCAGCATCGTCTTTTCCTCAAAAGTCCCCGGAGTTTCTTCTGTAATATAAGTTTTCTGTGATTGTGATTTTATGAACAATGCGACATCGTCAGGCACTGCGAACCTTTTTCCGCCGTAATAACTGTGAGCTGCCGCACCGATACCGATGTATTCCTCACAGCTCCAATATTTCAGGTTGTGGCGGCATTGTGAACGTAGGAACGCGAAATTGCTAATCTCGTATTGGTTTAAGCCTTTGTCCTGTAAAGACTGTACTGTTTGCAAATACATTTTTGCAACATCATCCTCGTTGCTCTTTTGGCAAGGCTCGTAAATATAGGCGGAGGCATGATTAATCGGCAAATCTGTCAGCCGCCCGACAGTATCTGCGAGGGTGGCGAAGTCCTGTCCCGGAATGCCGAGCATAATATCAACCGATATATTCCCAAATCCGGCGCGACTTGCAAGCTCTACTGCCTTGATTGCCGTAGCTGAATCATGCCGTCTCCCGAGATTTTTCAACAACAAGTCATCAAGCGACTGCACCCCGATTGAAAGCCGATTCACGCCCGATTCCAAAAGCACGTCAAGCATTTTCGGCGAAATGTCGCAGGGGTTTGCCTCCGCAGTCATTTCACAATCGGGAGTCAACGGCAAAATCTTTGCAATTTCTGTGACTTGCTCATATAAAAGTGACGGAGTCCCACCCCCGAAAAATACAGTATCGAACATCAGTTGTTCTTCCTTGGTGTAATCGCGAACGTTTCTTGTGACGGCGTTCTTGTAAAGCTCAGCCGCTTGCGCATCATAGGGTATGGAATAGAAGTTGCAATAATTGCATTTTGATGCGCAAAACGGCAAATGAACATATAATCCTACAACTTTTTTTCTCATATAGCGTTTTTCCAATCATTCGGTGTGTAAAAAACGGGCGGGACTTTTCGTAGCGCATTGTCGCTGTTAAAAACAGCCGCGAACATCCCTTTAAGCAAAGGCGGCAATCGATTCCATCGCTCTTCATACAGTTCGGGATAGGCAACAGTTGAGCTAATTCGATTGACATTCTCGTTTTCGTCAAAAATGAAGTAGGGATTTTGGTGATATTTCATAATCCAGTATGAGTGTTCTTGCTTAGTGATGTTATGAATCCCCTCTAAAAGCCGCCCCTGATACGGCAACAACCCGATTAACAATCGGAACAAAATTACCGCCATTGAAAAATAATTGGAAATAACATCCATTTTTGCCGATTTTCTTTGATAATAGTAAACATCTGTGTAATCGGGGTGAATCCTATTCAGCGGAACGCTTGTCCCATCGGACAGTTCGCTGTATTCATGGGCTGAAAAGCTAAAATCGAACATCACTTTATTGTCCATGTTACAAAACATATTGTTAAACGAAAACTCATGATAAAGATAGCGGGAATCATTGAATTTACACCATGCTTCGATTAAATTTTCCGCGAGACGTGTATTCGCATTAATGTCAAAATTGCGGCAATCCATTGCCGTATTAGACAAAGCAACGCTCATCGGCTCATACCCGCCCAAATCATCTCTGAACGGTAGCAATAATGCGTAATTCTTCTTGAATTGGTTGCCGCTTAAATCAATAATATCAGACGGCCAAATATAATTTTCCGATATTTTCCCGCCTATTCTTAAAGGTCGGCGAATCAGCTTTACCCACTTACCTTTGTCGGACTCAACCTCGCGCAGAAACTCGGTAGGGAATGGTTTTGTATAAAATTGTTTCCCGCTGCGTGCATTGGTCATGCAGACTGCTTTTTTTCCCAATATTGTGAGACGCGCGGGTTGTGGCTCACAATTATAAAAGTCAAGGCTGTTCAGTATACTAAAATATTTCATTTTTTGGAGAATATCTTAATAAATTTTTTGATTGGGTTCTCGGGTGCTTCTTCTTTGTATTCATGTTCGTCCTCGTGTCCCCGCCTGTTTTCGTACTCGTCATAATGCAACTCCCCCTCTTCAATTTCAAAAAAATCATCCGGAACTTCTATCGGCGATTCCGCAATTTCGTCAAAAGCCTCTTCCGTTATTTCAAACACCATTTCGCTTGACCCGTCCGCAAAATCGGGTAACAAATCTTCATTGGGAATCAACGATTTCAGCTTTTGGTAAATATAAACGGTACAAATACTTGATAAAGCTTCATTGGCTGACATTGGCGGCAATCCAGCCAACTTTTGCGCCAAAATATCGTTCAAGTTAATGTTCCGTTCAAAAATTTTCGTCAAGAACAGCAAAATCTGTTCGTCTAATAAGGTTCGTTTGGGGACTGCAACACTGAGCAGTTCGTTCAGTTTTTTAGTCAAAATGCAGTCGTTGTCCGCCAAAATGCTGTCAATATGCCCCGTTTCCCAAACAATCTTGTACAAAGCGAGCGACGTTGTTTCGGAACACCCATACTCGCGCAAATCGCTTTCAAAGCTTTTAAAATAGTTTAGGTTAGCCTGTTTGGGATTTTCCGCAATTTCGTCTATAAACCCGTAATTGTCAAAGCGTTTTATGTTTGTCTCACCTGTTTCGAGGTTAAAATACTTGGATTCCCCGCCGCTTTGTCTCCGCTTAAAAATAACGCTCTTAGGTACATTGCCGTGAGTTTCGTATGTAGCAAAGGTGAGAACTTTTCTGAACGGCAAAAAGAGAGCGGAATAAATGCAAAGCATGGTTTCGGCGACTGTTTCATCTGAATAGCTCCCGCCGCAAATGATGTAAAGAGTTTCTTTGTTCCGCGCAGTCATCACGCTGTAAACACATTTGATAAGTACGGCATATTGCTCCGGATTTAAGCTGAGTTTTAATTCCGGTGCGGGCAATAGCTCCGGGGCTGATTCCGGTTGAGCCGATTCATCCTCGTTTACTTCAAAGTGGAAATTGCCGCTTTTTATAAGCAAGAGCTTGCTTGGATTTTCGGCAAACTGTTTTAAATCGCATACAAAGCTGTCCGCGAACATACTCGGGCGCCCCTGACTGTCCGCCAATCCGTATTTAATGCGGGAAAAATAGACATTGTGATTATCGCTCTGCAACTCGGTAACTGTTTTTTCCTCCGAATCCTCCGGTTCAAATACAGGACCCGGAGGCGTGTTTGAGTTTTGAAGAGCAGTATATCTGCCTATAATTTCGGGCGGTATTCCGGGTGAAATGTTGACCGCTTGCCAGCCGTCTTTAATTCCTTGTCCGCCTTTTCTTGTAAAACCTATTCTATACACCATGGTGGTTCGCCCTCTCTTAAACTTCGCTTTCGCGAAACTTTTCTTTAATTCTTTCAATAAGCGGCATTTTATTCCCCTTGGAATCCCTTCTGCATAACGGGCAATATCTGCAACTGAGGGGAATTTTATCGGTAAGGCATTTATCGTTGACACAAGTCCATGTCTTGGGCTGCATTAATGGCGGGGGGTCTTCGGGAGGCGGGATTGTACCCTTACAGCCTATATAGCCGAAGCGGTAAAACAGCCAATACAAAGGCTCTTCAATCCTCTTGGGTGACGGTGGTGCGGCGGGAGTCATAAATATCTGCCCGTTTTCGTCGGCGATTTCTTTTACCGATGTTCCGAGTGCCGAAACAAGGAAGTAATTATAAGTGTCGAACAGGTTGTTAAGGCAGGTACGCAGTCTATGCTCATGGTTTTGTATAAACTCCTTTACCTGCCTTTGGATTGTTCCGTAATCTTCTGCATTAAACAGCGGAAGTGACTGCCCCTGTTGATTTTTAAGGCAGACTGTATTTTCTATATTGCTTTTTATAATCTGCCCCGCCGCCATGTCGCCTTTTGAAACAGTCACGCAAATGGGCAGGCGTTTAATATGAGTTTTCTCTTGAAAATAGTTGTAAATAGCATCCATGACGTTTTCGGGCGAGTTTTTGTAATCGCCGCCAAACTGCTGATTAGGGTCAAGCAAAAGGATAATCGCGCTTGAATGTTTTACAAAACAGCCGTACTTTTCCATTTGTTTTTCATCAACGCAGTTTTCGCCCGAAATATCATAAAAAACAATTGTCTTAGAGATGATTTTATCGTTTTTCCTAATGCTCAAGTCAAAGCACAGCGGCTGTGACAGCCCACCCGCCAATGTTCCTTCGGGGAGCTTTTCGCCCATCCTGATTGGGTTAGAGTCGCGAAAGTCCATCGCCGCTTTGCTTGTCGGAGTAGACGTGATTCCAACCTCGCTGCAAAGCTCGCTGAAGTGTCGGCACAACTGGGACAGGTAAACGGTCTTGCCCGAAGCGGTAATACCTATTACCGACACAAGCTTGACGGGATTCGCGCCGAATTTTGCGGGAAGCGGATTGTGACATTCCGGGCAGATTCTGCGCGTTGTCTCAACGCCGAAAACATCCCGCGCAGAGTAAAGCAAACCTTCTTCGCTTGTTTTGGTAAATTTGATAAGCGGACTGTTCACGGGGAGTACAGGGCGTTTTTGCGGCGGAATTTCAATTTCTCGTCCTTCCTTATTTGTAGTCGCCTTTTCTCCGCTCCCCCCGCTGAATCTCGCCCAAAACCTTTGATACTTTTCGCTTTCACCCGAAAGGAAGCACTTATTTTGTTCAAACTTCTCCAAAAGAACCCTTTCCCCGAGAAGCTCAATATCCTCCTTAGTGCGGCCTAAACCATGCGGGTCGCATTCTTCCTCCGATTCAAAAACAGTCTCCATGCGAAACCAAACCGAGCTGTGGCTGAACTTTTCAAAACAATAAGGGCAGGTAATTATTTTTTCAGCCGCACCCGAAACCGCTGCCGCATCCGGTTTTCCGTCATTAACAGAGTCAAAAACAGGTGCGGGTGGTTTCCCCATATTTTCCATTCTCTCGCGAAGTCTATCCAATTCCATTCTTTTACCCTTGTCCTTTCCGCACAAATATACTATTGAAGTCACGTTTTCTGCACAAATATACTATTGAAGTCCTATTGTAAACTATATCATATTTATTTTATAAGCATTAGAGTCAAGGCTTTCAACCCATGGTTGTTTGCCTTTCCATTCCGGGATTTGCACCGTTTTGTTCATCATCCGCGTTGTAATCGGGTACTTATAAGCACAGCCGTCATAACTGTAACAAAGAAGCTCACCCGCATATCCGGGCATTTCGGGGAGACTGACATTATAATAAACCCGTTCCTCTTCTTCCGGTTTAAACAGTCCGCCGAGTTTTTCAAAAAAACTTTTTTTTTGAAAAGGGGCTTTCTTAATTGAAATCTCCACTGTCGCCGAAACCGAGCATTGATAGAAACAAGCGTCATTAGGGTTATAAACAGTTAAATCAGGTTCGTTGTCCATTTTTAATTCACAGGCGAAAACGGCATAGCTTGCGGGTTTTACGGGGAAAATATAAGTGTTAATTCCTAAACGCGGCAGGATTATAAAATATCTGTCTCCCTCTAACCTTGTTTCCTTACCCGAGACAGGCAGTCCGTTAAAGCGAGTGTTCAGCTCTTCATCGGTAAGTCTTATATCAGAGCCGAATTTATCGCGGATTATCATAAAATGGGTTGCACCAACAGACTCCCATTTAAGGGAATCGCCTTTTTGCGTAAGATTAGTCGCATAATGCTCCGAATCAAAGTTAGTCAACTTAATTTTCAAATTTTTACCCTTGTCCTTTCTGCACTAATTTGCTATAAAAACTCGTTTTCCCCATTTACTGTGGATTTTTTTCAGACTTTTTTACCCTTGTCCTTTCTGCACAAATGCGTAATAAAAGTTGATTTTCCCATTTACCGTGGAATTTTTTCAAACTTTTTACCCTTGTCCTTTCTGCCTTTTTTACAATTCGGCAAGCAAGTCATTCTCGCGGCATTCATAAAACCACATTGACTCAACGGTATCATTGCTTTGTGTATTAAAAAAGGTACGCCCCGTATTTGCCGGCAATTCCCGCCGCTTTAAGCGTTCATACAAACCATTTTCGTCAATGGGCGAACGGGCAAGCGTGTTAAGGAAGTATGCCTCAAAAGTCCTGTTATTCGGGAAAACCGTTGCGGAATAAAACCGCACTTTCTCATCTAAGTTTTCAATAAGCTCTCCTATTATTTGGCTCGTCGCGGTATGAATATCATTTATTCCGAGGCGTTCATACATTTCATCAATATAAGAACTGCGATATATTTTGTCGCTTAAAAAGCAGGATTCCATAGCTGAAAAAAGCGCGTCAAGGACATCCTCGTCTTTGTTATGAACGCTGAAAACCCGATTAAAAATTTTTGCAGAGTTTTCGGCATTCAAGAATCTGTTTGCTTTATCGGTATAGAACTCGACCAAATGTAACCCGCTCCCAATTTCGCGGATGGCGGGCATCATGTCAACCGACTTTTTAATGCGAAAAAAACTGTCCATACAAATTTTGGATTTTGCCGAAAGATGCGCAAATGTTTCGCGTATTATCCCTTTCATCGCATCGGCAACTCCGCTTTTCAGCTTGACCTTTACCGCATCAATTGCAGTACACTCGGCATAACTGAGGGCATCAAGCATTACTCCGGCTTTATCAAGCGCGGCGGTGATTACAGTTTCGTCAACCCCCTCATACAAACCTGCGGCAGTCAATTGCTCGCAAACTCTCTTTGTAAGCTGCGACACTATTTCATCTTTCAAGATGCTTACTTGGTTTTCTGTTATCGAAAAATGATTCGACTCTAAAAAAGCACTCAAACAACCATACGAAGCATTGTCCGCTTCGGCAAATGTCTTTGACAAATCCGGCTTCCCGGGTAATTGATAGAGATAATCATTTGAGGGGAAATGCCCTTCTATTTTCGCAAACACCCGTTCATACAATTCCGAGCGACCTTTATCAACCTCAAGGATTTTTGCAACTCTGCTTTCATCGGCTTTGTTCAATCTGCTGTCATTAAGCATTTCGGACAGCTTTGCGGTAATTGTTTTTAAGGTGATTATGGCTATATCACCGATTGGTTTTGCGGAGCAGGCATAGGCGGCACTCAGCGCGGGCTTAGAGGACTTGTAGAGATTATCACGTCTGTCATTTTGCGATTCACTCCCACCGCTTGAGTCAATCCCGTCAATTGTGTTTGACAACAAAATAATATTGGCGTACAAATCGCTGTCAGTCTCTCCCGAATATGCGCCGTTGCGCAGTCTGCGCCCGATTACAAACACCGAATCGTATAAGTGGGTATTGTTTTGGCTTTGGTAAATGCCACAAAGGGTTTGTTTAATCTCGACTGACTTTTTTTGGTGATTAAACTCATCGTTTAAAGCAATCAACAGCATAGTGGTAAGCGGGGTATTAATCATTTGCTTAATACGATTAACCGCAAAATACCAGTTTCCGAAGTCAACACCCGCATTGCCGGAACTGCACGAATTTACACTGTCCGTATCAAGAATGCAGTATAGGGAAATGCCCGATGGGTTGGCGTAAATGTTAGAGCAACTGAGGAGGTTTGTCATATCCTCCCCAAACTCCTCCATATTGCGGTTTTCGCCCTCTAAGGTTTTTAACCCGTCTGATTCAAGGACATAAAAGGGGATTTGATTCGCCGCGCCGCCCCACCCATGAGTCAGCTTTTTAGATATGCGTTCATGATGAATTGCCGATTGCGAGCCGAAATAAAACACGCAAACGGGATAATAAGGGGTAGGGAAGCTGCTGTAGCCATAGTCGCCGACATTGCGTGCCGTCAGCAACCCGGTGATTTTCTCTTTTAAATCAGTTACATTAATCATTAGACCTCCCGCGGGTGAATTAACCGTTATTGGTTCAAATAGGTACTCTTAAAAGCGGCAAGCTTTTCTTTCAGTTCCGACAGCACTTCGCGTACCTGCCCGACTTCTTCCGGAGCAGACGCGGTGAATGCTGACAGCCTGCGCTGTAAAACTGTTGGCGACAGCTCAAGCTCGGCAATTTCGCAAGCTTCGGCAACGCTACCCGGAATTGGGTATTTATCAAGGATTACGGCTACAGCGGATTTCAGCGATTGCTTGCTTTGTGCATCAAGCTCTCTGTAATTGACAAGTGCTTGATACAGCGGAATCGAACCCCGCGGCATACTCGGCTTAGAGAGCAAAACATCCTCATCGGTTAAGGTATCGGTGTACTTGATGAAGTTATTGTCAACGGCAACCACTCCCGAATAAAGCGCGATTGAAAAGTCATCGAAGTCAACGTCCGACTTCGGGGCGGATTCCTCTATACGTTTGTCAATCATCTCCAAAATGTCAAGCTGTTTACGGACTGTTTCCCAATATCGCGGCGCGGCGGCAAAATGGTCGATTCGCACATCGCGTTTATTACTTTCGGGGAGTTCCGCATAGCCGTCATTTTCAATTTCGTACATCTCGTCATTGCTGTAAACAACCTGCAATTCTTTTAATGCGTTATGCGCCTGATAGCGTTCTTCCGCAGTCAACGATTGATTTACTGATTCCCTGTAAATCTTTTCAGCATTTTCTAAAAACGACTCATCTATTACCCTAATTCGATATACCTTCCCGTTATCGGATTTTGCGATAACATTCCGCGATTCGGCAACATCGTAAAGCTTGCGTGCATTTTCGGCATTGGCTTTCAGCGCGGCATTGTTGGAGTTGTTCATGGTACTGAGCGGCGATGGCGATGGCAACATATGCCAGTCCCGCCCGTTGGCTGTCTGCTCCCCATCCTTGTAGGCGCGTCCTTCAT
>WRLX01000028.1 GCA_009777415.1 Oscillospiraceae bacterium
TTTTTTGGAGTTGCGTTCAATTGAAATCTTGTCCGCTATATACACTGCTTTTTCAACAACGCTCATCTTATCTCTGCCAACAGTATGGAATCGGACGGCGTTGATAATATCCTCATCGGTTATACCAAGCGAATCCCGCAAATACATCGCACCCGCAATCCCGTGCCACAGCTTAGGCGCGTCAAGTTCAGCCTCATCAACACTAAACCCGCTTTCCGCCACCATTTTCTGCAATTCACCGGCCGATGACTCTTTCATAATATCATGGAGCAGAGCCGCTGTATATGCTTTTTCACTTTCATCAGGTGTCAAGCGGTACTTTTGCGACAACTCGAAGCACATTTTTGCCGTGTTAATGCTGTGGATATAGCGGTCTCCGCCCGACTTTCCGAACTTTCCGCGTATTTCGGTTGATGAAACTTTTTTTACGGGAATATCAAGAAGTTGAACCCCAAACCGCTCGGCGCATTTTGCGTATTCATCGTATGTCCTCGATTCATCACGTGCGGCGGCAACAACCGTGCAAAGCTCAAGAATGCCTTTACAGTCCTTCCAACGCTCAAAACCGAGGAGCATATCCGAGCCTATTATCAGGAAAAATTCATCGCCCGGATAAAGACTTTTAAGCTCACGCAAAGTATCAATAGTATAGCTGAGATTGAGCTTTTGTTCAATATCGCTTATTTCGCAACCTGGGCAGTTTACAAATGCCGCCTGTGCAAGCTCAAATCTGTCTTGAAAGGGAGTTGCAGTTGTTTTATGCGGTGCGTTTCCCGCCGGGATAATCAATGTTCTGTCCGGCTTAATTATTTGCGCGACCGATTTAACGAGATTAACGTGACCGAAATGAGGGGGGTCAAAGCTCCCCCCGAATATTGCTGTCTTTTTCCCCGTACTATTTTTGGATTTCTTGGATTTGTTTTCAAAGTTCATACAGCCCCCAACATTTCCGCCAATTTTCGCAAGGCCGCTCCGCGGTGACTTACCGCATTCTTTTCAAAATCGCTGAGTTCTGCGAACGATTTATCGCCTATCATAAAAATAGGGTCATAGCCGAATCCGTTATCCCCGCGTTCCTCAAATCCGATATATCCGCCACAGACCCCCGTAACTGTTTCGGGAATCGGATTTTCCCCGTCAATGTAACAGATACAGCAGACAAATCGTGCAGCCCGTTGTGCAACAGGAACGCCCTCAAGCTTTTCGAGTATTTTCTTTTTCCGCCCGCCCTCCGGTGCATACCTCGCAGAATATATTCCCGGTTCGCCGCCGAGATAGTCAACTTCAAGTCCGCTGTCATCGGCAATAACAGAAAAGCCGCTCAATTTATAAACCGCCTCAGCTTTAAGCCTTGCATTTTCTTCAAAAGTGTTACCCGTTTCTTCCACATCTATGCAAATTCCCGCCTCGGACTGTGACAGCACTTCATAACCCAACGGTTCGAGCAATTGTTTAAATTCGCGGATTTTTCCCGAATTATTAGAAGCAATAATCAACTTCATTCCGTATCACCCGTATTAAGTGACGATTCAAAACCCGAATCAAACAATATCTTTACATAGTCATCGGGGATAAATGATTGCAAATCATCAATTTTTTCGCCGACACCGACGAGCTTTACCGGAATACCAAGCTCATTTTTGATTGCAACGATTATCCCGCCCTTAGCCGTCCCGTCCAATTTAGTGAGTGCAATCCCGGTAATATCGGTGACTTCGCCGAACAGCCGCGCTTGATTGACTGCGTTTTGCCCCGTAGTAGCATCCAACACAAGCAGCGTTTCAAAACTGCATTCGGGCAATTGTGAATTAACCGAACGCGCAATCTTTTTCAGTTCCTCCATAAGGTGCTTTTTGTTATGCAACCGCCCCGCCGTATCAATTATCAACACATCGGCATTACGCGCTTTTGCCGCATTACAAGCATCATAAACGACAGCCGCGGGGTCAGAGCCTTCTGCATGACGAATAATATCCGTTTTTGAGCGGTTTGCCCATTCGGAAAGTTGCTCAATTGCCGCCGCTCTGAAAGTATCGGCTGCCGCGATTATAACTTTATTGCCTTCGGACTTGAGGTTAGCCGCCAATTTACCGACTGTGGTAGTTTTTCCCGCGCCGTTGACACCTATTACCATTATAACTGCGGGCTTATGTGTCAAGTCAAGTTGGTTGCCGCCTGTCAGCATTTCCGACAATATCTCCCGCATCATTCCGGTAATTACAGAGGTGTCCTTCGCGCCCGTCTTTTTGATTTCACTGCGAAGTTTTTCGCATACATCATCGGCAGTCTGCGTTCCTAAGTCGGCGAGAATAAGCGTTTCCTCAAGCTGTTCAAAAAATTCCTCGTCTATTTTAGTAAAAGAGTTGACGACTCGTGCAACTCCGACCGAAAGCGAATCCTTAGTCTTTTTTAATCCTTCTTTTAATTTTGAAAACAGATTCAATTTATTTTTTACCCATGCCCTTTCTGCACATTTTTTAACATTCTACCATAAAAATAATTAACTGTCAAGAGTAATCATTATTCCGTCATGCGCCGCTGTAGTATTGGGGAAAATCCGCTTTGCCGTACGGATACCGTCTTGCGGACGTTCTAATGCGGGGCTGTAGTGAGTCAGCCATAATTGTTTCGCGCCGCATTTTGCCGCAAGGTGTGCTGAATCCGAAAAAAGCATATGATTTTTTTCCTCGATTTTTTCCCGCATTGCCTCATCGTAGTACATTCCTTCACTTATAAGCAGGTCAACGCCGCTTGCAAAATCCGACATAAGGTTAAACGGGAGGGTGTCGGTAAAATAGCAGACCGAGATAGGCTTTCGCTCGCCGTCAAGCACTTGCTTCGGCGAAACTAAAACCGTTTCGCCGTTTTCTTCAAAAGTAACCGCTTCACCTGCGTGCAAAATTTTGTACAGCCTTACGGGAATGTTAAGCGCGGCGGCTTTTTCGGGATTAAATATCGGCTTGCGGAACAATTCAACGCGGTAGCCGAAGCAAGTCATTCCATGCCTTAAAGGGAGTGCGGTAACAGTCAATCCCGCCTTATCCGGTATTTGCGGTGCGAGCTTGTCCAACTCAATTATATCAAGAGGAAACGGCAAACGCGGCGCGATTATTGTCAAAGCCGACACTATTCTGCGAAGCCCGGGCGGCCCTGCAATTGTGAGCGGCTTTGTTCTTGCGGAGTTAGCAAGTGTTAAAAGCAGTCCGGGCAGTCCGGCTGTATGGTCAGCGTGAAAGTGCGTAATCAACAGCAATTCGAGCCGAGATGGCTTCAGCTCGGCTTTTTTCAATGCAATCTGTGTCCCCTCGCCGCAATCGATTAAAACAGCCGCACCCTGATACTCAATCCAACAGCAGGTCAGCCATCTGTTCGGCAGGGGAATCATCCCCCCCGTTCCGGGTAAACATACGTCTATCAAAGTCTTATCATACCTTTCTTATGCAGATTTTCAATTACTGCTCTTTTGTGAGAGCCGCCGCTTTCCCCGTCAAGACACCATGCAACAGACTCGTCACAGCGGAATTTTACCTTGGAAACACGCTCAAATATTACGTAATTAGGGTCATATTTTTGCGCCGACAAATCCATGATAATATTGCTCAATAAAATAGGATTGCCGGGATTTTTTACGAGAAAAAGTTCAAACTCCCCATCGTCTAATTTAACCTTTGATTTAGCTAATCTGAACATCCCCGCTACTGATGTAGTATTTGTGACAAGCCCCACCGCGAATTCATCTTTTATGACTTTGCCGTTAAACTCAACCGTCATTTTGTAGCTCGGAATGTCGATAGCCTGCCTAATTCCTTCAACTACGTAGGACAGATGCCCAAATGTCTTCTTGATGTCCTGTGTGACTGTATAAGACACCGATGTGAACAGACCGAATGCCGCCACATAAATAAAAAACTTGTTGTTAAATCCGCCAATGTCAAGGGGGCGGTTTTTGCCGTTCAAAATCTTTTTTACCGCCATGCCGACATCACACGGCATTGAAACCGTTGCGGCGAAATCGTTAGCAGTCCCCGATGGGACAAAACTGAACACTGTTGGTGATTCAAGCCTTGCGACTCCGTTGACTATTTCCGAAAGAGTCCCGTCCCCGCCGTAACATACAATTAAATCATAATTCTCGCCGCATTTAACAACTTTTTTCTCAGCATCGGATTTTTTCTCGGTTGGATAAACGGTGACTTCGTACTTATATGAGGAAAACTCGCTGACCAATTCAAGCAAGGTAGAGTTCGCCTTCATCTTTCCCGCGTTGGGATTAACTATTAAAAGCAATTTTTTAGTCATGCTCTTGTACCGCCTTGAATATTCCTTCTATAATTTTGCACATAGCCTCGGCAAGCGGATGCGCGGGTACATTCCAAACAGTTCCCCCCAATTCGATGTTGTATCTGCTCGGCGCAACGGTGGCAACACCGGTAACATAGTCATGAGTGTCAGAAAAATTTTCGTTGCCGCGCGGTTCGAGATTGTGTCGGCTCTCGTGTACATAATCATCAATGTCGTCAGCCCGATACTCCGGTCCTCCTTCCAAATTGTCATCAATATATCCCCCGCCACCGAAAGCAGAAGCCGGAGCGGCATCCTCTACCACAATTGTTCTCATTTCACCCTCGGAATCGACTATAAATCCTTCATCGTAATCGTTTTCTTCTGCATCCTCATCAGCTAAAACACCGGAATCGTCCTCCGCGGCATATTGTCGCGATTGCGACGACATAAGATTTTTACCTGTTCCGGGTAGTGCCATATCACCCGAATTAAAAGCGATAATCGCACCTATTACAATAAGGCAGATTGCCGCCGCCGAAGAGGCTATAGTCGTGATTCTCAGCATTCGCCTACGCTTATTGCAGTTATGCTGTTTCAGCTCGGCTATTAATTCCTCGACAAATGCCCGGTTCGGCTCAATCATGTCATTTTCTTTTTTATACTGCTCTCTAAAATCGGCGTTCATCAAAAATCAACCTCCCCCAGTTTTTCTTTCAGAATGTTGCGTGCACGATGCAGGCGGGATTTTACGGTGTTCGCGCCTAATCCCGTGACTTTGCATATTTCGGTGATTTGCATATCCTCATAGTAAAAAAGGTGAATAATCACACGGTATTTCTCGTCTAATGACATGACGGCAGGATAAACAACAAGCCTTGTTTCAAGCGCGTTGAGATTATCCGAACCCTTCCCCGCATTCCCCGAATTACCGTAAGCTTCCGCCCATTCAGAAGCAACAAAGCCGGAAACCTCTTTTTGCCTTGAGCCGGAGCGAACCAAATTTTTCCCCGCATTGACGGTAACGCGAATCAGCCATGCTTTCCTGTGTTCTTCGTCATTGAAAGTCTTGCCCGAAGTCACAAGCTTAAGAAAAACCTCCTGCATTATGTCCTGCGCATCGTGGGGATTTCCCGTTTTTGCCAATGCCAAACGATAGAGCATATCCGAGTACTTGCGTACAGTTTCTTCTGTTAAATCAAGTTCAGCCATTACAATCCCCCACTCGTAAGAAGCTGTGTCACCTATGAACACTGCTTCTAATAATAACACAATGCCGATTGTGAAAAGGTTGCATTTATTTTGATTTTGCCAATTTAATCATGTCCTTGAGTTTCAGTCTGTTGCCGTTATGCAAAATTATATGCTCATATACTTTTGCAACAAACATCGCAAACAATGCCAAGCATAATGCCAACACCCCAATCGAAAGGGTTATTTCACCGACACTCATTTTCCCCGCAATAATTGCGGATGGCAATGCAAACGGAGATGATATAGGGAAATAGCGCGACAGTGTTACGAGGAAATTACCTTGCCCATCGGGGTCAAGCCCGGTAAATGTCGAAAAATAGGTGAGATAAAACCCCAACATACTTATCAAGATAAGCGGCTGCAACGCGGTTTGCAGGTCTTCAATTTTGCTCACGCTCGCCCCTATAAGCCCCGCAATTAACGAATAGAACAAGAATCCCATTACAAAAATGACAGTGATAAAGACAATATTAAGCGGGCTGAATCCCGAAAAGACAGTCCCCAACTCGGCTGTCAAAGCGGTAAGATTCGGGTCGCTTGTATCGACCATTCCCACGACTTCGCCAAGAGTTCCCAAAGGTGCAAAAACAAAGAAAACAACAGTTGACACCGTTCCGACTAACACCATTGACGTTAATGCCACAAGCAAAGTCCCCAACACTTTGCCGATTATTACCGCGAGAGGTCTTACACTGGTTAAAAGCAATTCCATAACGCGGGAAGCTTTTTCGGTAGCAATCGCTTGAGCCGTCAATTGCCCGTATGAGATTATAAGGGTGAAAAGGATAAGCGATGTCGCCATTGTCAAAACCATGGTGATAACTTCCGCTATTTCGCTCTGCGGCTCTTCGCCACCGACATTGACTGTTGTTGATATATAAGCGTTTGCTTTGTGAACATCTTCCGCCGATATTCCGAGGTTTACGAGGTTTGAGTCCCTTATTGCCGTATTAAAAAGGTTCAACAACGCGAAACAGTCGGAATTGTTGATTAACTCAGTACTTTCCGGGCGCGACATCCTCACGTTAAAACCGCCGCCGCTCGGCTCAATTACCGCAAGCGTAACGGCTTCAAGGCTTGTTGTTACCGAATCCATAAACTCTTGTACTTCTTCGTCGGCAATGCTCTCATGCTCGACTTCAAATCTGCTTAAAAAGGAAAAGTCAATCCGGAGCCCGGAGCTGTCACAGATGTATACTTTTTTGATTGCAAACGCTTCCATTTCCGCAACAGTGTTCCCCTCATCATCGGTAATCCGCAACACTTCCGACTCAGATGAAAGCAATCCGGGCAAAAAGTTTGCGGCGGCAATCATCAGCGAGAATACCACAAGCATAATAACAGTACTCGCAATGTATGACTTTGACTTGATGATTTGAATATAGGTAAATTTCAGTATTTTTTCCCAGCCTTTAGTCCGCATTTTCACACCCCTCCTTTCCGACACCAACCTTTTCTACAAATATTTCATGCAAACTCGGTTCGCGCAACTCAAATTTAACAAGCGTTATTCCCGCGGCTACTATTTTTGCCAGCAACTCTGCTGCCTGTGACTCGGTTTTAACCTTGAAATCAGTTTGGTTTGGTGTGTGTGAGGTTAGCTCAAGCCCGCACTCTGCGGCAATAGGGAGAATGTTGCTGTCGGCTTTTATGCTTAGGTTTACTCTGCCGTAGCCTTTTTTGATTTTATTGAGATTCCCTTGTAAAACCGTGTTGCCGCGATTTAAAATGACAATGTTTTCGCAAAATTCCTCAACAGTCGCCATTTGGTGGCTCGACATTATTATAAATTTGCCATTGTCAATTTGCTCGCGGATAATGCCCTTGAACAAATCGGCATTCACGGGGTCAAGCCCCGACATAGGCTCATCAAGAACCAACAATTCCGGGTCTGACACAAGCGCGGCGGCAAGTTGAATCTTCTGCTGATTCCCTTTTGACAGTTGGTCGGCGCGTTTTTTACGGTATTCATCGATATTCAAACGCCCGAACCAATGGTCGATTGAGCGGTCCGCATCCTTTTTGTTCATGCCTTTCAGTTCCGCAAAATAATGCATTTGCTCTATTATGTTGTATTTGGGGTACAGTCCGCGCTCTTCAGCCAAATACCCAATGCGTCCATGCTGAGAGCATACGTCAAGCGGACGCTCATTCCATGTAACCGTTCCCGTTTCCTTTGCCAACATTCCGAGAATAACTCTGATTGCGGTGGTTTTTCCCGCGCCGTTAGTCCCGAGCAACGCAAACACGCCCGGGCGTTCAATCGCAAATGTAAGCTGTTTTACGGCATAATAGTCGCCGTACCTTTTTCTGATTGCATCTACTCTTAACATTTTACCCTATCCCGGATAAACCGGAAAAGCCTTTCTTAAATTTCTTTGCCAAAACAGCTCAGGATTTCAGAGGTCAGCACCTTGCCATTTCTTCACAAACGTGCTTTTTAGCGGCTTCTTCCGCCGCCCAAACTGCGCCCCCCCCCGCCCCCTGAGCGCCCCCCGCCGCTACTTGAACTTGACTCGATTTTTACTTTTGTTACATACGTCCGTATGTAAGTATCGCTTTTCTGGTAGTATCGAATCGAATCCCTGTCCAAATAGTTTTGGGCGCATTTTGCGGGACTCATTTTATAAGCGGATTTGACCCCGAATATAAAGCCTAAGACTATAATAGTGTCAACGACAAAGAAAATGAAAAGCATTGTCATTGTGTCGCTTGGCGGACTTTGCTCGCTCGTTGTATTGCTTGGCGGGGATTGCTCGACTATTGCGCCTTGCTCGGCATATCTAACTGCTGTGTCGGCGTAATTGTGAATAGCTTGACTGTAGTTTTCGTTTAGCATAGAGTCCCACATATTGTCAAATATTCGCTCAATACGGCTTGCGGTTATAACATCCGCCGCGTTGTTTCGCGCGTAAATGTAGTCGTGCATTTGCCCGGTTATTCCGTGCGAGTTTATGAGCAGGATTACTCCGGATGTATCTTGCCCTATATTTTCGTTATAGAAATGCTCGGCATAACGCCCGGAATCTTCTGCCGAAGGAAACAATATTTCTGTTACTAAAACAGTGATGTAAAATCCCGCCGCTTCGCTTGCATTAAAAAGGCTTTCCTCAATAACCACGGCAGAATCGGCGGAGAAATGCCCGGCTTCGTCAAAAAGGTATTGCTGATTTGCGTATGCGGGTGTAATCGTGCATACTAAGGCTATTAATGCCGTTAATGTCGTTAATGTCGTGATTAGCTTCATATAGCTCACCTCACACATAATTCATAATAATTCCGATAGCGATATTAGCCGCAACGACTGCCGCCCCCGCCGCAATTGCTACTTTTGCTTTAACCACCGGTAAATCCCCTGCAAACTTCCCCGTTTGCCCGTTAATTGCAAAATGGTAAAACTTATCCTTATATTTATAAGTCAAAAACCATACAGGCAAAAGGAAATGCTCCCATCTGTTGCTGTGAATATCAATTGTATTGGAGGTGACGTTTACAGAGTTGTACCCGGTAATCGAACCGCGCATGACATTAGTTGCGGAAGAAACGGCACGCTGTTTTATCCGCGGGTACACATCCTCTTTGGCAACGTCATATTTTTCCGCAATATAGCCCGAAAGGTAGGACATTTTAAATTCGGCGGTATCATTGTAACCGAAAGGCTCGATACATTCCATCATCACATCGTCAATCCTTGAGGAAGCGTCATGGGGAATCCCGCTGAATTTCATGCTCCCGCTTCGGACTGCGATATACTCCTTGGTTTCGGTGTATCGGTACTGTCCTGTAGACCAACTCCTGACTTTTTTGCAATTAGCGGTAATCCCCCCGTGTGTCTTGCAATCCGAAATCCAGTAGGGGACATAAATTGCAGTCATCTCATGCAAATGTGCCCCCGAACGAAAGTCACTCGGCAGGAAAATGCGTTTTCGGCAGTATTCCTTGAGCTTTGCTTCAGCCTGTTCCCTTGTTACTTTGAACGGGATTAGCTTAGACGGTTTATACTCGCCCGAAAGCCTCCCCGTAAGTATCACGGGTGAAAGACAGTAAACACATTGAGTTGCCGATGTGGTGCTGTCTGTTACGACTGCCGCTCCGCAGCTCGGGCAGTTGTACAACGCACTGTACTCGCTGAACAACGCCTCCTCCTCTAATTCTTCGGCAGTTTTCGGTGGTTCGGGTTCATCTAAGATATGATGTTCTTTTTCCGGATATATTTCCGACAACTGCTCGCTCGTGAACGCGCTTTCACAATAGTCACAGCCGAAATTTTGCTCACCGGATTTAAATTCTAAATTCGCGCCGCAATTCGGACACTTATACTGCACTACTTCCATTCTTTTACCCTTGCCCTTTCTGCACAAGTGTGCTGTTGAAAGTTCGTTTTCCGCACTTACGCAGATTTAACTCCATTCTTTTACCATTGCCCTTTCTGCACAAGTGTGCTGTTGAAAGTTCGTTTTCCACACTTACGCAGATTTAACTCCATTCTTTTACCCTTGCCCTTTCCGTAATAGTATTATTCCTCACCTTTAAAGGCAATGATTTATTCAGCCTTATTACAAAATCATCGTTAGGATTAAACAGCACAACTACCCGTCCCAGTGTACCATCTTTTACTAATAAATACCACATATTTAAGCGGGTGTTATCATGCGCCGACACTGTGACATCGGCATTAAACTCGTTAAAAGAGACATTGTCGCTGTAAATACCGAATCTTTCCGCGTTTTGCAGGTTAAGCGTGACCATGTTCTTCCGTCTGCTTTTGCCCGTGATTTTATCAAGCTCAAGCTCGTTATTGGTGAGAATATATTCATATTCAACGATTAGCGATTTGAAAAAGTGAACGCCGAGCCAAATTACGCCCGGAATCGCCGCCAATGCGATTACCGTAATAAAGCTTATTCCCGCAAACATAATTGCCGCTGCGAGAAAAATCCCGCAAACTACTGCCGTAACCGCAACTAACGCTATTTTTAAAAGTATATTCGGTATATCCGGCTTTTTTACAATAATTTGCTCAATAAATATATCCATCTTTTTACCCTTGTCCTTTCTGCACGAGAATGAAATTAAAAGTTCGTTTTCCGCACTTACGCAGATTTACTTCCAATGTTTGTTACCCTTGTCCTTTTTGCACGAGAATGAAATTATTTGTTAATTTTTATTAGTATAACACAGATTTATTATTCCGTCAATGGGTATACTAAATAAAGAAAAACGGAGGAAAACAAGGATATGGATAAAAAGATGTCTGAATGCAAAAAAGAAACCGCAAAAACAAAAGAACCAATCAAACAAAAATATCGGGACACTGTAATGATTAAACCGCGGGAAATCATTCCGATAATGGCGCAATCGGCAGACCCCCTCGGCTCGTATACCGGGACTCCCGAAGCTCCCGGCGAACTGCCCACCCAAGATGCCGACGACTTATAACCACAGTAAAAACGCGCTACAAGATTAGTAGCGCGTTTGTCTATGAACGCAGCTTTTTAGCTTTCCTTTTCTAACAAAGCCGCAATCGTTTCGGGAGACATATTGCCACCGCTTGATTTAGGCTCGGATTCCGTCGCAGAACCCGCTAACAAAGCCGCAATCGCTTCGGGGGACATATTGCCGCCGCTTGATTTAGGCTCGGGTTCGGGCTCGGATTCCGCCGCAGAACCCGCTAACAAAGCCGCAATTGCTTCAGGAGACATATTCCCGCCGCTCGATTCGGGTTCGGAATCCGCCGTTTTTTTAGTATTGTTCAGCACAGGGGCGAATGCCGATTCGGTAATCGGCTCATCGTCAATGTTTGACGCAAGCGATTCTACATCAATCTTGTTTTCATTAAGAATACTGCCTACATCGTGTATACTGCTGTATTCATGGGATTTTTGCTCTAAAATGCTGTCAATGCTGTAAATCGCATCCATGTCATCGTTTTGCTCGGTATTGTCGGTTTCCGCACTCTCATTTGAGGATTCAGGCATTTCGGGCGGCTTAAAATAGTCGGCAAAGTTTTTCGCCGCTTTTTTGTATGTCAAGTCCTCCTCATCGGAAAATTTAAACCAGTAGCGGTCAATCGGCATAATTCCGTGAGTTTTTCTTAAAACCTCATAAGGATTATAGTCCTCAATGCCGAACCTTCTTAATTCCCCTTCTGTAAAAGGAGTTTTGTCTTGAAAAACCCTGCTTGAGAACAAAAAGTATATGTCATTAAGCTCAAGACGGCGGGCAGTGCTTGTAAGAATCCTATCCTTTGCAGTCGGATTAAAGCTGTAATCGACTTGCCCATCTTCGTGGATTGAATAAGACGCAAGCAACGAATTCCCGCTCATAAGCTCAAATTCAAGCGGCAACGGAATGTCAAACGGGTCGGTGCTGACAACATTGTAGGTATTGGATTTGATGATTTTCATTGGGGTACTCTACCTCCTTAGATTCTCTTCGAGAAAAGAAATTTGCTTAGGCAGAGAATAGTATAACATAAGTTGTCGAAATTTTCAATACAAATTCAAGAATATTTTCAGAATGTTAAATTTGACGAAAAAAAGCTTGACTTTTTGTGACATTTGCCAAAAATAAAAGCTTGCATTATTCGCAAAAGTATGGTAATATAAAAATAGTTGCATTATTTTTAAGCTTATAAAAAATTCTACGGCACATTTGTGCAGAAAGGACAAGGGTAAAAACTTGGGAGTTTAATCCTCAAAAAATGGGAAAACGAAATTCTACGGCACATTTGTGCAGAAAGGACAAGGGTAAAAATGTTCAAAGATAATTGGTGTGATACTACTAAGGAAATAAGCGAATATTCCGATATTTGCAAAGGCAATCTGCTTATTGACCCATCGCTTTACGCAAAATACGATGTTAAGCGCGGACTGAGAGATGTCAGCGGTAAGGGGGTGCTTGCCGGACTCACTAAAATCGCCGAGGTTAAATCCTATACTATTGATGACGGCGAAATGATTCCCTGTGAAGGTAAGCTGTACTACCACGGTTATGACATTGAGGAGCTTGTGAAAGGTTTTTCTTCCGACAACCGCATGGGATTTGAGGAATGTACCTACCTGTTGCTTTTCGGCGACCTGCCCGATAAGGAACAGTTGGAAGAGTTTAACAAGCAGTTAGTCAAATACCGTGATTTACCCGGCAGCTTTACCCGCGATGTTATTTTAAAAGCACCGAGCAGAGACATGATGAATTCACTCGCAAGGAGTATACTTACTCTTTATTCTTACGATGAGAAAGCGGATGACTTGGCTATTGAAAACATAATGCGTCAGTCGTTGCAGATGATTTCCCGTTTCCCGCGGCTTGCAATTTACGGCTATCAAGCGTTTCAGCATTATCACGAAGACCAGAGTTTGTTTATACACGCTCCGTTGCCGGAACTTTCGACTGCGGAAAATATTTTGTATATGCTCCGCCCGGACAACAGTTTTACTGAAATGGAAGCAAAAATCCTTGACATTGCGTTAGTGCTTCATGCTGACCACGGCGGCGGTAACAACTCGACATTTACCACACGCGTGGTTACTTCATCGGGTTCGGATACCTACTCAACCGTTGCGGCTGCATTGGGTTCGCTGAAAGGACCTAAGCACGGCGGCGCGAATATTAAGGTTTCAATGATGTTTGACGACCTCAAAGAAAAAGTCAAGAATTGGGACGATGAAAAAGCTGTTGAACAGTATCTCGCGGATTGCCTCGATAAAAAAGGTTTTGATAACTCCGGGCTTATTTATGGAATGGGTCACGCGGTGTACTCGCTTTCCGACCCTCGCGCAACTCTTTTTAAACAGTATGTCGAAAGGCTCGCCAAAGATAAAGGCATGGAAGAAGAATTCGCGCTTTATTCAAGGGTTGAACGATTAGCACCGCAAATAATCAGCGATAAGAAGAAAATGTACAAGGGAGTCAGTGCGAACGTCGATTTTTACAGCGGACTTGTTTATAAAATGCTCGGGTTACCAGGTGAGATGTTTACTCCGATTTTCGCTATTGCAAGGATTTCCGGATGGTGTTCTCACAGGATTGAAGAGTTAATCGGCGGCGGAAAAATAATTCGACCCGCATATAAGAATGTAAGTCGGCACAGAAAGTACAAGAATATAAATGAAAGATAATACTATTTTTTACAAACTCGGTGATAATCTGTATGTTAATATCACCAACCGCTGTTCCTGTGATTGCGTATTTTGTATTCGCAAAAACGGTGATTCCGTAGGAAATGCCGCCACATTATGGTTAGAGCGTGAGCCGACTGTCGAGGAAATAAAACGCGACTTTGACACTCAAGAGCTGACGGGAATTACCGAGATTGTCTTTTGCGGTTACGGTGAGCCTATGGAAAGAGCCGATGATGTTGTTGAACTCTGCGGTTATTTTAAAACAAAAACAACAATTCCTTTGAGATTGAACACCAATGGTCTTGTTAAATTAATTAATGAGGAATTTGATGTTTCGCGCCTTTCTGTTTTTGATTTTATTTCGGTGAGCCTTAATGCCGATAATCCTGTTGATTATCAGAAGTTGAGTCGGACTGTTTTTGGTGAAGTGTCGTTTAAATCAATGTTGGAATTTGCAAAAGATGTAAAAAAGTTTGCAAATGTTGCTTTCACAGTGGTTGATTTTAACGGTTTGGACACTGAAAAATGCAGAATTATTTCAGATTCGGTAGGGATTCCTTTGAGAATCAGGCATTTTGAGGGGTAAAACAGTGATTTTTATGTGAATAATAACCAATAAATTGGTGTTTTTCACTGAAATAATGTACAGTTTTCATGAAATTAAAATTTTCTGTAAATTATTGTAAAAAAACTTGCAAATATCTTAAATATATGTTATTATAATGCCAATACTTTATTTAATGATTATTTCAATGAAAGGAAATATTTAAAATGGCTGATACCAAAAAGGCAAAAAAGGTACTCGAATCAGATTCGGTGAGTACCGAATCTGAAACAAAAACAGGGGGGGTTACTCCTAAGGCGGCGGTTGCTTCTGAAACTCCTGCGGTTACTGTTGAAACAGTTGCGGGGGGAACTCCTGCAAAAAGAGGCGGACGCAGAACTAACAAGACTAAAGAAACTGCCGCAAAAACAGGACGTAAGTCTAAGGAAACCGCTACCAAAACAGGACGTAAGACTAAAGAAACTGCTGCAAAAACGGGGCGTAAGTCTAAGGAAGCTGATGCAAAAGCAGGACGTAAAACTAAGGAGGCTGTTGCAAAAACGGGACGTAAGACTAAAGAAGTTGCCGCCAAAACAGCTCGTAAGTCTAAATCTGTTGCTGTTGCCGATACGGAGGCTGTTGTCAAGAAGAGCGATAACGCTAAAAAGGCTGTTGTCGGTACAAGCAGAAAGAAAAAAGATGAAGCCGTTGACAAGACTGATGTTGTTAAAACCGTTTTGTGGAACGGCATTGGCAAGGCTAAGGCTAAAAAAATCAAGGATGAGTTGGCAATTCAAGTTTTTGCCGACGGGCTTGATTCTTTCTATGTTGCAATTAAAGGCGGTCAGCCCGAAATTGAACGGTATTACTACAATAACAACAACGGGCAATTGGTAACTACCGAAGCGGAGCTTCTTAAAATCGCCAAAGGTAAATATGATGTTGTTGCGGCAGTAAAATCCGGGAAGCTCAATTACGATGGCAATCTTTCTGCTTTGCTGAAGTTGGTTGATTTGTTTTAAACCGGAAATTATATAAATCAGTCGGGTTGCCCTGCTCGGCGGCGAAGCCACCGACACCGGCAACACCCTATTACAAATCAGTCGGGTTGCCCTGCTCGGCGGCGAAGCCACCGACACCGGCAACACCCTATTACAAATAAGTCGCCCTGTCATAATGATAGGGCGGCTTTTAGTTAAAATTTTTGAGAAACTAATAATTAATGTCCGAAACATAACATTTTAAACGCTACATTTTATACAACGCATTACTGCGATAAAAAAACAGGAGGAATTATTTAAGATGGCTAAACGTAAAATTGGGATTCTTACAAGTGGCGGAGATTGCCCCGGATTAAATGCCGCCATTCGCTCGGTCGCACTTGCTTGTTACCGGAAATTCGGGGTTGAAGATGTTGAGCTTTACGGGATTACCGATGGGTTTGTCGGGTTACTCGAAAAGGAATACAGGCTTATGGCTCCTTCGGATTTTCACGGGCTTTTGGCGCGGGGCGGAACTATACTCGGAACAAAACGCACACCTCACAAAAAGCTCCAAAAAATTGAGGAGGACGGGGTTGACAAGGTTGTAAAAATGAGAAACACTTACAACCAGTTGGGGCTTGACTGCCTTTTGATTTTGGGAGGCAACGGAACTCATAAGACCGCTAATCTTCTTTCGGAGAACAGGTTTAACGTAATAGGTTTGCCTAAAACAATCGACAATGATATTTTTGGGACGGATGTGACATTCGGATTCCATACCGCGCTTGAAATCGGGACTGAGGCAATTGACCGAATACGCACTACCGCCGAGTCACACAGTCGTATAATTGTGGTTGAGATTATGGGGAACAAATCGGGGTGGCTTGCCTTAAACACAGGGATTGCAAGCGGGAGCAATATCATCTTAATCCCCGAAATACCGTTCAGCGACGACAAATTAGTGCAGGCTGTACGCGAGCGTATTGACGCGGGAGAGCCTACCTCTGTAATAGTAGTTGCGGAAGGGGCAAAAGACATTGAGGAGTCAAAGATGAAAAAGAAGGAATTGGAGCGAAAACGCGCCGAGTCCGGGGAAATGACAGTCACGGGCAGGATTGTCAGATTAGTGCAGGAGAAAGTCGGGATTGAAACTCGCTCGGTTGTTCCGGGGCATATGCTTCGCGGGGGGACACCGTCGGCATACGACAGGTTATTGTCTACTCAGTTTGGGGCGAGGGCGGCGGAGTTGATTATCGCCGAAAAGTATGGATACACTGTTGCGAAAATCGGCAATGAGATTACCGAGAATAAGCTGTCGGATATGGCGGGTAAACCTAAGTTAGTCGATGCCGGCGGCAGTACGGTCAACACCGCGCGGAACATTGGCGTAGCTTTCGGCGATTGATGCTTGTGCAGAAAGGGCAAGGGTAAAAAATGGATAAATTAACTTATTTATTGTTAGCGTTTTTGTGTGCGACAGTGTTTATCGGTTGTGCGGCAGTGACTTTTTCCGAGACGGGTGATACCGCAGAAGTTAAGGAAACAACGCAAAAAGAGAAATCGACTGTAACAGCAGAAACGACAGAAAAAGCGGAAACAACTGCAAACACAGAAGCGGCAACAACGGCAAGCAATGTAAGTGACAGCAATGACGCAGGAGAAAGAGTTGACGGAGTTAAGACAATTGCATTAAGCGATAATAATATAAGCTATTCGGGGAGTGGGATTATTGCGTTAAAAAATACGGTAGTAATAAATGAGGGAGGCAGTTATGCTTTATCGGGGACTTTGTCCGACGGTAAAATAATTGTCGATACCGCAGATGAAGTTCGGCTTATACTAAGCGGAGTTAATATTACAAGCTCCAAAAGCTCTGCAATTGAGTTTATCGGAACAGGCGGCGCAGTAATTGAAATCGCCGAGAATACAATCAACAGACTTTCTGATGAAAAGCTCAAGAAGAAAGATGTTGACAACGAAGATGCGGTAATATACAGCAACTCCGATATTACGGTTACGGGTGGGGGAAGACTGGACATTACAGGCAATCGCAGGGGAGCTCTGTACGCAAGGAACAAACTCGCTGTGTACGATGGCATAATAAATATCGAAAAAAGCTATGAGGGAATGGAAAGCGATGGTGAGCTTATAATAAACGGCGGGAATATACACATAATTTCGAGCGACGATGCACTGAACGCGGCAGACAACATTGTAATAAACGGAGGGTATATTTACGCAGAGAGCAAGGGGGACGGCTTTGACTCAAACGGCGACATGAGCATAAACGGCGGCGAAATATATATTTTTGCGGCAAATAAGAAAAACAGCCCGTTAGATGTAAGCGATGGCGACAAAATAGGGAACTT
>WRLX01000029.1 GCA_009777415.1 Oscillospiraceae bacterium
TTTACGCGTAATTATTAAGGCGTTTTCTTTTTCGGGCAACCCGTCCGCAATCACGTCCATTTGCTGTTGTAATGTACTGCCGCGATATTCATTGGGGCTATCCCAGTTCGTCATATCGCTCGGATTGTTGGCGTACCACCAACTATCGTTTGCGGCGGGATTTTGTTTCATTGTGCCGTCACCGGGGTCGCTCGATTGCCCTGGGCGAAACGCACTTGTGCCGTAGCTTTGCCCGTTTGCGAGCAGCAGAGTTAGTGTGTTGGTTGCGCTTGCAACGCCGTCACCGTCATAGCCGATTACTGCCCATTGCTTGCCGCCGAAGCCTACTATTGTTGCGTTGTCTTCGTTGACCGTGAATTCGTATTGGGTTGCTGTTGTTGTCGGGATTGTTATGATTGAGATTAGGATTGTTATTGTGAGTATAATTGCTGTGATTGTTTTGTACTTTTTCATGGAGTTGCTCCTTAAGTATTATTTTACTTCTTTATTGTAGCATGGTTTTGTGGAGTTGTCAAGGAATTTTTTTGAACTCTGCGACGTGGTTAAGTTGAAAATTGTACTTGACAATGTTAATTTTGTGTGGTATTATTAAGAACGGATTTAATTTCCGTGGAGGTCTAATAGAAATAACAGGAGGTCTGCGAAGAATGCGCATAAGTTTGAAAATAAATCTGCGTAAATACGGAAACACACCTTTCAACGGCACATTTGTGCAGAAGGGGTATGGGTGAAATTATGAAGAAAGGAACTGCAAAACTACTTACAATTTTCTCTCTCATCTTATTAGCTTTACTAATATTTACTTTTGTTTTGCTTTTTGTTCAGCCGTTTTCAAAAACATCTATAAATGAGCGTGCTTTTAAGAAATCAATAACTTTATTATCAAATGAGGTTATTGAAATTAAGTTAAATGAGTTAACCCCTTTTGATTGGGATTATGCATACTCTTTCGGACCATATACTTCTATCGAGAAAATGGAGGAAGTAATCGGGTTTAAAAGCAATAAACTTTATACGATGCCAAGCGAAGGAATGAGCCAAATTATGTTTGTTTACGACAATGAAGTAATTTGCAATATTATCGGATACCCCGGTAAATATCCCGGAGAAGTCGGGTTTAGTTTTGATTTTGGTGAGCAAAATGAGTTAATAAAAACCAATAATCCTAATTTTTCTGTCGATATTAGAAACGGAATAAAATATTTTACATTAAATTGATACAATATTATTGAAAGGCGACTATAACGTCTCAACGATGTTATAGTCGCCTTATGCAGTTCATATTCCTTTATCAATCACCCGGTTACAGCACTCTCCATCCCCACCAAATACTTCAATATTTCTAACACATCAAATATAGTAGGTGTACCGCTTGCTTGCGACTCAGCCGTAATCAACGCCGCATTCCATGCACGGGAATCACGTCCGCCCGATTTAATCACACCGTCCATGCCTACGAGGTGTTTGAGGATTTCGAGGGCATCGAAAATGGTCGGCTCGGTGTCGTTGCTGAGGACTCGCCCCGGAATAAAGTCAAGTGGCGGCTCTGTTGTGGTAGTCGGCGGTGTTGTGTCAGTAGGTGCGGTAGTGGCAGTCGCCGATGTTGTGTCAATAGGCTCGGTAGTAGTCGCAACTGTGGTAGTGGTAGTAGCGAGTGTAGTCGTAGTCGCAACTGTGGTAGTAGTCGGAGTGTGTGTTGTTGTAGTGATAGGCTCGGTGGTAGTGGTTGGTTCGGTTGTTGTTGACGGTTCTGTAGTAGTCTCCGGCGGTTCGGATGTGGTTGACGGTGTAGTTGATTGTGTTGACGATGAAACTGTTATAGATTGGGTGGCTACAAACGTCCCAAAGGAAATAGTGATTTCCGTGTCTGCCGCCGTCAACGGTCTGTCAGGTGTAATCGTATAATCCACCGAGGATAGTTCTTGTGTTGAAAAATTGTCATATCCTGCTTTTACAGCCATTCCTGCCGGGTTAAATGTTTCCCCTTCCGAATAATTAATATCTGACGGAGGAGTTGAAACAAAGATTGAACGAATTATGGGTGTCACAGGTGGTTGTTTTGGTATTACTTCAAAACTTAACCCGGCAATAGCTTTGCCCACTCCGGAGTATAATTGGAATCGGGGATTCTCAATGTCAGAAAAATCATGTCTCAAACGCACTCCGTCTGTTACGTTTTGGTATCCTATTCCACTTGAATAGAATACAGTCATAAGACGTGACAGGTCTTGCGGAATGGGTTCTCCCTCTTTAAAAGAAGGTTTGCCGTTTGGATAAGCGATTACGAAGTGCGGGGTGCGTCTATGTGCGGGTGTACCTGTATCATATTGCCATACATTTTCGCTCCAATCATGAAAAAGCGACAGCGACAAGTTAGGTCTTCCAAGCGGAATGCCCTTTTTCATATTTTTACACTTGGTTACTGCGATTCCCATTCGCTCAAAATATTTCCAGTCGCATCGGTTAAGAGCAATCTCTCCGTCAATGCCACATCGAAGTTAGTACGTCCTCTTTTTAGAACAGGCTCAAGACTGTCCTCTATTCCGTTAATCAAAATGAATTCGCCCGCTCTTATAATAAACGATGGCATTTGCCACTTAAATAGGTCAGATTCGTCATCGGTGATATATAAGCCTTTAGTAGATATTGCCGTAGAATAGGCGACATTGTGGATTTCGATTATGTTGTTCTCTATGGTGAGGTAAAGAGAACCATGCGTAAACGGAAGGCATATTAAGCAGTAAGTATTAGGGCAACAATCTATGCAATGCTCGCCGCTGTCTTCGCATATGTTACAGTTCGGGCATTCACAGAATTCTTTTTTGCAAGTTCTGCAAACTAATATCAGTCTAAATTGCTGACCGTTACCACCATGCCATTCCCATTGCTGAATAGCCGTAAAATTTCCTGTTCCTCCGCCGTCAACGTCCATTACCAACCCCGACTGTTTAGAAACAAATCTGTAATAGCCTCCACCGACTTCTTGTATATACCATCGCTGATGAGCAGTGCCATGCCAGTCCCATTGATGAACCCTTGCCCCCAAACCATTGCTTCCGTCACGAATATCCAACACTTTATTACTATAATTGGAAGTTATCCTATAAGTGTTATCATTTTGACGCTCTAAACGAAAAATTTGATCTCCGCCCCAAATACCGTTTCCCCCTCCATGTTCATGGATAATAGCTCCCGCGCCATTGCTTAAACTCATTGTGGAAGAAACAAATTTTCCTGACCCTCTGCCTTGAATTACATACGTGCCATTAGATATGTTTGCACTTGTTGCGGGCTGAATGCGTATCGTTGGCTCAAGTGTCAGTTTAAATTGCTGACCGTCGCCGCCATGCCATGCCCACTGTTGAATAGCTGTAAAGTTTTCTGTTCCGCCGCCGTCAACGTCCATTACAAATCCGGAATGCTGTGAAACAAACTTATAATAGCCGTCTCCGACATCTACAATATACCACCGTTGAGTATCAATGCTGTGCCAGTCCCATTGATGAATTCTCGCACCTAACCAATCACTTCCGTCTTGAATATCCAAAACTTTACCGCTATGCACAGAGGTTATTTTATATGTGTTATTGCTTTGGCGTTCTAAACGGAAAATTTGGTCTGCACCTACGACACCGTTCCCACCGCTGGATTCATGGATAATTGTCTCCGCACCGTTATTTAAGCCCATTGTCGAAGAAATAAATTTGCCCGAACCTCTGCCTTGAATAGAATATACGCCATTTGGAATATTTGCACTTGTTGTGGGGCGTTCTCGTATTGGTTCGGGTGTATCACATCTACGCCAAGAAAACCGTGAGGAATCCAACGGATTAACAGCGTTGTTACGACTATTTCCCCCAATTCTTGCTTCAAAGTGCAAGTGGTCGTGATTGCCACTACCGCTACCGGTACGTCCAACTCTGCCAACCTCCCACCCTTGTTCGATACGCTCCCATCTTGGAGGGGCTGAAATTGAACTAAGATGACCATACATTGAAAAAACTTGATTGCCGTGGTCGATAGTAACAAAGTATCCGAGAGTGTCACTCCATCCTCGCTCTATAACTGTTCCACCTGCTACAGAACAAACAACAGCCCCAGCGGGTACACCATGTCTGTTGTCAAGATCAATGCCTTTATGTAAGCCGAAACCGTGGTCGCAACAGTCAAAGCCGTGCTCTCTCCTACTAAGAAGAAGCTCCGTTACAGGGTCTCTACCGCATATCATCCATGTCCATTGATGAACCGCCCCAACCTCAACTATCATAGTCGGCAACGTTGACACGATAAGTACGCACACTAAAAATAACGACAAAATCTTGCGAAAAGGCTTTTTCATTAAACAAACTTCCTTTATTTTATTATTCCGAAATGGTAAAATTAACTTGTCTACATTTAATTAGTTTCAGTGTTTCGTCTGCGAAACTGGGCAACCATTGCATTAGCAGATGAAACTGTTAGGTGTAGACAAGTTTTTTTCTAAGTATAGCACGGTTTTGGGGAGTTGTCAACACATTCCGGCAAAAGTTTCAAAAAATTTTTAATCATGAAAAAACACTTGACATAACGCTAAAGCTGTGGTATAATCCGAGCATAACGAACACATAAATCTGCTTAAACCGGGAAAACGAAACTTTTATACTGACTTGTTCAGAAAGGACAAGGGTAAAAGTTTGAAAAATAAGAAAGGAAGAACCACTATGCCGCAAAGTCAAAGAAGAGCAACAGTGCAACGGGATTTGCCCATTGACAGGTTGCTTGACATATTAGGTTTTGTGCAAGGTGGGGTGGCATGGTCATAAAAATGGAAATTCTTGTAATAGGCTCGGGTGGGCGTGAACACGCAATTATCGTTGCACTGAAAAAGTCATCGAGGGTGACAAAAATACACGCAACTCCGGGAAACGGCGGAATCGGTGCTATAGCAGACTGCCATAATGTCAAAGCGCGCGACATCCCCGGAATAGTAGCCTTGGCAAAGGAGTTGAAACCCGATTGGGTATTTGTCGCACCCGATGACCCGTTAGTCCTCGGGGCGGTTGACGCTCTTAACGATGCGGGATTTAAAACTTTCGGGCCGCGCAAAAATGCCGCAATTTTAGAGGGGAGCAAAACTTTTTCCAAAGATTTTATGAAACGCCGTAAAATTCCGACCGCTGATTATATGGCATTTACCGATTCGGAAAAGGCAATTGATTACATTAAACGGAAAAACACCTACCCCGCTGTAATTAAGTGCGATGGGTTGGCACTCGGCAAAGGTGTAATAATCGCACAATGCGAAAGGGAAGCGGTTGAGGCTGTTCAATCCATGATGATAAATGGGAAATTCGGGGAATCGGGCAAGCAAATTGTAATTGAGGAATTTTTGGAAGGGGCGGAAGTAACTGTTTTGGCATTCACCGACGGCAAAACAATTGTGACAATGCCCGCTTCCACCGACCACAAGCGTGCATACAATGACGATAAGGGTCTCAATACAGGGGGAATGGGTGTTGTCGCGCCTGTGCCGTATTATACGGAAGAAATTGCCGATGAATGTATGGAAAAAATTTTTATGCCGACTGTTAAAGGAATGGCGGACGAAGGAAAAGTGTTCAAGGGTTGTATCTACTTCGGGCTTATTATTACACCCGATTGCGGCGCGAAAGTTATAGAGTACAACTGCCGATTCGGCGACCCGGAGACGCAAGCTGTGCTGCCATTGCTGAAAACCGATTTACTTGACATAATTGAAGCAATTTGGGATGAGCGGCTCGCCGGCATTAATGTGGAATTTTCCGGCAAAAAGTCCGCTTGTATAGTAATGGCGAGCGGCGGCTATCCGGAAAAGTATTCATCGGGATACCCAATTAAAGGATTAGACACTGTTAATGACGATAATGTTAATGTTTACCATGCAGGTACAAAAGCGGAAAACGGCGAATTGGTAACAGCGGGCGGCAGGGTTATAGCAGTGACTGCGACTGCGGACACGCTTCAAGCCGCGCTTGATACCGCTTATAGTGCCGTAAAAAAAATCAATTTCAAAGATGCGCATTACAGGACTGATATAGGGAAAAAGGCGATTGATTGCTCAGAATAAAAACAAGCCTCCGAGTAAATTTTTACTCGGAAGCTTGTTTTATAAGGTCGGAATCAGAAGTTCGTCAAGCTAAAAGCACTTGTTTGCCCTTGTTGAATATTTGTCAAGCTAAAAGCTCTCGTTTACTTATCTAATGCCGTTTTCGTAATTTTCAATCATCTTACGAACCATTTGACCACCTACGGAACCTACCTGTTTAGCAGTAAGGTCGCCGTTGTAACCGTTTTGCTTCAAAGGAACGTTTACTTCAGTGGCAGCCTGCATTTTCAATCCCTGTAAAGAATCTTTATTTTTAGCCATGATTATCCTCCAAATTAGCTGCTTTAAGTCGCAGCATTATACAAAAGCCTAATTCAGAATTGGTCTGTTTGCTTTTGCAATAATATTATTACGCAGCGGGGAGAAATTATCACAGGTAAAATTCGTTATAAATTTTTCTTAAATATGCAAATTTGTATTTACTTTTTTTATCTTTTGTGCTATCATTAAAATAATTGCAAAAATATTTAAGGAGAAATACACTATGAGTACAAAAAGGAACACAAAAAAGCTGTTTATAATAATAGTATGGTTTTTTATATCGGCAATAATCACTTTTTCAGTAACGGCATCTATCGCGCTTAATGCCAAAACAGAGGAAAAATATACCAATTTAATTGAGGCAGAGTTAAAGCTCTCCGATTTCAACAACGCGCTTATGGAGTCACTCGAAAACGGATTCACATCTTTAAGCACCGATTTCGGAAACGAGTTCGGCGATGAGTTTTTCGCTTTGTATGCCGCGAATCGCCCGAACAGGGAGTCTTTGAGCGTCCAAAGCAGTTGGGATTTGAAGGAAATGCAGGAGCTTGCTTCCAAATCGCTTAGCGGGCTTGTTGTAATAACTGTTATTTTGTGCGTGCTGTCAATTGCAGGATTTTTTGTTATAGTGCAGAAAGGGAAAGGGTAAAAGCTTGAAAATAAATCTACGTAAATGGGAAAACGAATTCTTACGGCACATTTGTGCAGAAAGGGCATGGGTAAAACCATGAAGATAAATCTACGTAAATGGGAAAACGAATTTTTATGGCACATTTGTGCAGAAAGGGCATGGGTAAAAGCTTGAAAATAAATCTACGTAAATGGGAAAACGAATTTTTATGGCACATTTGTGCAGAAAGGGCATGGGTAAAACCATGAACAAAAAGTATAAATACCCGTTCTTGAATCCCTCGATTCCGATTAAAAAGCGGGTTTCCGACTTAGTTTCGCGTTTGAGCATTAATGAAAAAATCGGATTGCTCCCCTCTAAGCAAAGAGCGGTTGGGCGGCTCGGACTGCCTGCCTGTCACTTTGGGACAGAGGTTGCGCGCGGTTATGTTTCAAGAGTTCCGGGTGAAATATCAACCGTATTCCCGCAACCGATTGGGTTGGCGGCGACATTTAACACCGAGCTGATGCTTGAATTGGGGGAAATTGCCGGGACGGAGACACGAATATACAACAACAAATGTGCGTCAGCCGCTCAAACGCCGTGCGTTACAAAGCTTATGGTTTGGGGTCCGACAGTCGATTTATGCCGCGACCCGCGCTGGGGCAGGAATGAAGAGGGATATGGCGAAGACCCTTTTTTAACAGGGGAAATGTCCGCAGCTTATACTAAAGGGATGAGCGGCAACCACAAAAAATACCTGCGCGTATTACCCGGTCTTAAACACTTTTGCTGCAACAATCACGAGGAAGACAGGAATCGTGACTCTGCCAACGTAGATGCGCGATTGTTGCGGGAATACTATTATGCCGCTTTTGAACCCGCGATTAGAAGCAAAGGCGCGCATTCGCTCATGACTGCCTATAATGAATTGTCGGGAGTTCCCGCAATGATTAATAACGACATTAAAAAAGTGTGCAAGCGAGAATGGGGGATGTTGTTTGCAGTAACCGACGGCGGCGATTTTGTACAAAATGTCAACGCCCATAAATACAGCGAGTCACACTCCGAAACGCTTTCGCTTGCCCTTAAAGCGGGGAATAACATCATGACCGATGCCGATGTAACAATTATTCCCGCCGCAAAAGAAGCCTTAAAATCGGGATTAATCACAGTGAAAGAGCTTGATGATGCTGTTTCGGAGGTTCTGACGGGCAGATTCATGCTCGGCGAGTTTGACTTGGCTGATTCGGAATTAAACCCGTACAACGACATTTCGGATGAAAAGCTTGATTGTGACGAGTTTAGGGCAGTCAACGCCCGCGCCGCAAGGGAGTGTATTACGTTGCTCAAAAATAACGGCATTCTCCCTATAAAAGACGATGGAGAGATTACAGTCGCCGTTGTAGGGCCGCTTGCCGAAAACAGCTACAAAGATTGGTATACGGGAATGTCCGACTATAACACCACTATTTTAAGCGGGCTGCGCCGATTGCTCGGTGAAAACCGCGTTGTTTACCATGACGGGTGCGACACTGTTGCAATCAAGTCGCATTTAAACGGGAAGTATCTGCAAGTCAAGAAAGACGGTTCTGTCGTTGCCGATTCAAGTCAAATTACCGCTGCTTGCCGCTTTAAGAAAGTCAACTGGGCGGGGGATTCAAATAATGAAGCAATATATATTTCCGAGCAAACAATGAAGCTCTTGCGACTCGATGAGGAGGACAAGGGCGTTATTGACAGTGTCGCGCCTGTCGGATTTATTAACGCAACGGGCGATAATACATTTGAGTGGTTCGGGCGTACCGTAATTCGCCCCGATGAATACGAAAATTATACTGTTTATAAGAGCTGGCGAAATAAAGACTTAGCAATTGCCGAAAATGGGCGTTTGTGTGAGGTAGAACCCGGGGGAATAATTTCATCAAAATTGTTTGAGGAGATAATCGTTGAAAATGGGGTTTCAGTTTCCGCCAAGCTTGCAAAATCGGCGGATTATGCAATAGTCTGCTTAGGTAACGACCCTATGATTCCCGCACGCGAGTGCTTTGACCGCAAGTCGCTTTACCTGCCGGCTAAGCAGCAGTTTTTGCTTGATGCTGTTTGCTATGCCAACAAAAACACGGTATTGAGCATTACAAGCTCTTACCCTTATGCAATTCTTGATTATGAGTTGCCCGGGGTAGTCTATACGGCGCATGGCGGTCCGGAAGCGGGGGATGCAATGGCTGATGTGTTATTGGGCAAATACAACCCTGCGGGACGCACCCCGCAGACATGGTATAAAAATGAAAACGACCTGCCCGATATTAAGGACTATGATATAATGAGTGCAGGTTCAACCTACCTCTATTTTGAAGGTGATGAGCTTTATCCTTTCGGACACGGGTTGTCTTATTCAAAATTCCGATACTCTGACTTTAAAGTCAGAGATACTGCATCGGGGAATATTGAAGTAACCCTCAAGGTTAAGAACACTTCAGATGTTTACGGTGAGGAAGTTGTACAGATTTATTTCACGGCATTGAATCCGCGGGTAAAACGCCCTAAAAAGCAACTCTGCGAGTTTATAAGGCAGGGGTTTGAGCCGGGGCAAACTTATGAAATATCGTTGGTATTTGAATTGTCGCGTTTGCGTTTTTGGGATGTAACAAGGCAAAAATTCACTGTGGAGTCGGGTGCGTATAAGTTTTATGCCGGAGCTTCAAGCAAGGATATTCGCTGTTCGGCAACTGTGCAAATTCTCGGCGAAAAAATCCCGCCCCGCAATATGAGCAAAGTTACTCCGGCGGTTGATTACGACAACAAGCGGGCAGTTACTTTACGCTATGAACCGAAACGGGAACAGCATTACGTACACGCATCGGCTTTTAACGGGAGCAGTGCGCTTGATTATTACGATGTTCAGCTTGCGGGAGCAACCGGGGTTGAGGTTTCCGCTTCTATAGATGTGAATGAGGGGAAAATACTTGTTTATGCAAAAGATTGTTTGGTGGGGGAAATTGAGATTCCCGCCGCCGCCTGCCCTACCGAGTTCAAAAAACGCAGGTGCAGGTTCAAAACTCCGCTCAAAGGAACGGGGAAGCTAACCTTAAAAATGCCACAGTATGTTAATTTGTTAAACGTAAAATTGTTGAGCGATTAAGCTTTTATAACGTAGCTGTGTAGAAGAGAAAGGGGTAAAAGCTTGAAAATATTCCTTGGTAAATGGGAAAACAAGCTTTTATAACGTAGCTGTGTAGGAGGGAAAGGGGTAAAAGCTTGAAAAAGCCTTATAAGACAATCGACATTCACGGGTTTACACCCGAAAGGGCTAAACGTCAGCTTGAATTTGAGTTAAAACGCGCTCCGCAAGGGGCTGAAAAATTGCTAATTATTCACGGGTGTAACCGCGGAACTGTATTGAGGGATTTGGTTCGCGGCGGCTTGGATTCACCGCGGATTCGTGAGGTCATGCCCTGCTTTTCCAATGACGGCGAAAGTACTATTTACCTTAAATAAAAGCGAAGAAAAGGAAGCAGAAAGGACAAGGGTAAAAATTTGAAAATAAATGAAAATTATACAAAAATACGTGCAATTGCAGATGAGGTAGAAAAAGTAATCGTCGGCAAAAGAGGTGTAGTCAAGCTGTTGCTGATTGCGCTTTTATCCGGCGGACACGTTCTTATTGAGGACGTTCCGGGAGTCGGCAAGACCACACTTGCCACAGCTTTAGGAAGGTCAATGGGTCTGAGTTGCAAACGTGTGCAGTTTACACCCGATGTCATGGCATCCGACATTACCGGGTTTACTATGTTTAATAAAGAGACTAACGAATTTGAATATCGGCAGGGTTTGGTAATGTGCAATATATTCTTAGCCGATGAAATCAACAGGACATCTCCGAAAACGCAATCCGCCCTGCTTGAAGCTATGGAGGAGCAGACGGTCACGATTGATTCACAAATACACAGGCTGCCATCACCGTTTATGGTGATTGCCACTCAAAATGAAGTGGGATACGTGGGGACTTACCCGCTCCCCGAGGCGCAACTTGACCGATTCCTTATGAAAATTTCAATGGGATACCCAACTTTGGAACAGGAAATCGACATTATAACCGAGCGTCGGTTGCAAAACCCTATTTCGGAAATAAGACCCATATGCTCAAAGGACGAGCTTAATGAAATAATTGAGGGAGTCCGCAAAATCAATATTGAAGGAAGCATATATGAGTACATCGTCAAGCTTGTTTCCGCTACCCGCAGTCACAGGGCGGTAATGTTGGGGGCGAGTCCCCGTGCGAGCCTTATGCTGATGCGTGCATCCCAAAGTTGCGCATTTGTGTCCGGGCGGGATTATGTTATTCCCGAAGATGTACAGCAAATGTTCCCCCATGTGCTTTCACACAGGCTTATCCTCACGCAGGATGCTAAGATTCGTAAGGTTTATGAAATTGATGTGCTTAATGATATTGCAAGGTCAGTTAATCCGCCTTTTACGAGGAAACCTCAATAGACCTCCTCGGAAATTAACGCACGGCGGCTTTTCGGCAAATTTTCCGCCATACTGCGTTGATTTTTGCTTAAATATGCACGGATATTCGCACAAAAATCGCCTTGTCTGACGAAAAAATTTGCTCCCAAAGCCGCACACGGTTAATTTCCAAGGAGGTCTAATGAAAGAATTCCGAATATTTTTTATAATAGTATTTATAATCTTGTTTGTGATGTGCTTTACCTATCATTCCCGCCTTATGCCGTTTTTGCTTTTGACAATGTTTCTCATATGCAGTGCATCGTTCATAGGCGCGTTAATATCACGTATAGGATTTTCGGCAGAGATGCTCAATCCTAATCCGGGTGCGGACTCGACAAAAGTAAAACGTAATGATGAGGTTGTTTTCAAGGTTTGCATAAGGAACAACTTTATTTTCCCTATGACACCGGTGAGGGTTTACGTTGATGTGTTGGATAAAGGGGTTTACCTGCCGCAGACGAAATTGATAATAGTTGAGGTTTCGCCTTTTCAGCAAGTCACGCTCGAAATTAAAAGTTTTGTCAGCTTTAGAGGCGAGTACAGTATAGGGCTGAAAAAGGCGGAGTTTTTTGATATACTGAAAATATATCGATTTAAAGTCCGCAAAAAAGAGCGTTTCTCAATTGTCGCGTATCCGTTGGAGTCAGACTTGTACAGTCTGCGCGATGATAATTTAAGCGAAAGCGATTCCGCACTCACGAAACCTCATGATTTTGACTTTAAAAAAGATGATTTCTCTCACCTGCGCGAATACCGTGAGGGGGAATCATTGCGGCATATTCACTGGAAGCTGTCTGCCAAACTGTCCGAAGGGGACTTAATTGTGAAACAGATGGAGTCCAACCACGATTCCTGCGCGCTTGTATTTTGTGACTTCACAGGCGTAGCTCCCGGAAGTCTTATTGAAAGTAAGGGTGCGATTACCGCCGAGGATATATTGTACGCATCCGATGCTGTAATTGAGACTGCTCTATCGGTTTTGAGGCTGATTTTGCAAA
The DNA here is from genome assembly GCA_009777415.1 of Oscillospiraceae bacterium. Taxonomy (GTDB): domain Bacteria; phylum Bacillota; class Clostridia; order Oscillospirales; family Ruminococcaceae; genus Ruminiclostridium_E. Next base: position 12,512 of record WRLX01000029.1, read on the forward strand.
ACAGAAATTCCGCGCTGTTATTGTATCAAGACAGGCGCGAAGAAATCCAAAGGCAAACAAACATCGCCGATTTAAAAGACTACAGGGATTTAATCAAGTCGTTGGCTTCTTTGCCCGCCGAGCCTTACAGCGGCGAGTTCAGTGAGCTTTTGGAGGAATACCGCGGTGAAATGCGGCATGAACGCGCTGTTTATATAATTACCGCATCGGTAAACGATGATTTAGTCAAAAAAATTCAGGAACTCGGTTTGATTTTCAGAAAAAATGTAGTTTTAGTAATAATCCCGTCGGTTTTAAACAACCAAGAGCTAATCCGATACATCGAAACCGATACAAAAATAACAATCTGTAAAGTTGAGACAGAAGAGATTGAGGGCGTTAAAAAATGAAAATAAATATAAAAAAAGTAAATAAGAAAAAACCGATATTCATTAACCCCGAATGCGAAGAAACACGCGCAATATTAGTATTCCGAATAGCTGTAAAGGTTTTGTTGGTTTGCATGGCGACTGCGGGGCTTTGCACTACATTGGCGCAGCTTTATCGTGTCCCCGTTTCTCTTTTTGCAGTAACTCTTGTAAGCATCTCGTCTGTTATTGTTTTTAATTTGGGTCTGATATTTTTTAAAAAGCGGGCAATTTTGATTCCGTTGTTGTTTTTCTTTATGCTTTGGGGGCGTAATGTCGTCCGTAATTTGGCGTTTTTTTCAGACCACATTTTTTATACATTGGACAGCCGCCTTCTCACAACTGCCCATTATGCGCGTATTCCCCTGCAAACCCTTTTAGATAACAGCGATTATGTATCATCGGCATTTTTGATGATATGTATATTAATATCCCTTGGGTTTACGCTTGCGGCACGCAGCCGTTTTATCGGGATTATACTTGTTTCCGCCGTTTTTGCGGCTGCCCCTGCATTCGGGGCGGAAATAGCGGGGTATGCCGTGGGAATGGAAATAATGTTAGCGGGAATGCTCGGTATTTACTCCATGTGGGTCGCTCACGCATGGGAAAGTATGGGCAGAGTTTTGAGGTTGTGTCATCCTAACGAAGAAAATAAAGAAGGGCTTACCCAAGAGAGCGTAGAAGAACTCAGGCACGCAAAGCCGAAGAAAATGCCGCCGAAAAGCAAAGAGCCTTTTTACAAAATTGCACCCGGGCGGATACCGCATTTTTATAAATACAGCCGCAATTCGTTGCTCACACTCGCTATTGCAATTTTTGCGGCTTTTACCGCGTCTTCCGCAGTCCCGGGGGCAATCAAGTTTGACTATCGGGCTATTATCGACTCGATTAGCAATATGTGGCAGTCGACTGTTGATTTTTTCAGCGGGGCATCCCCTATTGAAGATAACGGGTATTTCCCAAACATTGCTTCAAGCTCAAACACAGAAATATCGCAGGGGATTTCGCTCGACAATCCTCCTACGGGGCAAATGCCTATTATCAGGGTAAGACTTGAAGATGATTCCGAAAAAATCTTTCTTCGCGGCGGCATCGGAATTGATTTTACGGGTAGTGAATGGAGCATTACGCAAGACTCTCAAAGCTATCGCAATTTGATTAGACTTTTACAGTATTACTCGCCCGAATCGGAGTATCAACTGTTTCGACAAATGTCGGATGGGTATTACCGCGGCGAATATGTCATGGGTATCCAAAATATAAGCATTGAATATTTAAGGCGTACCGGGTTTTTGCTTTTACCGACTCAGCCGCTTGATTATACCGGATTTAAATTCAACACCGACTACAGATGGTATTTGGACACTTATATAAGGGCGGCTAATAATAAAATCAAGCGGACTGAATTTGAAGTAATATACCCGCGAATGAGCAAATTTTTTGAAATTTCGCAGGCGTATCACTATATTTCCGAAGCGAGCTTGGTAGATTTAACACCCGAGGTTATGGATTATCGTAATTTTATCCATGAAGTTTATACTCATGTTCCCGAAAGTGAAATTGAAAACATGGACAGGTTTGCCGAGCTTGTACGAGAAAGCGAAATACGCGGCATAGATGATTTTGCCTCTTTGTTCGCGGGTTCGCGTCCGCCGATTGGGGTTCGCGAATCTGACTTGTACTCATCGCTCAACATTCCGTTCGTATATACACATTTTTTGAATTACGCACAGCGGGTTCACAATTATTTGCGGGCAAACTACACCTATTCACTCGAAACCGACAACAATGCCGGGGATAACACGACAATCGGCAATTTCCTCTTTGAAACGGGGCAGGGGCATTGCGCGATGTATGCTACTGCGATGACGCTCGCTATGCGGCAATACGGTATCCCCGCGCGTTATGTCACGGGAATTGTCACCGTCAAAAATGACGGCAAAGTTCAGGAGTTTGCCGAGCGGGATTTTCACGCATGGGTTGAAGTCTATTTTGACGGGATAGGCTGGCTTCCTTTTGACCCGACGGGCGGGGCGCATGGGCAGGAGCTTGCCGATTATGTCGCCGATGATTCATATTCCGAGACAGCGACTGCTACGTTACCTGTTTCGGAAACTTCTCATCCGCCGATTGAGAGCGAGCCGCCTGTCACCACTTTGCCCGAGACAGCCGCCCTGACAGAATCCAATACATCGGGTATGAATGCACGGACAATTACCGCGATTGTCATAGTGGCGGGGAGTTTGCTTTTATTGGTGCTGTTGGTTTCGGCATTTTCGCACTCTCTCAGAAACGCCGAAATTTCAAAGTTTGCACGGTATAAAAATACAGTCGGCAACGAAACCGCTGCCGAGATGTACCGTTTTATGTTCCGTTTGCTGAAGGTTGCGGGAATTGAAGCTCTTAACGGTGAACCCCCTCTAACGTTCGGGGAACGCGTTGATAAAGAGATGCCACTCGGCGATTTTGGGCTTAGTGCGGTTATGCCGATATTTGAAAAGCTTGAATTTGGTAATTCGGACTTGACAAGTGCCGAGCACGGCATGGTTTATGAGTATATATCCGCACTTTATAATGCGGTTGTTGTTGATAATAAAGCAACAGTGAGATTGGTGAGGAGGGTTTGGTTTTTGAGATAGTGCTGAATTTACAAAAAAACACGCTTCTTGCGAAACGTGTCGGAATTTGTCAAATCATGTTATTTACCGCGGTCAAAGAAGTCTTTCGGAGTAAATTGCAGGTAAGAGCAGATGTTGAAGAGTTCGGGCAATGATGGCAGTGAGCGCCCTGTTCGAATATTTTGAATGTAATTCTTGCTGCGTCCTATGTCCAAACTCATTTGATACTCAGAGACACCTTTCCGCTTTCTCAACTCGGTAATACGCTTGCCGATAAAAGTCTCGTCAATGTCGTTTGAGTCGAATCCCAACATACGATACTCCCTATAAATTTTCTATTTTTAAGTCGCTGCTACTAACAACAATGTATTCTTAAGTCAGCGATTATAGAACCTGTGTTGTAACTGCAACCCGAACGTGTGCAGTAAATAATACGATAAATTTGTTCTCTGCACTTCGGTGAAGTTGTGTAATAATTATGAGTGGTCGCGTACACAGTAGTAGTAGTGGTGGTGTGACCGGCAAAAAGACAAACAATACTGCGGGGGCTTGCGGACTCTTCGCCGTTTATAACGGCAGTAATCAACTCCGCTTTTTCACGGCAAACATCGTCCTCAAAGACTATTTCCGTTTTGAACCCCGGAACTCTACGCTCACTTTCTGAACTTGCAATCCCGCCTAACGAAACTACCATGCAAACTGCCATAAAAATCGCAATGGTTTTCAATAATATCTTTCTGAAAATCATTTTTTTACCCATGCCCTTTCTGCACAAATGTGCCATAAAAATTCGTTTTCCCATTTACTTAGATTTTTTTTCAAACTTTTAACTCCTTCTTAAGCTTTTTATTACTTCAGTGATTACAGTTTCATCACTGACAGCCAACCGATAATAATCCTTTTCAACAGTCCAAACCGCTTGGTACATACCTTCGTGTTCAAAAACACTGTATTTTATCCCGTTAATTTCGTTATCAAAATCATCAATTTGAACATCTGCACCGATTCTTACTCTGAAGTCAATGTAAGGTGATTCTGCGTACAAGCCCACTTCTAAATTAGTGCCACGATTAATAACTTCAAAGTTAGTGAAACTATAACCAACGGGCAGTGTTGCGGGGTACAAGATGTTGAGTTGTTCAATTGAAAGCAAATCCTCTATTGAACTGTAAAACCGTTCATCTTCGGTGCGGAGCATATAAATCCCGCCTTGTTGAGATGGTGTAAACAGCGAAAGTGTCAGCATTTTTCCGAATAAATCAAAAATGGCGGCGCAACCCGTAAGAACTACAACAAAGATGATTGCCGCAACTATCCAAAACGCACGGCGTTTCCGTATACGAATAGTCGATTTTTCCGTTTGATTGCCCGGATTATGCCTTGCAACCGCCGCCCCCCATATTACGACATCCGCAACATCCTTGTACTTGTCGTACTGCTTCAGCCCCTTGAGCGCGAAATCAAGAACATCAACATCTTGCTCCTCAAGTGCCGATTCGCCGTCGAGAACAGTTTCGTAAAGCGACTGCCCCATGCACCCTTGGTCGATTTCACCGTTTTTTACCATTTTGCGCAACTCGTAAAAATTAAGCACGCTGTAATCAATCATTGCCGCCTCCTTGTTGAATAAATTTTGCCATTAGACCTCTTGCGTAATCAAATATGGCGGCTTCACGCACATATTTTTCGCCATACTGCGTTAATTTTTGTTTAAATATCAACGGATATTCGCACAAAAATTGCCTTGTCT
>WRLX01000030.1 GCA_009777415.1 Oscillospiraceae bacterium
TAATCCGCAACGGAAGTCTTGACACTATTTGCCGCAGGATTTTTGTCGGCAGACAAGGCGATTTTTGCGAGAATATACGCTTATATTTGAGTAAAAATCAACGCAGTATGGCGGCAAAAAGACAAGGCAAAGTGTTAAGAGTTTCGTTGCGGATTAATAATAAGGAGCTTTAAGTTTGAAAGAAACCAAGAAAGGAATGTGTGTAAACTGCAATTTTCGATACTCGTTGATACGTGCGGCAAACCACACATGGTGTGTTGGATGATATTCAAAAAACCGAAAAACGCATTGGAGGGGCAGGGAATGTTGATTCCCAACGAAATGCCCGATGAACTGTCGATAAACTGCCCGCGTTGTAAAAAAGCGTTATCACCCGATGAACTTGTAATACGGTTGCAAATCTGCCCTTATTGCCGTCATCACTTTAAAATGAGTGCGCGTCAACGGATTCACATGATCGCCGACCCGGGGAGTTTTGTCGAAGCGGATACCGATTTAGAACCGCGGAATATATTAGGATTCCCCGGGTATGACAAAAAGCTGAAAGCCGCACAACTGCAAAGCGGTGAGCGGGACAGTGTTGTCAGCGGGGAGTGTACAATCGGGAAGTTGCCGATGGGTTTGTTTATTATGGAACCTAACTTTATGATGGGCAGCATGGGACGGGTTGCCGGTGAAAAAATAACCCGCACTTTTGAGCGGGCGACAAAAAAGAACATTCCGGTAATCGGGTTTGCGCTGTCAGGCGGGGCGCGTATGCAAGAGGGGATAATTTCCTTAATGCAAATGGCTAAAACAAGCGGCGCGGTTAAAAAGCACAGCGATGCGGGGAACTTGTATGTTTGTGTACTCACCGACCCTACTACCGGGGGCGTTACGGCGAGTTTTGCAATGGAGGCAGACATTATTTTGGCAGAGCCGGGTGCGTTGATTGGATTTGCGGGGCCTCGTGTAATTGAGCAGACTATACGAAAAAGTCTCCCCGCCGGGTTTCAACGCGCGGAGTTTCAACTTGAACACGGGTTTACGGACAATATAGTGAACAGAAGACATCAACGAAAGTATCTCTTCCAGTTGCTGCAATTCCATCGGCAACAATCTTACGATAAGGGGGCAAGCGTATGAAAGCATATGAAAAAGTAGTTGCCGCCCGCGCGAATAATCGTTTTACCGCGTTGGACTTAATAGGCAGTGTTTTTGCGCATTTTATGGAAATGCACGGCGACCGACGTTTTGGCGATGATAAAGCGATTGTGGCGGGCATTGCCTACCTTAACACAACACCTGTTACAGTAATCGGCATTGAAAAGGGTCATGATGTAAAAGAACGTTCAATGAGGAATTTCGGCTCTGCTCACCCGGAGGGGTATCGCAAAGCGTTACGTCAAATGAAGCTCGCAGAAAAATTTAACCGCCCGATAATTTGCTTTGTAGACACTTCGGGTGCGTATTGCGGAATCGGAGCGGAAGAGCGGGGTCAAGGGCAGGCGATTGCCGAAAACCTCGTTGAAATGAGTGGATTAAAAACCCCTGTAATATCGGTGATTATCGGCGAGGGGGGGAGCGGCGGAGCACTCGCGCTTTCGGTTGCGAACGAGGTTTGGATGTTGGAAAATGCGATTTACTCGGTGATTTCGCCCGAGGGATGTGCAAGTATTCTATGGAAAGACAGCACAAAAGCAAGAGAAGCAAGCGAATGCCTAAAGCTTACTGCCGAAGACTTGCTGACACTCGGCGTGATTGAAAAAATCATTCCCGAGGGGATTGATGCGGGGAATGCCGCACTTATTGACACGCTGAAAAACGAGTTGGCAGATGCGGTAAAAAAATACAGCGCGATGAGCCGCGATGAATTAGTCGAACATCGCTATAACCGCTTTAGAAATATAGGTCAAATTTAGCATATCTGTGCAGAAGGGGCAAGGGTAAGAAGATTGAAAACTAACCCTACGATAAATGGGAAAACGAACTGTTATAGCATATTTGTGCAGAAAGGGCAAGGGTAAAAGATTGAAAACTAACCCTACGATAAATGGGAAAACGAACTGTTATAGCATATTTGTGCAGAAAGGGCAAGGGTAAAAAGATTGAAGATAATATTTGCGGTAGATGATAATGAGGTAAACAGAATATCGGTTAAGACTGCGCTTGAAAAGGATTACACAACATATGCGTTGCCTACGGCTTTAAAGATGTTTAACCTGCTTGAAAAAATAACGCCCGACTTAATTTTGCTTGATATTGATATGCCCGAGATGGACGGGTTTGAGGTAGTAAAAAGATTAAAGGCTGACCCGCGTTATAAACCGATTCCTGTAATATTTTTGACAATGAAAAAAGACCCGAGAGTTGAAATTCTGGGTTTTGAGCTTGGGGTAATTGATTTTATAGGAAAACCGTTTTCCCCCCCGGTTTTAAGCCGCAGGATTGAAACTCATTTGGAAATTGATAAGTTAGTCAAAAAAAGCACAAAAGCTTTAAGCGACCTCCACAATGCTACAATAAGCGTTATTTCCAACTTAGTGGAAAGCCGCGACAATATAACCGGCAAACACATTGAACGCACACAGGAATACTTGAAAATCCTCGTTGACGAGCTTGTGCGGACAGGGGTTTACGCCGAAGAAATATCGGGGTGGAACATGAGCCTGTTGCTGCCGTCGGCGCAATTGCATGATGTGGGGAAGATTACTATAAGCGATACAGTGCTTAATAAGCCGGGCAAGCTTGACGATGAGGAGTTTGCCGTTATAAAAACTCACAGTTCCGAGGGGGAACGTATAATTGAAGAGATTATCAGCAAAACAGAAGAAGACGGATTCCTCTACCACGCCAAACGGTTTGCGGGGGGACACCATGAAAAGTGGAACGGGACGGGTTACCCGCGAGGACTCAGCGGGGAGGACATTCCGCTTGAAGGCAGAATAATGGCAATTGCGGATGTGTATGACGCGCTTGTGTCAAAACGCCCTTATAAAAAAGCATTTACTCATGAACAAGCTGTTGATATTATTAAAAAAGATTCCGGCACACATTTTGACCCTAAGGTCGTTGAGGCGTTTTTAGGTGTAGCAGATGAGTTTTGGGCAAAGTCGGTAGAATTAGAACACGACAAATAATTAAGAACGGTCTTTTATGAATTGCTTGTGAAGAAGGGACAGGGGTAAAAAAATGAGCTTATTCAAGATGTTGCCGATTGCAAAACAGGAAAAGTTGTTGCAAGCGTTTGGAAGGGATGCGAAAAAGGCGATTACAACTATACGGGAATCGCTTGAAGTGAGCGATGTAAACGCGCTTGCATCGGTTTTCCATGCAATGAAATCAGCTTTGGCAAACATAGGAGAAACCGAAAAATCGGAGGCGGCGCATTTGCTTGAACGAGCGGGATTAAACGGCGACATGGATTACATTTTCGCAAATGTTGAGGCGTTTATATTGATTCTGCAAAGCTTAATCCCAACCGTAAACGCCGAAATAAACGCCGTTTCGGACACAGATTCGGAAGACATTGAGTTTGTCAAACGGCACTTGTCGGCGGCGAAACTCGCTTGCAACAATTATGACGACAAGTCGGCTTATTTTGCAATGGACACTGTTTTGGCTCAACCTTTAAAAAGCCGGACACGGATTTTTGTTCAAAAAATGCGCGATTTATTGTATTCGGACAGTGACTTTGATGGTGTTTCGGATGGAATTGATGTGTTTTTGGGCGAAATTAATTAATTTTTGAATAAAGTCTTGACAGCTTGTATTTTTTGTGCTAAACTGGCTAATAGCAAACAAGGGCGTTTGTCGGCATTTGACTTTGGTGATAGTGTCGGCGAATGCTTTATTACGTTTTAAAAACGCTTCAAGGGTTATCCGTGTTGGAAAGGAATAGGGTAAAAGTTTGAAAATAAATCTGTGGTTGTGCGGAAAACGCACTTTCATGGTTCATCGGCGTCAGAAAGGAATAGGGTAAAAAGATGGACTACAAACTGCTTGAGCCGATACTGAAAGAGAAAACAGCGCGAGGCTCACTAATCCCGATATTGCAGGAGGCGCAGGAACTGTATGGTTGGCTTTCGCCGGAAACACTTTCCTACATCTCCGACAAAACGGGAATATCTCCCGCAAAGGTAATGGGGGCGGCGACATTCTATGCGCAATTCCGCCTGAAACCCGCGGGGAAGAACTTGATTCTCCTTTGCCAGGGGACGGCTTGCCATGTCAATGGTTCAGCCGCAATTGAAAGCGCGATTCGGGACTATCTCGGGGTTGACGAGGGGGAAGTCACCGATGACGGGCTGTTCACCTATAACAATGTAGCCTGCTTAGGCTGTTGCAGTCTTTCTCCCGCAATGATGCTGAACGGAAAGATTTACGGGAAATTGACGGGCAAATCGGCAGTTGAGATATTAGAACTTCACAAGAACTGAGAAAGTATTAAGAAAGGGCATGGGTAAAAAAATGAGAGTTACTGTTGGGATGGGTTCGTGCGGAATTGCTGCGGGCGCAGATGAAATATACCAAACACTGTCAAAGGTTGCACCTGTGCAAATTACAGGCTGTAACGGCGACTGCTATCGTGAGCCGATTGTTACGGTCGGCGATAAAACATATGTCAATGTGAATAAAAAAGGCGCGGACGAAATAGCAAAAATGATGCGCGGCGAAAACAACAGCGCGAAGGACTATGCCGTTTATACCGATGACTCCGAAACAAAAAACCGAATAGCGTTGTGCAATTGCGGGATTATCAACCCGGAAAGCATTGACGAATATATCAGCAGAAACGGTTACAAAGCGATTGAAAAATTCGCAGAGCTTACTCCCGTGCAAGTTATAGAGGAAATTAAAGCTTCGGGATTAAGAGGGCGGGGCGGGGCCGGATTCCCCACATGGTTTAAGTGGAATGCGGCGCGTGAATCTGTCGGCGATAATAAGTATATTATATGCAATGCAGACGAAGGTGACCCCGGCGCGTTTATGGACAGGGCAATCCTCGAGGGTGACCCCCATGCGGTAATTGAGGGAATGATGGTTGCGGCATACGCAATCGGCGCAAATGCGGGAATAGTCTACGTAAGAGCGGAATACCCGTTGGCGATTACCCGCCTTGAAACAGCTTTAAATCAAGCGCGGGAACGTGGATTCCTAAACAGCAATTTTGATATTAAAATAAAAGCAGGTGCGGGTGCATTCGTCTGCGGCGAAGAAACGGCGTTAATCGCATCGCTTGAGGGAGAGCGGGGAATGCCGAGATTAAAACCCCCTTTTCCCGCCCAAAAAGGTTTATGGGATTCACCGAGCAACATCAACAATGTCGAGACGTTGGCGAATATCCCGTGGATTATCAATAACGGCGGGGCGGCGTTCGCCCGAATAGGGACTGAAAAGTCCAAAGGTACAAAAGTGTTCGCGCTTACAGGGAAGATTGCCAAGGGAGGTCTCGTAGAAGTTGAAATGGGGAAAACTGTCCGCGATGTCATTTACGATTACGGCGGCGGCTGTGACGGATTTAAGGCAGTGCAATTAGGCGGGCCGTCGGGCGGGTGTATTCCGAATGAGCTGATTGACACCGAAATAGACTATGAAGCTCTTGCCAAGACGGGTGCAATAATAGGTTCGGGCGGAATGGTTGTAATGGACGGCAGTTCATGCATGGTTGACATGGCACGGTATTTCCTCGACTTCACTTGTAAAGAAAGTTGCGGCAAATGCACACACTGTCGAATCGGGAATAAACGAATGCTCGAAATATTAGAGCGGATTTGCGACGGAAACGGCAAGAGCGGCGACATAGAGCTGCTTTTGGAATTGGGCGAGGAAATAAAATCGGGTTCGCTTTGCGCACTCGGGCAGACCGCACCTAATCCCGTGCTGACTACGATTAAGTATTTCCGCGATGAGTATGAAGCGCATATTAACGCTAAGAAATGCCCCGCATTAAGCTGTAAGCCTTTGCTGACTTATTCAATTGACTTAAATAACTGTAAAAAATGTAATCTATGTGCCAAGAAATGCCCAACGGATGCAATAATTGACTTAGTTATAGACGGCGAGAAATGCACAAAATGCGGAATTTGCTTTAATGCTTGCAAATTTGGGGCGGTGAATGTAGTTTAAGAAAGGGCGTGTGTAATTTGAAAAGTAAATTGATAATAAATGCAAAAGAGATAACATTTGACAATGACAAGCCTAAGACAATCCTTGAAATTGCGCAGGAAAACGGAATCGAAATTCCCACGCTTTGTCATTGCGGGAGCGGTTGCAGTAACGTCGAGAAATCGCTTGATTTTAACCTGCCCCCGTTTGGTTCGTGCGGAATATGCACTGTTGAAATTGACGGCAGCCCGCGCTTGTTCCGTGCCTGTGCAACAATTGCAAACGACGGAATGGTGATTCACACCGACACCGAGCGAATTCGTCGCAACCGTAAAACCGCGTTGGAGTTAATGCTGTCCGACCACGTTGGGGACTGTAAGCCACCATGTGCCCTTGCCTGCCCCGCCGAGACCGACTGTCAAGGCTATACAGGATTAATCGCACGAGGGGAACACCAAAAGGCTTACGACTTAATCCGTGAAAAAGTGCCTTTCCCTGCCTCAATCGGGAGAATATGTCCCCGCCCTTGCGAAAAGGAATGTAGGCGCAGTCTTGTTGATGAGCCGATTGCAATCGCCACACTGAAACAGTTTGCGGGTGATACGGTGTCTGCTGCGGGGAGCGGGAATGAGAGCCAACCCGAAACCGAAAGCGGGTATAAAGTTGCAGTAGTCGGCGGCGGGCCGGGCGGGCTGTCAGCGGCGTATTATCTGCGGCTAAAGGGACACGCGGTTACAATTTATGAAGCTATGCCCGAATCGGGAGGAATGTTGCGGTACGGAATCCCGGAGTTTAGGTTGCCTAATGACGTTTTGCAAAAGGAAATAGACTTGATTAAACAAGCAGGTGTGCAAATTCGTAATAACACCAAAGTCACGCTTAAAGACTTGCTCAACAATTCGGACGGCAAATACGATGCGGTAATTGTCGCAATCGGCGCGTGGAATTCCGGCGGTTTGCGTTGCCCCGGTGAGGACTTAGACGGGGTGGTCAGCGGGATAGACTTTCTCCGCGAATTTGCCGTCGGCGATGCGCGTGATGTAAAAGGTCAGACTGTTGCAGTAGTAGGCGGCGGGAATACCGCTATGGATGCTTGCCGTACTGCACTGCGCTTAGGTGCAAAGGAAGTCTGTTGTATATACCGCAGAACGCGCAACGAAATGCCCGCAGAAGAAATAGAAATACACGAAGCCGAGGAAGAAGGCGTAATATTTAAGTTCTTGGCTAATCCAATTGAGGTAATAGGTAAAAACGGCAAAGTCGGGTCACTTCGGCTGCAAATGATGGAGTTAGGCGAACCCGACTCAAGCGGAAGGCGTTCTCCTGTTCCGATTGACGGAAAGGAAGAGCTTTTAGAAGTCGGCACGGTAATTCCCGCAATTGGTCAAAAACCGAATCTGAGCGGATTTGAAGAAATAGAAAACACAAAGTGGGGGACAATTGCCGCATCGGAGCATTCCTTTAAGACTAACCTTGATAATGTGTTTGCGGTCGGCGATGCGACTAACAACGGCGCGGACATTGCAATATCCGCAATCGGCGAGGGGCGCAAATGCGCAATCGCAGTTGATGCGTTTTTGGCGGGAGAGGAAACTGAGGCAAATAAGCTTAATCCCGTTTATCTCTCAAAGGCAACGAAAACTGCCGCCGATTTTGCCGACATTCCCAAACAACCGCGCTGTAATGAGCCGCAAAAGGAAGCTACCCGCTGTCTTGAATGCGGATGTAAGGATTATCATGATTGCAAGCTGATTAAGTATGCAAATGATTATAATGTATCCCCCGAAAGGTTTCAAGGCGAAGTCCACAGGTATAAAATCGCTGACGACGACCACGGCAAAATCGCCCGCAATCCCGAAAAGTGCATTCTGTGCGGATTATGTGTCCGCGTTTGTGAGAATGTCGAGGAAATCGGTGCAATCGGGCTGTCCGGGCGGGGATTCGACACTGTAGTAAAACCCGCTTTGACGGACAAGTTAAGCGATACAAAATGCAACTCCTGCGGGAAATGCGCTGATGTCTGCCCAACAGGGGCAATGATGTCTTCCGTAATATAATCAAGAGTATGGAAATTATTGATTTTGCAGGGCTGTTTAATGAGGAAGAGCTTTTCGCCCTGCGAGAATTGAATATAGAGCCGTCATTGCTTGTTTTTAATCAGCGGGCTTTGTTAAGTTTGCCGTTTTTGCAGTTCTTGAAGTTGCCGTTTACTAAGGACAGGCAGTTCGTCTGCCATTTAAAAATAAAAGACGGGTTATATCACTTTGAGTTGCCTAAAAAGCTCCCCCGAAAGTTCAAAAAGAGCATTGCCGTAACAGAAAGGCGACTGCTCGCCACTAACAACTCACATATGAAGAGGCTTATGGAATCGGCAAAAAAAAACGCCGAGTTCATCGGGCGATTTAACTCGGAGCTGTTTTTAAAGCATTCGTTCTACAAAGGCAAAAGAATCGCCGTCGCCGAGCTTTCCTCCTTTTATAAAACCGTACCCTACTGTCAAACGATTGACCTATCTGCGGAATCGGACAGGCAACCGTTCATCGCGCTGTATGCAATGGCGTTTTATGCCTGCTCCCCCGCGGATTTGTTTACAATAGACGGCATTTTCTCACTTCAACCCGAAAGGCACGCAGATAATGCAAAAAAAACAGCAGGGAACAGCGTTTTTAACCTAATCCTGCGGGATGATAAGGCGGAAATGGAACAAGTCCTCTCTCAAATGGGGCAAACATTAGCCGATATTCAGCCGCCGCGTGTAAACCTTTCCGACACGGTAATGATTTCAAAAAATTACACCCTTTTTAACGGTCTTTCTGAAATGGGGCGGGTATATAATCAAGTTACGGCAAGCGCAAATTTCACATCGTTTAGAGCGGCGGCAGTATCGCTTATGAATTACGCAGCATTAGTGCGGCTTTGTGATACAATTTCAATTGCGGCGGATGATGAGGATTACCGCGAGAGTGCCGTTTATAAGAAGTGCAAAAGCCTGTTTTCATAGCCGATACGCAGAAAACCTAAAACAGGCTCTCACTCCAAAAAGTCCTTTAATTTCTTGCTCCGCGATGGGTGGCGCAATTTACGCAACGCCTTTGCTTCAATTTGGCGAATCCGCTCACGTGTGACGTTGAACTCGCGCCCGACTTCTTCTAAAGTGCGTTGTCTTCCATCGGTTAAACCAAAACGCAGCTTCAAAACCCGAGCTTCCCTGTCAGTCAGTGTCCCCAAAACGTTTGAAAGTTGCTCTTTTAAAAGAGTTTGCGAAGCCGCCTCAGCGGGTGCGGGTGCATCATCATCGGGAATAAAATCCCCAAGGTGAGAGTCCTCCTCCTCGCCTATAGGAGTTTCAAGCGATACAGGGTCTTGCGCAATCCTGATAATCTCGCGTACTCGTTCAATAGGCATATTAAGCTCTACCGCAATATCCTCCGGGGACGGTTCAGTCCCGTTTTTGTGGAGGAGATGCGATGATGCTTTTTTTACTTTTGTGATTGTTTCCACCATGTGAACAGGGATTCTTATTGTCCGCGCCTGGTCGGCAATCGCTCTTGTAATCGCTTGTCGAATCCACCATGTTGCATATGTCGAAAACTTGAACCCCTTAGTGTAGTCGAACTTTTCGACTGCCTTAATTAAGCCCAAATTCCCCTCTTGAATCAAGTCAAGGAACTGCATTCCCCGCCCTACATATTTTTTGGCAACGCTTACCACAAGGCGCAAATTCGCCTCGGAAAGCCTTTTACGAGCATAAGTATCCCCTTGAATCATGCGCGATGCAAGCTCAATTTCTTCCTCCGCGGTAAGCAACGGAACTCGTCCGATTTCCTTGAGGTATATTTTTACGGGGTCGTCAATCGAAACAACCTCTGTCGATAAAGCCATTTCAAGGTCATCTTCTGACGAAAAGTCCAACGCCGAATCAAGGTCGCTGTCAGTGGCATAATCATCGACAATCTCAATGTTAAGCGTCTCAAAGTCCTCATAAAGCTTGTCAATTTGCTCAACATTAAAATCTAAATCCTCCAAACAATCGGTAATCTCTTTAGTGGACAGCTTCCCGGTAGATTTGCCTAAATCAAGCAAATCTTTAAGTACTCCTCTTGTAATATCGTTCATTTCCTCTACCATGCCCTTTCATACATTTTTTTAACCATCCGGATGGGTTTAAGTCCCCCGCCACTTTGGCAGAACTCGCAAGTGTGCGTCTAATGCGAACACTTCTGCGTGTATAGTCGTTTAACTTAAGAAGTGCTTGAAGATTTTCCGCAAAGATTTAGTGATTCTTAAGTTAATCGACTATAAAGCATTTACCCTGTTGACTTTGCGGTTTTTTTATCCTTTAGTACTTTAGTATATTCTAAAAGCTCTTCATTGCTCATTTCGCCAAAATTCGGGCGTTGTTTTTTGTTTTTGCTTTCCGTCAAAACATTTATATAGTCCCCCAAACGCGCATCGGTAAAAGGCAAATCGGCATTCTCAATTTTAATCTTTTTTATTCTGCCCACTTCTTCTGCCGAAAATTCGCCCTGCAACGACGATATATCTATAGATTGCCTTTTGTTAAGCCTTAATATGAGCGTTTCAAACAATCTTCGATTAAAAACGGTAGGAAAATCGCTCGGGCTGAGACTGCGCAGTATTACAGGGAGCTTGTCCGGCGAGTGAAACAAAAACGCAATAATCCCCTGTTCCGCCTTTTCTTCGGCGGGGAGCTTGTCCGAATCGTACTCTGAGCGTTCCCTCTTTGTATTAAAATTGCCCGCATTGTTAAAATTAAGCAACGACTTTTTTTCTTCCCGTGCTTTAAATCGTTTCTTTGAGCTGATTGAATATTCAATAGCATTTTGCACCCACTCAACCGTAACATCGCAATCCTTTGCCAATTCGGAAACGTATACCCTTCTTTCAAAGCGGTTGTCAACTTCTGCAAGAAACTCGACTGCCTTTTTAAGGTACTCCGCACGCCCCTCGGGTGTATCAATATTAATGCCCTCTTTAAACCTGTTCAGCTTAAAGGCAATCACAGGTGTTGAGCTTTCTACAAGTGCCGCAAAACTTTCCGCCCCGAATCGCTTTATGTAATCATCGGGGTCGTTTGCACCCTGCAATTCCAACACTTTTGCGGACATCCCCGCTTGGTTCAGCATACTTATTGTTTTTTGTGTCGCTTTAATCCCCGCCTTATCACTGTCGTATGCTATGACGGCTTTTTTCCCTTCCCAATAAAACCGCAACTCGTTCCTGACCTGTTCGGCGGTCAGCGCAGTCCCCAAAATTGCAACGGCATTATCAAAGCCCGCCTGATTAAGCATTACTGCATCTATGTTTCCCTCACAGAGTATCACATAGTCCTTTTTGGAATTTTTTGCAAAATTAATTGAGAATATATGCCGCCCCTTTGTATAAACAGGTGTTCCCGCAGTGTTTACATATTTCCCGCTCTTTCCATCATCGTTGACTATTCTGCCGGAAAAAGCGATAACATTTTTAAACCTGTCAATAATAGGGAACATTGCCCGCCCTCTGAACATATCGTAAATATTTCCGCGCTCATTTTGTTTAAGTAAGGATGCCTCAACCAACTCCGGGTCGTTATACCCCAATGAGTTCATGTGGTGTTTAAGCGCGTCCCACGAATTTGGAGCGTATCCCAATCCGTACTTGCGGATTGTATTATCCGTAAGCCCACGATTACGCAAAAATGCCAACCCTTCCGAATATTGGGGGCTTATGAGACAGTCGCGGAAAAACCTTGCCGCCTCTTTGTTCATCTCACAAATGCGTTTGCGTTTTTGCAACTCTTCGGTTCCGCCGTCATCCTCGGGCATGGGAATACCCGAACGCTCTGCAATAAGCCTTACTGCGGACATATAGTCAAGGTTTTGGGTAAGCCGCATAAAAGTAATAACATCGCCGCCCGCACCACAACCAAAGCAATAAAAGCTCTGACTGTCTGTATAAACGTGGCATGATGGTGTTTTCTCGCTGTGAAACGGGCATAAACAAATAAAATCCCGCCCCGCTTTTTTTAGTTGCGCATACCCGCTCATGACTGTTACAATGTCGTTAGACTGTCGGATTTGCTCAAGAAAATCATCAGGTAAAGCCATTGCAGTTTCCACACATTCCTTTCTTGACTTCTTTCAAATCAGCCCCTAACCTCAATCCATGCTTTAGGAACACATAGCTCAATAAAACTGTCAACTGCAAAATCATCGGTCATTCCCGAAATATAATCGCACACAGCGCGTTCAACACCGCATTTTCTCGCCAATTCTTGATAGAGGGCGGGCATCTTGCGGCAATTGTTTTTATAGTAGCCGTATAAAAATTCCGCGACATTGACCGCTTTTTCCTTTTCGGTGTTGATTTTGGGGTTGTTATAGACTCGTTCAAACATAAATTCGCGCAATTCGTCATGCGCCTGTTGAACTTCGTCATCATAGCATATCTCACCATTCGCACACGAAAAGTTGTTAATCACCGAGGTAATAAGCGTTGTAATCCGTTTGCTTTTATCATCGCCGAGTACCCTTACCGCATTCGCCGGCAACTCCTTATTATAAAGGACTTCGCCTCGGATTGCATCTTCAATATCGTGGTTGATATAAGCAATTTTGTCCGACAAGCGAACGACGTTACCCTCGCGTGTACAAGGAGTTGAACCGCTCGAATGATTAAGAATCCCATCGCGGACTTCGGCAGTGAGATTAAGCCCGCTCCCTTCCCGCTCAATAATGTCAACGACTCGAACGCTTTGCTCATTATGCTTAAATGCCCCCTTAACATCTGTGAAAATCACATTGTTAAGCGCACGCTCCCCATCGTGTCCGAAAGGAGTGTGTCCTAAATCATGCCCTAACGCAATCGCCTCGGTTAAATCCTCATTCAAGCGCAACGCCCTTGAAATTGTCCGTGCGATTTGTGCAACTTCAAGCGTGTGGGTGAGCCGTGTGCGATAATGGTCTGATTTAGGTAAAAGGAACACCTGCGTTTTATGTTTGAGTCGCCGAAACGAACTGCAATGTATAATCCTGTCGCGGTCACGTTGAAAATCAGTCCTAATGTCACAGTCCGGCTCAGGCACAATGCGCCGCGCTACGCCCTCACAGCAGGATTTGCAGGCAAATTCGCTCAACATAACCTGCTCAAGCTCAATTGTACGTTCTCTGATACTCTTCATATTCTTCACAACACTATATCATCGGATACCGCCAAGCACAAGGCTCTTGTTAGATAGACCTACGTCAAGCTAAAGCTCTTGTTAGCTTTCGTCAAGCACAAGGCTCTTGTTAGCTTTTACAAAAAAGACGCGATTAACACCGCGCCTCTACTGTCTTAGTTTAGCCTTGACCGCTTTGAGTGAGGCCGAATTTCTTGTTAAATTTAGTTACACGACCGCCGCTATCAACCAATTTTTGTTTGCCGGTGAAAAACGGGTGGCATTTTGAACAAATTTCAACTTTTATTTCTTTTTTGGTGGAGCGGGTGTCAATCACCTCTCCACAGGCACACTTGATTACAGCCGCCTCGTAATTAGGATGGATTGCCTCTTTCATATTTTTACCCCTGTCCTTTCTGCACAAACGTGCGATTAAAGTTTCGTTTTCCGCATTTACGCAGATTTAATTTTAAACTCTTTGCCCTTGTCCTTTCTTTAAATTTTCAAGACTCGGCTTGAGCCGCGATTTCGATAACATCTGCAATTGACGCTTCATTGATTTTCACTTCGCGGACATTACGCTGAACTTTCCCCGAGCGAAGACATCTTGTGCAAGCGTTGAGTCTTTGCGGAGTCCCGTCTACAATCGCTCTTACTTTTTGTACGTTTGGTTTAAACGTCCTGTTCGTTCTCCTGTGCGAGTGCGATAGCTTAATGCCGAAAGCAACGCCCTTGCCGCAAACTTCACATTTTGCCATTTTTTACCCCCTGCCCTTTCTGCACAAATGTGCCATAAAAATTCATTTTCCCAAGCATAACCCCGCTCTGCCAACCTAATTTGTATAGTCATGCCATAATAGTATAACAGAACATTCTCGCGTTGTCAATACTTTTATTTAATATTTTCTAAATTTTTCGAAAATTTAACAAAAAACACGCCCCGAACTGTCCGAGGCGTGTTAATACTTCAATAATCGGGATTATTTGCGCTTTTTAGTCGTTGCCAATACCGCTCCGGCGGCGATTACAACAGGAACAAACGCAATTGCAACGCCTGTACGCGGGTTTGTATCGGTATTCGCCCTTGCCGTTGTTGTTGTGGCAGCTCTTGTAGTAGCCGATGTCGGCGGCGCAGTTGTGGAACTGCTCGGCGTTGTAGATGCGGGAGTAGTCGTTGACTGCGGCGGCAACGTGGGAGGAGGCGGAGGTGCTGTTCCGTGATTTGCCGGTCCTGAGCAGACTGACGGAGGCTCACGGCATATTGAACAGCAAACGCAAGGCGCGTTGTCGCATATATCGCAGAGACAATCACATTCGGGGATTGTATTACCGCAAATATCACATTCACACACGCAAGGCGAACCATCGCAATCGGGGCAGGTCAAGACAATAACATTGCCTTCGTGGTCAATCAAATGTACCAATGCCGTAACCGGCGGAACGGGATGACCACCCGCCAATGCCCAGTTAGTAACCATAACTTTGAAATATTCGGCAACTATGGTTTCGCCGGCAATTATGCGTTGCATCCGAGGTTGGGCGTACATTATTACCGGGTTCGGAAAATCTTCCGGGTCGGCCTCTTCGTCGAAATCTTCGAGAATGACACCTATGTCCCCGCCCTCTTTATGTTGGGCGAAAGAATCAATATTATTTTGTGTGGCAATCTCAAAATTATTGTGTTCTTCTTCGGGCCAGTTTGCCCAGTCAATCGTAAGAGTAACTCTCACGGTTGCAATGTCGAGGAAGCCCCATCTTGTTTCCCCGTCGGCTTTAAACTCCGGGAGCTTTAAAAGCACCTCATAACCGGATGCGATTGGTAAGTCATCGTCCTCGGTGTCATAGGGTATAAATTGCACTCTGTGACCATACGGGCTGTCATCGTTGCCTGCTGCGCCGCGTGAAATGTCATTGACAATCCACCCCCCGCTCGCCTTGTCGAACTCAAACCATGCCGTAGATGCATCGGCACTTACAGTAGTCGTAACCACCGCCGCTACACTAAATACCATTGCAAGAACAACGGAAAGTGACAGCATTTTCCTGATTTTGTTTCTCATTACTAAGTAAACCTCCTTCGTAATTTTTAATAATTTTTCTATAACAAAAACAAACGTGTTTTTATTCCGAATCCAAAATTAACCAAAATGCAGGGCGAATCCCACCGTGTTCATTGTCAATATGAGTCCCTATAACAGCGATAAACCCTCTGTCCCCTACGTATATAGTACGTCTGCCGCGACCGGGCGAACGAGTCCACCACCATGTTGCCTTATCGGAGCTGTTGTGGGTTGCAATCCTGTCGGCGTTAAATTCATCCTCGATTAAGGGCGAACCCTCCGGCTCGGGCGGATTATCCACTGCACCCGAGTCCCCGAAATACTTAATTACTTCATCAATGCTCAAAAGAAACACCTTGTCAACAGTGTCAATCCCTTCAGCCGCTTCATAGCCATACCACGGATTGGGGGCTGTGTGGTTGGTTATTTCGTCGATTAATTCCTTTTCTTCAGCCGAGAAAGTGTCGTTATAAAACACAGTGCCGAGATATTCACGCAATTCGCTGTCCTCCCATGTTACGGGATTTTCGGACGAATCGAACAGGTGTTCGCCTACAATTTTATCGCTTAATACCAACGCTTTCCCGTCTTGGATGTCGAGTACCCGCCAGTCAAACCCGCCGAATTGTATAACATCGCCTGTTTCTGCCGAAATTGTGAGCTTTTCTGCCCCTTCTATGTCAGCCACTATGCTGTCATCGCTGTCGGGATTGCCTTTACAGGCGGTTATGCCGAGAGTTAATGCGGTTATAAGAGTAATTGCCATAATTTTCATAATTTTACCCATGCCCTTTCTGTAACTTTCCTAAGAACCAAGACAGGTTCTAAATTTTGTTAATGATAACATATTTTTTTAAAAATGTCAAGAGGCACTTGACATTTCTGTTTATTTCTGTTAATATATACTAATATTAAAACTAATTCTGCCGGAAAAGGCAGTGCAGAAAGGGCAAGGGTAAAAGTTTGAAAGTAAATCTGCGTAAATGCGGAAAACGAGACTTTCAACGGCACGTTTGTGCAGAAAGGGCAAGGGTAAAAAGTTATGAAATTTACAGGATTAAACCAATTACGTAAAAGCTTCTTGGACTTTTTCGAGAGCAAAGGGCATTTACGGCTCGAATCGGCATCGTTAGTCCCGCCTCAAGGGGACAACTCGATTTTGCTTATCAACGCGGGCATGACTCCTTTAAAAAAATATTTTCAGGGAATTGAAACACCGCCGCGCAATCGCGCCGCATCCTGCCAAAAATGTATTAGAACTCCCGACATTGACAATGTTGGAATTACAGCGCGGCACGGCACATTTTTTGAAATGTTGGGGAATTTTTCATTCGGCGACTATTTCAAGGAAGATGCCTGCAAATGGGCGTGGGAGTATTTTACGGAGGTTTTGAAGATTCCCGCCGATTTGCTTTGGATTAGTGTATACGAAGAAGATGACGAGGCGATGTCAATTTGGGTGAACAAAGTGGGGGTTCCGAAAGAAAGGGTGAAGAAATTCGGAAAATCCGACAACTTTTGGGAGCATGGGAGCGGTCCGTGCGGTCCGTGTTCGGAGATTTACTTTGACAGAGGAGAGCAGCACGGGTGCGGCTCAGACAGTTGCGTAGTCGGTTGCGATTGTGACCGTTATATTGAGGTTTGGAACTTGGTATTTACCCAGTTTGACTCAGACGGCAAAGGCAATTACGCGCCTCTTGCCAACAAAAATATCGACACGGGAATGGGGCTTGAACGCCTTGCCTGCGTAATGCAGGGTGCGAACAACTTATTTGAAGTCGATACAATAAAATCGGTAATTGAAGAAATTCAGCTTGTATCAGGCGTTAAATATGTCGGAATCGCGGGAAAAGAAGTCAAATCCGATATTTCAATAAGGGTGATTACCGACCATGTACGCGCATCCTCGTTTTTGATTGCCGACGGAGTTTTGCCGTCTAAT
>WRLX01000031.1 GCA_009777415.1 Oscillospiraceae bacterium
CCGAAAGCGGAAAATAATCGACACCCTCCCTCGGTTTCGCACCCATTGTGACGTTTACCATTACAACCGTTTCGCCGTAGGTAACCCAACATGAGCCATTGGATAATTCGCAGGTTTTGCCCGTTTCTACAGTTAATTCACGCCCTGCAAACGTGGTCTTAAAGATTTTGTGATTGTTAAACATTTTTAATATTGACCCTTCTGCACAAATGTGCGATTTAGTTTTCCCCGTTACTTTGCAAACTTAGGAACCATTCCTATTAGTTTCACCCGATTCAAACGACAAGCAGTCCTCCGCACGGAACTGACCCGTCCTTCGGACTGCTCTTGTTTAGTTTTATTTTCTAATGCCGAGTTTAGCAATTGTCGAACGGTAACGCTCAATATCTTTTTTCATAAGATAATTAAGCAAATTCCGCCTATGACCTACCATCTTGAACAAACCGCGGCGTGAATGGTGGTCTTTTTTGTGAATTTTCAAATGTTCGGTCAAATCGTTAATTCTTTTAGTAAGAATGGCAATTTGAACCTCCGGCGAACCGGTGTCGCTTCCGTGTGTGCGATTCGCCTCAATTACTGCATTTTTTTCATCCTTCAACATCATAATCAGCTTTACCTATGCCCTTTCTCTTCACAATAGTGTTTATTTACCCAATCACAGCATAGGGCGATGAACCCCCAAGCCGAGAATAAGTATTTAATGAGTATATCATACATTTACCAATTTGTAAAGAGGTTTTATAAAAAAATATAAAAAAATTTTATACCAGTTTGACTCAGACGGCTTTTTAGCCCGGTAATATTCCGCGCAAGAGTTGAGTGGACTATTTAAGAACCTGTCTCAGAAGCTGTTCTCATATGTCACGCTCCCTCAAATTAGTGGCAATATCACTAATTTTCCGCAACCTGTGATTAACCCCGCTTTTGCTAATCGGCGGGTCTAACTCTTGACCGATTTCGCTTAACGACATACCGATGTTGTTCCGCCTGACCACTGCGACCTCCCTCAATACATCCGGCAAAAAAGATTTTTTCGACTTTGACTCAAGAGCAAAAATATACTCAATGTCGCGAATCTGTTTCCCGGCGGCTCGCGCGGTTCTGTCAATGTTCGCCGCCTCGCAGTTGACCTTGCGGTTGACATTGTTGCGAAGTTCTTTCAATATTATAACATTCATCAGCTCCATAGAATGCTTGACTGCGCCGATATAAGTCAAAAAGTCGGCGATTTGTTCGCATTCTTTGCAATAAATGAACGATTGATTCTTCCGCTCTTTTATTCGCTCGGACTGTTTCATATTTAAACCGCGTCCCGTTATAAATTCAAGCAATTCATCGCACTTTTCTTTGTTTGGTGGAATCAATTCAAGGTGGTAATCTTTAATGGGGTCGCTGATGCTCCCGCAGTTTATGAAAACGCCGCGCAGGAAAATTCCCCCGATTTCTTCATTTCCGCCGAGAATGCGGTCTGCAATCAAGCTTCCCGCCGCCCCTACGTTCTTTATTCCGTAGGAAAGTCCATAGGCGAACGCTTCCTTATATTCTTTCCCCGTTTCGCGGATTTTGCTCAACTCCGATTTTACTCTCTGTGAAAACTTCGCTTTCATTACCATATGCCCTTTCCCATTTTCATGAACATCCCCTAACTTTCCGAATAAAAGAGCCTTTCGGAAAAGCTCCTGCATTGCCGTCACACTCAATACAAATAGTTTCCACTGCATGATTGGCAATCGTTATCGTTTCCCCTTTGGAATTCACCATATTGCTTACCGTGAGCCTTTTAGGAGGCTGACCCGGTGCGATTATCTCAAGGCAGTCATCGGCGGTAAAATAATTGCGCTGAATAATTTCGATGGATGTATCGCCCCTCAAAACCGAATCGGCAACAACAGCCACAAAATCACAATCCCTGATATACACGGAGTGTTCATAGCTTTGGATGTCTTCGGCTTTTTCGGAATTTTCCGGGAAATAAAACCCGGTGCAATACGGGCGGTGGCTCACGCAATTGACCTCGCGCTTAACCCAATCCGGTAAAGGCACGCCCTGTTCATAGGCATCAATTGCGGCGCGGTAAGCATTGGTGATTATCGCCGAGTAGTAGGCAGTCTTTGCCCGCCCCTCAATTTTGAATGAAGTCACCCCGCTCTGCGCCAATTCGGCAATATGCTCAATCATGCACAAATCCTTGGAATTAAGGATATAACTGCCCCGCTCATCCTCAAAAACCTTGAAAAATTCATTGGGGCGGGTTTCCTCCGTTAAGTAGTAGCCCCATCTGCACGGTTGGGCGCATTGCCCACGATTAGCATCCCTGCCCGTCAAATATGACGAAATCAGGCATCGTCCCGAAAACCCCATGCACATTGCCCCGTGAACAAACGCCTCAATCTCCAGCTCAGGGGGAGTTTCATCGCGAATCCTCTTTATTTCACTGAGCGGGGTTTCACGCGCAAGTATAATCCGTTTCGCACCCAATTTATACAGCATATTAGCCGATGCATAATTCATCACCCCCGCTTGTGTAGATACATGAATCGACAAGGTTGAATTGCTTTTCACCAAATCAAGCACACCCAAATCGCTGACTATAACAGCATCCACCCCTATTTTCTCAGCCTGAACAATAAATTCGGGAAGCATATCAATGTCGGAATTATTTGCAACGATGTTGCAGGTGAGGTAAATTCTCTTTCCGGCATTGCGGGCATATTTTACCGCCTCTGCCAGTTCATCTGCGCAAAATCCGGCATTAGCACGCAGTCCGAAGCGTTCGCCGCCTACGTATACGGAATTTGCGCCGTAGAGAAACCCCGCTTTCACCGATTCCATATCACCTGCCGGCGACAATAGTTCAATCTTGTTTTTGTTCGGCATTATGAATCCGCCTCCTTACAGCCGCAATAGTTCTGCCTGTAAAGTCCGTATTCGTTACATAACTCAACAGAGCGGTTATAGCCGTCTTTCTTTTTAAAATCCTCCAAAACCGCCTCAACATCGTACTTTGCGGCAAATTCTTCGGCAATCGGGTTAATCACAGACGCTTTTTTCTTAGAGCTTAATGTCAAGGTTGAGGCAAAACAGTCAAACCCCTCCTCCGCCGCAGTCCGCGCCGTTTCCTCCAAACGCAGGCGATAGCACATTTCACAGCGTTGGCTGTTCTTGCCCTTGCTCTCCTCGGGGAGATGCTCAAGCCCTCGTATTGCGCTTTTGAACTTTTCGGTGCTGTATTCACCTTCTATAAGCTCAACAGTGCTTTCGCCGAAATCCGCCACCTCTAAAAACCGCTTTTGCTCTTCTAACCTCTTTTGGTATTCACTTTGTGGCTGTACATTCGGATTATAAAAGAACACTGTCACGTCATAATCGGGGCAGAGCCGCTCAAGCACCGCGCTTGAACAAGGCGCGCAACAACTGTGCAGCAACAGCCGCGGCTTTTTAATCAGCTTGCCGACTATCTCAAACACATTGCCCTTTTGCCACAAATACGCTGACATACTTATGAGCCATGCTTCCCCCGGTTCAATCTCAAAGTCGGTCGGAGGGGCTTTCGGAATACCGCATCCCGCCAAAAGTGTTACAATTACCCCGAGATGAGTAACTGCCGCCGCCTTATAAATTCCCGCGCGGCTCATGTCGGCGAATATTTCTTCAATCCCTTTGACACACCTTTGAGTAAATACGGGAGTTTCGCTTTTCGGTTGCATCCGCTCAAAATCGTATTCGCGCAGATTTTCCACTTTATAAAGCTCATGATGAGGGTAGATTAACCCCGCTGTTTCAATACAGCTTTTTTGCGGCGATGTGTACACCCTGCCTACATTTGGATGATAACCTTGCTTTATAAGGTTGTTTATGTCGCCCCCGTCCCGTATAAAAAATATTTCATAATTTCTCAATTTTTTACCCTTGTCCTTTCTGAAATTTATCTGCCATAAAAGTTCGTTTTCCCATTCACCGAGGATTATTTCTCAATCTTTTACCCTTGTCCTTTCTAAGTCATTTATAAGTTTTTGTGCTTATTTCGCATAAATTTCTATAAATTTTTGTCGAAAATGCCAATTTACTTTTGTCGAAATACATTGTATAATGGTGAGTACTTGTTTTTTATCCCCAATTGTTTTTTTATTAAATTGTTAAGGAGTCAACATGAACAACGACTTCCCACGTATCTTAGCTCTGTTAAGAAAAGAGCGTAATCTCAGCCAAAAGCAGGCGGCAAATGATTTAGGCGTTGCACAAGCCTTGCTTTCCCATTATGAGAAAGGTAAGCGCGAATGCGGACTCGCCTTCTTGGTGAAAGCCGCCGATTACTACAATGTCTCGGCAGACTACCTGTTGGGGAGGTCAGCGAGCTCAGACGGCAGCTTTATATCAGAAAACGATATGCCCGATGCACACGAACTCGGGGACGATAAAGCGGCTCGCACCGCCAAAAATATATCGGCAACTCTTGCCAAAAAGATGATTATCGGCGGGATTGACGTTATATACTCACTGTTGTGTAAAACCAACAACCCAAAATTAACCTCGGCAGTGTCGGAGTTTTTCACGCTGACAATCTACAGTTGTTTTCGGCTTGTCTATCGCTCAAACCCAAAAAACAACAACAATATTTTCAGCTTGAAAGAGGAAACGGCATTCCGCGCCGCAAACGCAGGAAGACTTCTTTGCGAAGGCAGAGCGGTAATCGCCGCAGATGAATCCACAAACAACACCAACGAACACTCGCAGGTTACAACGGCAAGCCTTGAGTCCGACTACAACAAACAAGCAATCGCCCTAATGAGCCTTGTCAAAAACAGCGAAAGAATAATCGGCAGTTAGCTTTTCAGCCTTTTACCCTCTTTTCTTCAGTATCATTGAGACAGCCCCCATTGCAGAGCGAAAGTTGATTACAACCGCCATAAGAAACAAACAAGACAGGCTGACATAATACAAAAAATAGCTTTGGGAGGGGACGGTCATTACGATTGCCCCCATCCCTGCTAATATAAGCGAATTGACGAGCATTTTAGGGAGCTTAAAATCCATAAAAACGATTTTCCTTGTGTCAACGGCGCGAACTGCAAAAATAACAAGATAACTCGCAAGCGTTGCAAACCCCGCACCGTACACTCCCCAAGGCGGAATCAATATAAGGTTTAAAATAATATTTACCGCCGCCCCTATTATCGCAGTCGTCATTGAACGGACTGACTTTTTTGAAGCTACATAAACGCTCCCCGCAAAAGACGAAAAGCAGTTAAAAACAACCGCCATGATTAAAACAGACGAAAATCTGTACACCTCGTGAAACTCCGCCGACGAGAATATAGCGAGTGCGGGGCGGATTATGAGCATAAGACCCGCCGCCATAATGTAAATTACCGATTGCATTATATTAAACACATTGGTGTAAAACCGCGCAATAGTGGCGGAATTTTTTTCGGTAATCGCCGACATATTCCACGCCTGCATAAAAATCAACGAGAGAATTACGATTATATTGGGGAAGCGGTAAGCCGCCTTGTACAGCCCCGTATCGTCAATGCCGGAAAAGTGCGTGATAAAAAATCCCGCAGATACCAATATAATCCACCACATAATGTTGGTGGGAATAAGCGGTATGCAAAACCGATACATGGAAGTACGCAGGTGACGGCTTAACCCGAAAATCTGCAAATATTTTTTCAGCCCCGCCATATAAAATACAAATACTATTGACAACGCGTCGGCGATAATCACCGACAGCAGATAGCCTTTAACGCCCAACCCGAGTCCCAGCATAAAAATAAGGTTAAACGTGATGTTCATCACGGTAGTAAACAAACCGTCAACAGCGAACAGCCTTACATACCCCGCAGAACGCGCAAATAAAGAGCAACAACTCTTTAAACTGCCCGAAACGACATAAAAGTATATCCAAACTGTATAGCCGCGAAAAGTCTCTACCGTGTTTAAAATCGGGGTGAACACGGCAAAAATTGCCAAGCCTATTATTACAGTTATCAGCCCTATTGAAAAAACCTGCGCCTTGTCATACTTTTTGTCAAGCCCGAATCTAATCAGGGAGTCGTTGATTGAAAGGGTAACAATCCCCATTATGATAACGCAGGTGTCGATAATAAGACCCACAGTTCCGTAACCATCGGTACTCAGCATTTCGGTATAAAATCTCATCATTATAATGACGAGAAACCTTGAGCTGAATTGTCCCAAGGCAAGTATCAACGTATTTGAAGCGAGTCGTTTATATCTATCCATTTTTTTCTCTGAATTTCACGAATTTTTAAAACCATGCCGGAAATAATAACAATAACTTAGAAGCGAATTATGAATACAGCTTCTTAAAAACAGGAAAGGTTTTATGCTTATGAAATGCTTTATGAAATCGGCATTGTTTATTTTAGGTTTAGCGGCAGTTGCCGTTGCGGCAGAAGTCATGGCCGATGCACTCAGCGCAAACTGCACCCGAATCGGTTCAGCAACGCGGCACATTCGGCTTCGAGAATGCCGCCCCTAATCATCGGCTTATACCCAAACCCCAATTCGTATACATTGGCAACGGATGAAAACGCACCCGTTTGAGCCGAATACGCACCGTATACGATTCGCCTCAGCCGCGCCTGCATAATCGCGCCGGCACACATCAGACATGGTTCGAGAGTCACATAAAGTGTGCAACCGTCAAGCCGCCAACTTTCTAAAAGCCGGGCGGCTTTTTCAATGGCGATTATTTCCGCGTGTGCAATGGGGGATTTAAGCATCTCCCTTTGATTAAAGCCTGTACCCACTATTTTACCGTTCTTGTCCGCAATGAGTGCGCCTATCGGAGCTTCGCCGCTTTTGAACGCTTCTTCGGCAAATGTGAGTGCGGTTTGCATAAACTCTTCATCTAACAGCATAAACTATTTCCTGAACCTTAATTTTTTCGCGCCTTTGTGTCAAAGTAAATTTCAGACATACAGGCAAAAAGTGCCCGCTTATCTGCATCTGTCAGTATACCTGCCGGTTCTGTATTTGTCAAGTCCGTACCGAATACCTTTCGCATTTCATCAAGCAAGGCTGCTCCCTCGTTGACAGCCTGCTCCGCTGATTCGGCATTAAATACAAACCGTTCCTCGCTCGTGAGAATCAATCCTTGATTATCGTTGAGCAGAAATTCCGCGGAAGTATTGAGTATTTCCGCCATCTTCACCAAAATAGTGTAGCGCGGCTTTCTCCCCCCCGAAACGTAGTTGGCAAGAGCACGGTATGTAATCCCGGCAAGCGCGGCAACATCGGTCTTGGTAATGCCTTTTCTCCTTATAAGAATCTCAAGCTTCTGCGGTAAAGTCATACTTTTACCCCTTCCCTTCCCTTTTTTCTCATTATACTACAGCAGTGAACATTTGTCAATAGATAATTAATTATACATATATTCATTGTTTATTCAATAAATAATCGCATAATATTCATTTTTCGGAATAAAAAGTGTTGACAAATCTGATTAATAGCGTATAATATATCGTATGCTATTAAAAACGCACTTTGCAGAAGGGGTATGGTCATAAATATGGTTACAATAAAAGAGTTCGCGATTACCGATTACGAGTCGGCATTGACACTGTGGCAGAACACCGAAGGTGTTTGTAATTGTGAAAAATGTACTCTTCTTGATTCAAAAGAGAATATAGAAAAGTTTTTAAACAGAAACCCCGGATTAAGCTTTATCGCGGTCGAAAACGGCATTGTAAAAGGGGTTGTATTGGCGGGACACGATGGCAGAACCGGGATTATATACCGTCTGACTGTTTCGGAAAAACTGCGCGAAAACGGAATTGGAAAGCAATTGGTTGAAAAAGCTGTCAATGGCTTAAAACATGAGGGGTTGACTATTGTAAAAGCCTTTGTTTTAAAAGATAACAACGGCGGCAATGCGTTTTGGGACAAAATCGGGTTTACCGAAAACAATACTGCTGTCACACGTTTCAAAATTTTATAGCATACATTAAAAAAATAAAGGGCAATTTTTATGGCACGCTTGTGCAGAAAGGACAAGGGTAAAAGCGTTGAAAATAAATCTTGTGTATGCGGAAAACGAATTTTTATGGCACGCTTGTGCAGAAAGGGCAAGGGTAAAAGTTTGAATAATAGCGGAGGTGTCACCGGCTTCGCCGGTGAGCAGTCCGCTTGACGGGCTTATTCATGGAGGCTTTGTGCCTCAGAAAGGTATGGTCATAACAAATGAAAGCAAAAGTATTTATTGATGGCGAGTCGGGGACTGTCGGGTTAAACATTCGCGAACGGCTTAACGGGCTTAACGAAAAAGATTTTGAAATACTGCAAATCGCACCCGAATTAAGCGAGGATGCGGACGAGCGAGCGAAATTCCTGAACACGGCGGATTTTGTCTTCCTGTGCTTGCCCGACGAAATTGCGCGGCAGGCAGTGTCGTTAATCGATGGCGCGGGCAATACAACAACACGGGTAATTGACGCATCCACCGCACACAGAACAAACCCTAATTGGACATACGGATTCCCGGAATTGTCAGCTGAGCATGAAAAAAGGATTCGCAATTCCAACAGAGTTGCGACACCTGGTTGCTACGCATCGGGATTCATCGCGCTGATTTACCCGCTTATAGCAAGCAAAATGTTAGAGCCGTCGGAATCGCTCAGTTGTTTCGGAATATCCGGGTACAGCGGGGCGGGAAAAGCGTTTATTGCCGAATACGAAAGCGAAAACAGGAGTTCCGAGCTAAACAGCGCGCGGATGTACGCACTGGCACAAATTCATAAGCATCAGCCGGAAATGCAGACAGTCTGCGGTTTAGATTATCCACCGATGTTCAACCCCGTAATCGACAATTACTACAACGGATTAGTCCTGTCCGTCCCATTGCAACCGCGGGTACTGAAAAATAAAATTACGGTTGACGGTATTAAGAAACTTTACAAGAGTCACTACAAAAATGGCAGGGTAAAACTTGCCGACTCGGCGGGAATAACTTTCCTTGCGGCAAATACGCTCGCTGATTCCGATGATATGGAATTGTATGTTTTCGGCGATGAGAACAGTGAACGGATTCTCTTGTCGGCGCGGTTTGACAATCTCGGGAAAGGTGCGTCCGGTGCGGCGGTACAGTGCTTTGATTTAATGAGGAAGGGAGTCTCATAAGTTCGAAGCGTAAGAAACTTTGGGCACACATTTGTGCAGAAAGGGCATGGGTAAAACAATGTTAGAATATAATATAATCGAAGGCGGGGTTTGTGCCGCTGAGGGATTCTCAGCGGGTGGGCTTCATGTGGGAATCAAGGCGGGTTCAAATAAAAAGGATTTAGCTGTAATCTATTGCGAAAATAAATGCAATGCCGCCGCGCTTTTTACTCAAAATAAAGTAAAAGCCGCGCCGATTAAAGTAAGCAAGGCGCATTTGGCAGACGGCAAGGCGCAGGCGATAATCGTCAACTCCGGCAATGCAAACGCTTGTACCGCAAACGGAATCGAAATTGCCGAAAAGATGTGCGAATTGAGTGCGAAATCGCTCGGAATAAGCTGTGAAGATGTAATAGTCGCATCAACGGGAGTAATAGGTCAAGAGTTGGCGATTGCCCCTTTTGAAAAAGGAATCCCCGCTTTAGTCGCCAATTTGAACAAAGCGGGAAACGATGATGCCGCACAGGCAATCATGACTACCGATACTTTCCCTAAGCAGGTTGCGATTGAATTTGAATTGAGCGACGGAACAAAATGCAAGATAGGGGGAATTGCCAAAGGTTCGGGCATGATTAATCCCAATATGGCGACAATGCTCGCGTTTATTACAACCGACATTGACATCAGTGCGGAATTGCTTGAGTGGATTTTGCCGCCCCTTAACTCGCACACTTTTAATGCGGTAAGCGTTGACGGCGACACGTCTACTAATGATATGCTCTGCATAATGGCATCGGGATTGGCAGGTAATAAGAAAATCGTTGTAAGAAACGAAGATTACGGGCAGTTTGCAGGAGCATTAAACGTGGTAATGACAGACTTAGCGCGGAAAATGGCACGGGACGGTGAGGGTGCGACAAAGCTGATTGAGTGTTATGTGGAAAATGCACCCGATGATAAAACCGCCAATTCAATTGCAAAATCGGTAGTGTCGAGCAGTTTAGTCAAGGCGGCTATAGGGGCGGCGGATGCCAATTGGGGAAGAATACTCTGTGCAATGGGATACGCCGCGGACATTGCGGATGATTTTGACGTAAGCAAGGCGGACGTTAAACTCGGCTCTGCAAAAGGAGAGGTAATCGTCTGCCGCAACGGCATGGGAGTTCCGTTTTCGGAAAAAGAGGCGACTGCGATTCTAAGTGAGGAAGAGGTTCAGATATACATCGACCTCCATCACCCCGCAAATGTATGCGGTCGGGCATTCGGGTGCGATTTAACAGAAGAGTATGTAAGAATAAACGCCGACTACAGGAGTTAGAGAGGAATAAAAGTTTTGAAAAATACAATTGATAACAATACACGAACGCAGATTCTAAACGAGGCATTGCCCTACATTCAAGAGTATTACGGCAAAATTGTAGTAGTCAAGTACGGCGGAGCGGCAATGCTTGACGACAAACTCAGGCAGGCGGTAATGTCCGATATTGTCTTGCTGTCTCTTTGCGGAGTAAAAATAGTATTAGTTCACGGAGGCGGACCCGAAATTAATTCAATGCTCAAAAAAATAGGGAAAGAGCCTAAATTTGTCAACGGAATGCGCTGTACCGATAAAGAAACAATTGACATAGTACAAATGGTGCTGTGCGGCAAAGTCAACAAGGATTTGGTAGAGCTGTTGCACGAAAACAAGGGCAAAGCAATCGGGCTTTGCGGTCTTGACGGCGGAATGCTTCAAGCAGAGCAATTGTCAGAGGAATTGGGCTATGTAGGCGAAATTGCAAAGGTCAACCCCGAAATAATATTTAACGCGCTCGAAAAAAACTATATCCCCGTAATAGCAACAGTCAGCGCGTCGGTTAAAACGGGTGAAAGCCTTAATGTCAATGCGGACATCGCCGCCGCGCAGATTGCCGCAGAAATCGGCGCGGCAAACCTCATTCTTATGACAGATGCGCCTGGAGTTTTACATGACATAAACTGCCCCGAAAGCATTATACGTAAAATCAAAGTCAACGAGATTGCCGATTTAAAAAGCAAGGGAATCATATCGGGCGGAATGATTCCAAAAACAGACTGCTGTGTTGAAGCGGTAAGGCGCGGCGTTGAAAAAACTAATATAATCGACGGAAGACTCCCTCATTCGATTTTACTCGAATTGCTTACCGATTTGGGGACGGGAACTATGATTACGAAAGGATATTAAAAAGTATGAGTACTATAATAGAAAAAACTAATAAATTTATCATGCAGTCCTACGGAAGGAATCAAGCCGAGCTTGATAAGGGGCAAGGAGCATCTGTGAGCGGATATATCGACTTTGGGTCGGGAATTGGCGTAAATTCACTCGGATTTTGCGATAAAGACTGGGTGGAAGCGGTATGCGGGCAAGTCAGGACTTTACAGCACGTTTCCAACCTCTACTACACCAAGCCCGCCGCCGATTTTGCGGAAAAGCTCTGCGCTGTTACGGGCTACTCAAACCTGTTCTTCGGCAATTCCGGGGCGGAGGCGAATGAATGTGCGATTAAGCTTGCGCGTAAATACAGCCATGATAAATACGGCAAGAACCGTAACAAGATAATAACACTAAACGGCTCGTTTCACGGAAGAACTGTCGCTACACTGACGGCAACGGGACAACCCGAAATGCACAACCACTTTTTCCCGTTTGCTGAAGGCTTTGATTATATTGAACCCGATAATACCGTTGGTTTAGCAGAAAAACTCGGCGATGATGTATGTGCCGTAATGATTGAATATGTTCAGGGCGAAGGCGGTGTAATCCCGTTAGAACAAAGCTTTGTCGATTCGCTTTATTTAATCTGTTCCGAAAAGGACATTCTTGTTATTGCCGATGAAGTCCAGACAGGCGCAGGGAGGACAGGGAAATTCACAGCGGGAGAGCATTACGGCTACAAAGCCGATGTAACCACAATGGCTAAGGGGTTATTCGGCGGACTTCCGGGCGGAGTTTGTCTCGCAAACGAAAAATGCTCAAAGGTGCTGACAGCGGGGACTCATGGCTCAACCTTCGGCGGGAATCCCGTTGTTGCGGCGGGGGGGAGCGTTGTCCTCGATAAAGTGTCGGACTCGGTATTCCTTAATGAGGTTGCCGCAAAGGGCGATTATATCCGCGACAGGCTGTCAAAACTTGACGAGGTTGTTTCAATAAGCGGAAAAGGGCTTATGCTCGGAATTACTCTCAAAACAAAAAAGTCGCCCGATGTAGTAAAATCGGCACTTGAAAAGGGATTACTGGTGTTGACGGCAAAGGAAAAGCTGAGACTTCTCCCCCCGCTTAACATTGAACGCGAAACACTCGATAAAGGATTAAAAATACTGGAGGAAATTTTGCAATGAAACACTTATTAAAATTGCTCGACTTGACTACCGAGGAGATTATTGAAATTCTCAATCTTGCAGACCAACTTAAATACGAGAAAAAGCATTCAATCCCGCACGAGGTTCTAAAAGGGAAAACGCTCGGAATGATTTTCGAAA
Source organism: Oscillospiraceae bacterium (assembly GCA_009777415.1). Classification (GTDB taxonomy): domain Bacteria; phylum Bacillota; class Clostridia; order Oscillospirales; family Ruminococcaceae; genus Ruminiclostridium_E. Next base: position 12,625 of record WRLX01000031.1, read on the forward strand.
AAGCATCAACGCGAACCCGCGTTTCGTTTGAGGCGGGAATATACCAACTCGGCGGGCATGGACTGTTTTTGTCATCGCAGGAACTGCAAATAGGACGCGGCGAACCGATTCAAGATACCGCACGGGTAATGTCGAGATATTTAGACGGGATTATGATAAGGACTTATAAGCAGGACGATGTTGAAAAATTAGCTCAATACGGGGAAATACCCGTTATAAACGGGCTTACTGATTTTTCGCACCCGTGTCAGGTACTCGCCGACTTAATGACAATCCGCGAATACAAAAACAAGCTTGAGGGTCTGAAGCTATGTTATATCGGTGACGGGAACAACATGGCGAACTCGCTGACTGTCGGTTGCTTGAAAGTCGGCATGGATGTTTCGCTCGCCTGCCCTTCCGGGTATCACCCCGACCAAAAAGTTTTGGATTTTGCGGCAGATTACAACAATTTCGAGTTGCTATCCGAGCCTGTTAAGGCGGCGCGTGATGCTGATGTCGTTATTACCGATGTGTGGGCATCAATGGGCATGGAGAGCGAAGTAAACGACCGCAGACAGGCATTCAAGGGCTATCAAGTAAGTCATGACTTGCTGAAACACGCAAAACCCGACGCGATTGTACTACATTGTCTTCCCGCAAAACGAGAGGAGGAAATTACAGCCGCAGTTATGGAAGAACACGCGAATGTCATATTTGACGAGGCGGAGAATCGACTTCACGCTCAAAAAGCGGTAATGGTGAAATTGATGGGCAATGAGCGGTAGTGTGAACACGTGAGGGGGGATAACTTTTAAATTGAATTATAGCTTTCTTCTTGTTTTCCCCCCTTCCGGGTCAAGCGATTCGCATACCTCATTGCACTGAAACCAAGCTTGTGCAACCTCTAAACGCCCAGTCCTAAACACCTAAGCCTATAATTTTTAGGGAAGTGCGTGAAACCTCCATCATTATCGGCAACATTTCTTCAACAGTCCATTCAGTTGGTTTTGTATAAATTGATACTGCTTGCAACATAACGGATTGTCCGTCAACGGATATAAATATGTTTTCGCAACTATTTTGGTTGATAGGTAAACTATAGTTTGCGGAAGTCAATCTGTCAATTCTGTTTAGTGAACCTATGTCGTGTTTCAAAACAACCTCTGTTCCGTCCGGTCGCTTTACTTTTATTGGTTCTGTAAGAAAGTTTGAGCCTTGTAAAAACAAAATATAGGGAAAGTGTTTTTCATCAATCATAATGTTTCTTATTTCATTAATATTTTTATGGGAACGCTCAATAGCATTCCCGGCTACCATTAATTCTTGGTTGCTGTTTTTGCCAACCAAAATTCCATTTCGGATATTTTCAATATCTTTTCCTTGATGTTTGGCTTCACACACTAAAACAATACGCCATTTTCCATCCTTGTCTTTAACTTCAATTACTCCACCGTCAGGCCTTATTGATGATTTTTCGACAAGTATCGTTACCCCCAACCTTGAATCAACTGAATTGAGTTTTTCATTGATTTCTTTCTTTCCAATGCTGTCTCTAAACCGAAATTTGAGATTTGTAAAAACATCTTTTAAAGTTTCAAAAACAATTTTTGAAACTTTATTAACAGATATATCGTGCATTTGGGCGTTTTCGCCAAATATTTCTTTTGGTCCTTGACCTCTTATTTTTTCTGCCCTTAGTCGGTCTGTTTGCTTTTTCATTTTCAATCCTCACCTTTTATTTTTAATTAAAATTCTAAAATATGGGCATTTGCCATTTATAGATAAATCCTTATCATCATTTCCCTTTCTGAACTTTATAATCTCAAACTGTTCCGGACAATATTTATGGAGGAAAGAAATGGGTACACCCATCACCCCATCGTAGTCAGAGGGAATAGCATCGGTAAAAGGCACCTCAATAGCATCATAATTGTCGTATTTATCGTAGCTTCCTTTACCTCTGATTTCTTTATGTTTGTTGAATTTGAGGTTTTTCTCCATTGTCATAAGTTGAAGCGGTTGATGACGGCGACCGTGGTCAATATTTGTAAGCCAGATAGTATTGTTGGTTGACACTATTCTATTTCCTTGCTCATCTATTCTTGCTTCAGAACCGCTTAAAGGATAGCTTTTCGGTACTATAAACCCTTGAAAACTTCTCCCGAAAGCTAACCCCATCCACATACGGTTATCTTTTATTAATGGGAAAATCTCTTTGTAGGTAATAGCGTTCATATTACTGATAACTAAAAACTGCTTTTGGGCTTCCGTAATCCATGCCATGAACTCACGGAACAACGAAAAAGGTGGGTTAGTTATGATAAAATCAGCTTCATCTCGAAGAGCCTTTATCTCATCACTACGAAAATCACCATCCCCCTCAAGGCGGGTGAGTACATTCTTCTTATTGGCAAGAAGCCATTCAACGTCTGCTAAATCATTAGCTGAATCTTTATTATAACCCTCAACTCCCGTAATCTCAATTTTATGCGGCACTCTCGTAGTCTTATCATCATCCGGTTCATCATTAAACAAAGTCAACTGCGAACTTGAAACAGGCGAACCAATGTAACAAGTCGCAATCAGCTTTTTTAATCCTAAATCATTAAAACGCAGTGCAAAATACTTAAAAAAGTTACTTTCATAAGGGTCATCACAAGGACATAAAACAGTTTTATCTCTGAAAACATCAGGATTAAACTCTAAGTATGCTTGCACTTCTTTTTCTATGTCAACCCATTGAGTATAAAACTCATCGGCTTTGTTCCTTTTTGCCATATCAAAAGATTTCGTTGCCATTGCCTTTATTCCTCACTTCAAAGTTACACACATAACACCCCCTCCGCAATCCTCAACCCGGTATGCTGTGCTGTTTTATCAACCTCACAATCCCTAACCCAAAATCTCACTCGTGAACAAACTCGAAGTACGTATACTTTCGGCAGTCTTTTTAAACTTATCCTGCTCGTGCAAAAACAGTTCCACCAATATGGGGTCGAATTGACTGCCGCTTCCGTCCTTGATAATCTTGACCGCCTCTTCATGCGTGAACGCTTTTTTATACGGCCGCTCGGAAACAAGCGCGTCATAAACGTCAACAATCGACATTAATCGCCCCTCAAGCGGAATATCATTCCCTTTAAGACCATAAGGGTAGCCGCTTCCGTCCCATTTTTCATGGTGACTGACCGCCATTGTTTTTGTAAACTCCAAAAATTCTTGCTTAGTTGTGCGTTCCTGAATATGTTCGATGATTTTCCCGCCGATAATCGTATGCTTCTTCATTTCATCGAATTCTTCGGGGGTGAGCCTGCCCGGCTTGTTCAGCACATCTTCTCTGATTGAGATTTTGCCTACGTCATGCAACTGCGCAGAGCGAATAATCATCTCAACATCCCACTCTTTTATTTCGTCCAAATAGATTCCGGTTTCCTTTAAACCATCAAACAGTGTCCTCAAGTAAATCTGGGTGCGTTCAATATGTCCTCCGGTCGTCGCATCACGAGTTTCCACAAGCTCCGCCACTGTTTCAAGCACGGCATTTTGAAGCTCTATAATTGTCTTTGTTTTTTCCTTAATTGCATCCTCAAGATTCTCATTGTACTTTTGAAGCTGTTCCTTTTGCTTTTCAAGCTGCCTCTTTTGTTCCGCCGCTAATAGGTGGTTAGAAATTCGCTTAAGCAAAAGCGGCGGCGAAAACGGCTTGGAAATATAATCAATCGCGCCGAGACTAAGCCCTTTAAGCTCGCTCCCCGCATCGGTTTTTGCCGTCAAGAAAACAACCGGTATATTCGCCGTTTCCGGTTTAGCTTTAAGCCTTTCAATCGCCTGATACCCGTTCATCTCGGGCATTTCCACATCTAAAAGAATAAGGTCGGGGCTGAATTTTTCAATCAGCGCAAACATCTTATCCGCAGACGGAACTGTAAATACGTCATAGTCCGTCGATAGTACATTTCTGCCAATCATAAGGTTTGAAACCTGGTCATCGACAAAAACAATCTTTTTTCTCCCTGTCATTATTTCGTTTCCTCCTCAATCTATTTACTTAACCAAACCACACCGCTATTCGGCAAACCACTATCCCGCTTCCTACCGCCAATCACAACCGTTTCACGCGATCTAACCAACATCGCCGACAATGCCCACTCGCTCTCCCCATCAGTCAAGTAATATCCCTTAGTCGAGAAAAACACATTAGCATTATTGCGTATTTCAACCTTGCCATTGACAACATCAACCTCAATCGTGGGCAACTCGTCACGCACTTTAAAATCGCAGTCATCGCAATAAACCGCCTTCGTCA
>WRLX01000032.1 GCA_009777415.1 Oscillospiraceae bacterium
AGAAAATACGGTCATAGAAAATGCTACTGCCCCGTATGCCGATAATGGAATTATTACGATGCTCATTCCGGCAAATCCGCAAAATATAACGATTACCGCCAGTAACAACAAACGCCAATGGTGTGCTTTTATAGCAAGCCAATCTGTTTTAATCATTTTTAGCATGATTTCACTTTTCCTCTCTCAAAATATACTACGATGTCCTCAAGTGTTGGCTTTTGGGTCAACACCGACCTTGGCAAGTCTTCGAGTGGGTCTGTACTCCGTATCTCATCGTAACCGTCGCCTCGGACAAGCGTGTATTTCTCCATCAGCGCATATTTTGAATCGTTAAAAATAATTTTACCGCCTGATATAAATATTACGCGGTCAGCGATTTTATCCAAGTCGCTTGTAATATGGGTCGAGAAGAAAATCGTTCTTTTTTCGCCAAGAAGATAATCCCGCATTATATCAAGCATTTCTTCGCGAAAAACAGGGTCAAGCCCGCCCGTGGGTTCATCGAGCAACAGCAATTTCGCATCGTGTGCAAGTGCCGCAGTCAACCCCAACTTCATTTTCATACCACGGGAAAAATCTTTGAATTTCTTGCGTTCGGGTAGTTCAAAAGCTTCTAAATATTTACGCCACGTTTCGCCGTTCCAGTTTGGGTAATATGAGCGCAAGACTCGTTCAACTTCTCTCGCCGTCCAGTCCTCTTGAAAGTAAGGTTGGTCGAACATTACACCCAAATCGGCTTTAAGCGAAACATCACTTGACGGTTTACCGAGAATAGTAACCTCACCGCTGTCGGGGATTATCATTCCAAGTAGACACTTTAGCGTTGTCGTTTTGCCCGCACCGTTACGCCCGATAAAGCCACAAACAGAGCCGTACGGCACAGTAAAACTTACGTCAAGCGTAAAACCTTGATAGTTTTTACGCAGATTATTAACTTCAATCGCATTGGTCGCGGTCATTGAATCCTCCAAAATATAAATTTTCTTATCCACGCCCCACATCGCTACCGAACGCAGATAATATTCCTAATATATCATAACACATAAAATCCTTTTTGTCAATACTTTTTATAAATTTCTCATAACCGACCGTTCCGACTATCCAAGCAGGGGTTTGAAAGGTATCGCGGGGCTACGCACCCCGAACCCCCGACCTCAAACAAAGAGCAAGAAAAGGGCGGTAGACATGGCTTTTTATTAATTTTTTGAAAAAAATCCATTTACCCCCTTGACAACACTCCGCAAAAGTAGACATAAAAGAGCTAATGTATGGTCTCACCGATAAATTAATTCTGAGGGATGTCTTTGTGATGTTTAACAACGGAACATAGATGTAAAATAAAGCCACTTCCCCGCCCTGTTAATTCGGGGCGGGAATGTTTTTTAAGGAGAAATTTGCATGAGAAGAAAATCATTATTGGGCGAACAAACTGAAGTTGAAACAACTGCGCAAAGAGAGTTACAATCAGCGAAATCATCATCAAATAATATAGCTGAAAATATTGCATATCATGAAAACGCAGAAAAAATAATTGAAGAAGACCATCTGTAAAAGAGACTACTTTAGGGGTGTTTGATTTTTGTGGAATTTAGGGGATTCATCTTTTGAGGTGAGTCCCCTATTTTTTTATGGATTGTGGTTGACAATGTGAGGGAAGTGTGGTGCTATAAGGTAAAAGTCACTTAGACAAGTACGTTCCTAACTTTTTCACCAAGAAGCAGTACCTATCAAGCTTTGACAGCTGTGTCAATGATGTCAACAAGGGGTCCCCGTCTATGATTTCTTTGACAGTTACTATTTTTATTTTTTCTGTATTGTTTATATAATCGTTTTTATAAAACCCGGCAACGGCAGCTTCCGTCCTCATGTCCTCAGTCAGCTCGCTTAATGTAATAAAAATTCCGAAAGCGGCATTCTCTCATTCCAACACACCTCTGAAGTCTCGAATCATAGCGGGGCTGACTTTACCCGACTTAACCGAAAACAGCACATCCTTGTATCGATTTTTGCCGTCAAGGATTTCAACAATATGAGCTTTTCCGTCTATACCGTAATCTTTCCCCTTTCGGCTGTTAATCTTAGCTTTGTTGTCGGAATAGGTCAACACAGCCCACTTTTCAAACTCTTTGCGCAAGCGGTCATCTTTTTTTAAAGCAAGTGCTTTCGCGCTTTCAATATCGCGTGGAATCCCGTTTTCTGCTATACTGTCGATTATATCGTTGCCGTGTGCCTCGGTAAGCCTCTTTTTAATAAGGGATATGCTGTTATAAGTTATGTCGATTCCAATCCATTTTCGGTTCAGCCTTTGCGCTCCGAAGTTTGCAACGTAACCTTCCTGTTATCGCTAAAGCATATTTCATTAAACTCATCTTGAGTACGGGTGTTCCACTCCCACGTATCAACAAAAACATCGGATTGAGCCCTGTCCTCAGCCCCAATGTTATTATAGATTTGATTATAATTCCGATTTGAATTAAACGGCGGGTCAATGTAACACAGACCAACCGATTCATCGGGAAAGTGTTCACGCATTACATATAAATTGTCACCGTAAAAAAGTACCCCATCTCTTAAATTCTCCAAATTTTTACCCTTGACCTTTCTACCAAGCGCATCATTAAAAGTTTCTTTTCCCGCATTCACGCAGATTTACTTTAAAGCTTTTACCCTTGACCTTTCTACCAAGCGCATCATTAAAAGTTTCTTTTCCCGCATTTACGCAGATTTACTTTAAAGCTTTTATCCTTGACCTTTCTCCACTTCTCAATCCTTAGCCCGCCTCAAAACCGCACTTACGGCAACTCCATTCTCATGTTTAACGCATATTTCATAAGACCTGCGACCTTGCCCGTCAAAAAAAGCCTTATGCCCCGCCATAAAAACCCAATCGCCGTCATTTTCATTAATAAACGCGATTGAACCCACCGCCTCAACACATTCCTCGAGAGTCAGTCCGATTAATACCCCGTCGTCCACAAGCCTTTCGGCAGCTAAATAATCCGTATCGGGCAACCGCCTCGACTCGTCCATATGCATAAACAACAGTATACCTCCTACTAAAAAGGCGAATACCCCGACTATCGGCAGTATAATGCTGAGTGCTGTTGAAAATTCACCGCTTTTTATTTTTACATTTTGTTTCGTTTTTAAATATTTAATCTTAGTGTTGTTTTTATTATTTTTATTTGCCATTTCCTTATATTCCTTTCTTCGGAAACCTGACAATAGCTGTATTTCCGCAAGGTAGCGCAAACCCTGTTGATTTTACCGGCAACCCTATTTCAGAGGCATCGGTTTGAATTTTATACCTTGTCCCGATTGTCATTTCCATCAAGTATTTTACCGCTGACGGCGATAACCCAGTAGTATAGCTGTTCATCAGAAGAAACAGCGGTTTATCCGACAAAACCTCCCCGCACATTAACAAAAGGTTGTTGATTGAATCCTCAATTTTCCACGTTTCGCCGTTAGTCCCGCGACCATAGCTCGGCGGGTCAAGGATAATCGCTTCGTATTTGTTGCCGCGCTTTATTTCACGAGCGAGGAACTTTGCCGCATCGTCAACAATCCATCGAACGGGCTTGTCTGACAGCCCACTAATCCGCGCGTTTTCTTTTGCCCATTCCACCATTCCTTTTACAGCATCAAGGTGGCAGACCTTCGCGCCTGCGCTAAGACAAGCGAGTGTCGCACCGCCCGTATAGGCAAACAGATTCAGCACATTGATATTTCCGTTTCGCAACGGGATTTCCCCACGAATAATATCTCCGCAAAAATCCCAGTTTACTGCTTGTTCGGGGAAAACACCCGTGTGTTTAAACCCGGTAGGTTTTATTTTAAAAGTTAATCCCTTGTATCTTAAACTCCAGCTTTCGGGCAGTTTCCCTCCTACATCCCAGTAACCGCCGCCTTTGTCGGAGCGTATATATTTAGCCGTTGCAGTCGACCACTGCCGCGCAGAAGATAATTTTGTCTGTGTTCGCCACATAATTTGCGGGTCAGGTCGAATAAGCGTGTAATTCCCCCAACGCTCCAACCGTTCACCTTCCGAAGCGTCAAGCAATTCATATTCCTCCCATTCAGAAGCAATTCTCAAACTTTTATCCCTGTCCTTTCTACAATAAATTCTATATAAAAGTCCGTTTTCCCGGTTTACCTTGGACCGATTCTCAAACTTTTATCCTTGTCCTTTCTACTATATTAACACAGCTCCTGCTTGGCGACTTGGCAGATTTTATCCGCCCACTGCTCAATCTCTTCTTGTACCTTGCCCTCAAGCATAACGCGTAACAACGGCTCAGTCCCCGATTCACGGATTAGTATTCTCGATTCTCGACCCGCAATCGCTTTAATTTCGTTAATCACAGCAGTAATTGCGGCATTGCTTTCCCATGTGCCTTTTTTGCTCGCGGCAATCGTAACATTTTTGAGAGTCTGCGGAAATGTCGGAATCTCCGATACCAATTCATTGAGCGATTTTTCCCTGTCCTTCATCATATTAATAAGTTTAATTGCGGTAAGAATCCCATCCCCGGTAGTTGCATGAGCTTTGAAAATAATATGACCCGATTGCTCCCCGCCTATACTGTAGTTGTCCTCCAACATCTTTTCAAGGACATATCGGTCACCTACTTGAACTACAGCGGTTTTGAGCCCGTTTTTGCTCATGTACTGATGAAAACCCAAGTTGCTCATTACAGTTACGACAGCAGTATCATTGTTGAGTTCGCCCCGCTCTTTCATGTAACCTGCAAGCAATGCGATTATCTTGTCGCCGTCCACAAGTTTACCATGGTGTTCAACCGCAAGCATACGGTCAGCATCGCCGTCAAACGCAATTCCTAAATCAAATTTTTCGTCAGTCACCTGTTTTGCCAAGCTCTCTATATAAGTAGAGCCGCACTTGTCATTGATATTCATCCCGTCGGGAGTATTGTTGATAATTGTACAATGCTCCGCAAGCCCCGAAAGAACCTCCCCCATAACGGACGCACTACCGTTTGCGCAGTCAATCAATATTTTTACATCTTTGATTTTCCCGCCGGAAATACCCGAAAGTGTTTTACTGTAGTCATCAACCGCGCTTTTTAAATTCGCAACAGTTCCAACCTCGCCGCCGATTTTCAATGTGATTAACCCGGGGTTGCGCACTAACCTTTCGATCTCGTCTTCGCGCTCGTCGGGGAATTTCAGTCCGTCTTTATTAAACAGCTTTATTCCGTTAAATTCCGCCGAATTATGCGATGCGGTAATCATGACTCCCGCATCCGCATTGTACTGTTTTACAAGATGGGCTACTGCCGGAGTAGGTACTACTCCGATTGTTCTTGCGTCGCCACCCGCAGCAGTTATTCCCGCTATCAAAGCCGCCTCAAGTATGTCAGATGAACGCCTCGTGTCCTTTCCGATGATTACTGTGGTGTGCGGTGAACCATTGCCGTCTTGAGTTCGCAGTAAACTCACCAACGCCTTTCCAATGTTAAGCGCGAGTTCTGTAGTAAGTTCAGTAATCGCCACGCCTCTTACTCCGTCAGTTCCAAATAGTCTTGCCATTGTTTTACCCTTGCCCTTTCTGCACAAATGTGCTGTAAAAGTTCGTTTTCCCATTTAACGAGGATTGATTTCCAAGTTTTCTCCCTTGCCCTTTCTGCACAAATGTGCTGTAAAAATTCGTTTTCCCATTTAACGAGGATTGATTTTCAAGTTTTCTCCCTTGCCCTTTCTGCACAAATGTGCTGTAAAAATTCGTTTTCCCATTTAATGAAGATTGATTTTCGAGTTTTCTCCCTTGCCCTTTTCTGCACAAATGTGCTGTAAAAATTCGTTTTCAAACTATTTACTTAAATCATCAATGCTCAATTGCCCCGCAGGTGTAATCCCCATATGCTTATATGCCAATGCCGTGGCTGTTCTGCCGCGCGGTGTTTTTGCGACAAATCCGAGTTGCATCAAAAACGGTTCGCATACATCTTCCAAAGTCACGGATTCCTCCCCCAGTGATGCCGAAAGTGTATCAAGTCCGGCAGGTCCGCCGCCGAAACCTTTTATCAGGAATTCGAGATACCGTCTGTCAAGGCTGTCAAGTCCGAGCTTGTCGATTTCAAGCCGCGACAGAGCAATATCAGCTAATCCTTTCGTGATTTTCCCGTCACCCATGACTTCCGCAAAATCCCGTATACGCTTCAACAAGCGGTTCGCAATCCGCGGAGTCCCCCGCGAACGGCAGGCTATTTCACGCGCCCCATCCTTAGTCGTGGGTATCGCAAGAATCACAGACGAACGCATTATAATCTCACAAAGCTGGCTCTCATCGTATAATTCTAACCGCTGTATTACTCCGAATCTGTCACGCAACGGGTTTGTAAGCTGCCCCGCCCTTGTAGTCGCGCCGACAAGCGTAAACTTCGGCAGGTCGATTCGTATCGACTGAGCAGACGGCCCCTTCCCTATTATTATATCAAGGGCAAAATCCTCCATAGCCGGGTAAAGAATCTCTTCGACTTGGCGGGAAAGTCGATGAATCTCGTCTATAAAAAGCACGTCTCCGTTTTGCAGGTTTGTCAAAAGTGCCGCCAAATCGCCCGCTTTTTCAATCGCAGGACCGGAGGTAACTCTGATGTTCACTCCCATTTCCCCCGCGATAATCATTGAAAGGGTAGTCTTGCCCAATCCGGGCGGACCGTACAGCAAAACATGGTCTAATTCCTCGCCACGCGCCTTTGCCGCCGCTATAAACACGGCGAGATTTTCCTTTACCTTATCTTGCCCGATATACTCGGCAAGGGTTTTGGGTCGCAGTGAATACTCCGTGTCAAACTCCGCCGTGCTTTCTTGATTCAAAACCGGAGTTACCAATCGCTCGTGTTCGCGTTCTTTTTGAACATCATCTTGATTTTCAATAATCATTGCACACACCTGTGTGACTTGCCGCACACACCAACGAGCAGTGAAAATTGCGGTTTACCACGTTTCTTTCTTGATTTATTTTCAAACTACAAATCTTTCATTTTTTTAATTGAGTTCAATCTCTTCCTCAATCTATCCGAATCGGTATATTTTCCGTTGCTTGATTTGGTAACCTCGGCAAAGTAGGAATCCATTCTCGAATAATCCCCCTTAATCGCCATAACCACCGACAATTCGGCGAAAGCCTCTTCGGACTCGTTATTAAGTTCAATTGTTTTCAAAAACTGCTCTTCTGCCTTGTCATACAAGCCGCGCCCCATAAAAAGTGTCCCCAACATAAATGATGCGTAAGAATTCTTTTGGTCATAGCGCAAAACCCTGTTATAATAAAACTCAGCTTTTGAAAACGCCCCGTTTCGTACATACATATTGGCAAGCCCGAACAAAGCCTTAATGTTGGATGGCTCGGCTTCAACGGCTTTTACACAGCAATTGAGAGATTCGCGGTACTTCCCCAACGCTTCGTAGCACCTTGACATCCAGTCGAAGCAAAACGCGCTGTTATGCGACACCTGCGAATATCGCACAGCATTTTCAAGGTATGTCAAAGCCTTGGAATGGTCTTCATTAAGATAAGCACATATTCCTTTATATGCCAATTTCGCGCCTTTATCATTGTAAATGGAAACCTCGTTGCCTATGTTTTTTATTGCACAATTGCGAATACAATGCGCTTCGACCAATCGCTTGCAAATATGTGCAAGCCCGGTTAAAACGCCCGTTAAGAAAAGCACAAAGCTGATTAATCCTATGATTGTGTACACTGAATCAAGCATTCTTTGATTGCCTCCTCCAATTCTTCAAATTCACATACATCGTTTGCCATAGCCATGAAGTAAAAATTCAGCGCGGTTTTTTTGTCACCTTTTTTTGCCGACTCGATTGCAACCTCTGCCATTGAGGCGACATATCCGTTATTGGCATCAATCGCGGTTTTGTACCGCGCAATCGCCTTGTCGCTGTCACCGTGCTTTGAGTGCAACTTTGCTAACTTAAAGTAAGTCGTTGAAGTGAGGGGATTGTATTCCAATACCCTTTCGTAATGCGCTTGCGCTTCCTCGGGCGAGTATTCCAAGTAATAATCACCGAGCCGCTCAGACGAAAACGTTTCCGACGGAGCAACCTCAATTGCGGCAGTATAGCAAATTGCGGCAAGAACCGGGTCGCCGTAGTCCTCGTAGCATCTCCCCGCCCAACTCAAACAGTACGCCTTGTCAATAGGCTCACGGACTCTGCGGGCAGTTTTCACAAAAACCATTGCGACTTTCCTTAAAGTCTTTACTCTAACGTAATCAGAACCAACCAACAAACCTAAAGCTCTTTTAAAGCGGCGTTTGACTGCGCAATCCGTGCCGAAACGTGCATTGTCGTACAGCTTTTCTACCGCGTTACGCCTTTTTTTGCGCTTATCTGCCACCCTAATACAATGTAATGCGATACTTGTCGCAAAAAGAACACCTACTGCAATCACCAACAGCAATATTTCTATTGTCACAGCTATCACATCCTTTCAATTCGGTACAAATAATTCATCTACCTTTTTACAGAAAGCTTTTTCAATGCCTGTTTAATTTTTTCGGAAGTGTCCAACTCCTCCGACAGTCCCGCAAGAGCCGTTGCCGCTTCCGATGCCGAAAATCCCAGCACCATAAGCGCGCTGACCGCTTGCGCGTCTGCCGAAACAGGCGAACCCGCGGACGAACCCGTCATGTTGCCCGCTCTCGGCAATGAAGCCGTCTCGCCCGAAAGTTTATCTTTCAGTTTTAATATAATAAGCTGCGCCGTTTTCGCGCCGATTCCCTTAACACGGGTGAGCGATTTTACATCGTCGGCGACTACCGAAAGTGCGAAGTTTTGCGGCGACATCTCCGACAGGATTGACAGCGCGGCTTTCGGGCCGACTCCCGACACTGACAACAACATCTTAAAGCAGTTTAGTTCATATGCAGTGATAAACCCGAACAATTCAACGGCATCCTCCCTAACGCTCATATGAATAAGGAATACCACATCGTCCCCGGTTTTAAGTCCATCTAATGAACCCGAAGTAGTGCGGCAGGCATAGCCCACCCCACCGCATTCAACAACCGCTAATCCTAATTCAATGTGTATTAATTTTCCATTTACCGAGTGTATCATTCTTATGACCATGCCTTTCTGAGGCACAAAGCCTCCATGAATAAGCCTGTCAAGCGGACTGCTCATCGGCGAAGCCGGTGACACCTCCGCTATTATTCAAACTTTTACCCTTTCCCCCCAAGCAAATACGTGTTATAAAGCTTCGTTTTCCGCACTTACGCAGGTTTATTTTTAAGTTTTTACCCTTTCCCTTTCCGAGCAACATTTACGCAGGTTTTACTTCAACTTCCTTCGCGATGAGTAGGTGTGTGCATGACAGATTGCAATAGCTAACGCATCCGCCGTATCATCGGGCTTGGGAATCGCAGACAATCGCAAAATTCGCTTAGTCATCTCCTGCACCTGCGCTTTTACCGCTTTGCCGTACCCCGTTACCGACTGTTTTACTTGCAACGGCGTATATTCTGCAATTTCAACGGAATTATTAACTGCCGCAAGCAAAATCACTCCCCGTGCCTGACTCACATCGATTGCCGTTTTTTGGTTAGTCGTGAAGAACACTCGCTCAACTGCCATAAATCCCGGACGACAAGATTTGATAATCTCGCATAAATCATTGTATATTTCTGCCAGACGATTCTCAAACGGAATGTCTGCCGCAGTCGTTACCGCGCCGTAATTCACAACCGAAAATTTAGCCTTGTCATAGTCTATAATCCCATAGCCCACAGTCGCATATCCAGGGTCAATACCTAATACTCTCATCATAATCATTTTATTATAACATATAATTATTGGTAAAGTCAAGAAAAGAATTTATAAAATTTAAAAAAATGCCAAAAAATTAAAAAAGCAGAAATTTATAAAAATGTTTAAAAATGCTTGAAAGTTTTTTTTTTCTGTGTTATCATATAATGTATGAGAGTCATACTGTTTATTCTATGTGTAGTAGTGGTTACTGTCGGGTGTAGCCCGAACATAGCGGTCGTTGAGCGGTCGGCATTTGCAATGGACACGCTCGCAACAATAAAAGTTTACGGGAATTTTTTCGATACCAAGGTTGCCGAATCCGCAATTGATGCGGCATTTGAAAAATTGTACGAGCTTGACAAAATGCTGGATTATAACAACCCGGACAGTGAATTAAGTCGAATCAACTCCGCCGCTTACGCCAATCCCGTTGAAATTAGCGCGGCAATGAGCGAGTTAATCGAAACCGGACTATTTTTGTCCGAATTAACAAACGGGGAGTTCGACATATCGTTAGGTTCGCTCATAGATTTGTGGAATCGTGAACATTCACCTTCGCAAAATGAAATTGACGAGTTACTGCCAAGCCTCGGCTACATGAACATATTGGTCAGCGTTAATGAACGCGGTGTCAAAACCGTTCGTTTTACCGAAAATTCGCTAAAACTTCATTTCGGCTCAATTGCAAAGGGCTATGCGATTGATGAAATGATGAGAATTTTGCGTTTTAAAGGCATTAACTCGGCTATAATCGAAATAGGCGGAGAAATCGGAGTAATCGGAGAATCCCCACGTCTCGGCAATGATACGGGGTTGTGGAAAATCGGGGTACGCGACCCGTTTAATTCAAATGAGATGATTGAAATTCTTACGATTAATCGCGGAACTGTTGCGACAAGCGGATTTTATGAACGCGGCGAACATATTTTTGAGCCTGCTACAGGTTATCCCGCAGGCTCCGAGTTTGCATCGGTTACTATAATCAGCGACAGGGGAGCAGTTTCCGACGCACTCTCGACTGCTGTTTTTATAAGGGGGTGGGAAGTGCTTGAATCGGTGTCATGGTATGAGGAGGAGGGTTGGTACTGCGGTGTCGGCGTTACTAAAGAGGGAGAAGTTATCTACAGTCATCTCGATGATTGTCATTTTTGCGTTGGCAATAATCGCAATGGCGGCACAAATTTGGATTAACAATCTTAAATTTGAAAATCCTGTTGCGCAAATCTACCAAAACGGCGAATTATTGCATAATAAAGTTCCGCTTTTACAAAATCAAGACTTCCCCTTAAACGGAAATTTAGTACAAGTCAGAAACGGGAAAATCGGCATTACCGAAGCATCATGTCCCGATAAAATCTGCGTTAAGACAGGCTTTGTAAACGGCGTGATTCCGGTTATCTGCCTGCCTAACCGCGTTGAAGTGCGGATAGCCAATCACAAATCGGATATTGACGGAATAACCGGATAGTTTCCGTGGAGGGTCATTAGAATTGAGTAAACCAAAAAACATTGTCGTCCTCGCGCTTCTTACGGCTGTTTCCCTTATTTTGTTTGCAGTCGAGTTGCAGATTCCGCCAATTACACCGATTCCCCATATAAAAATCGGACTTGCCAATACGGTAACGCTGTTTATCCTGTATAAAAAAGGATTCGGCGGGGCGGATGCGGTATTTGTCGTCATTGCACGGGTGCTGTTGGCATCGCTTGTTACCGGGAGTTTGTTTTCATTGTTGTTCAGCTTTTCGGGCGGGATTGTTGCGGTTTTGGTAATGACGTCATTAAAAAAGCTGTTTCCGCCTCCTGTTACAAGTGTCGCGGGTGCGTTGGCGCATAATTTGATGCAGGTTGCCGTTGCTGTATTCATTTACGGTGGATTCGGCGTACTGATATATCTTCCCGCCCTTGTTCTCGGCGGGATTATTGCAGGCTTGCTGACAGGATTTACGATGACAATAATTTTAAGCAGATTATAATTGGCACACTTGTGCAGAAAGGTCAAGGGTAAAAGCCCGGAAATAAATTCTCGGTAAATGGGGAAACCGAACTATTATGGCACACTTGTGCAGAAAGGTCAAGGGTAAAAGCTTGGAAATAAATTCGGTAAATGGGAAACCGAACTATTATGGCACACTTGTGCAGAAAGGTCAAGGGTAAAAATGTATACTGAAAAACCAAACAACATAGAATTTAAAGAGCATATTAATTTGGTCGCAAAGGAGGCGCGAACTCATATTAACAGAATAATAGGACTCGCTACAATGTTGTCAGATAAAGACGACAACGAGGTTACCCATGAATTGTTGCTTAGTTCCTACCGCCTATTGACACAAAATATGAACATGATGTATATTCATATGGAAGAGCTGATTTCCGATACCGCAATCATCAATGCCGAGGCAATCCTTACGGGCATTATCGGCGAATGCACAACGGTGATTGAGACGGCAATTAAAGATGCGCTTGAACACGAAATGGAGATTGACACCGAATACTTGCCCGAATCCGTAGGGTGTAAATTGCAGTTTGTTGTAAAAAACAAGAAAAGCTCGGTTAAAATAGACGAAAAAGCCTTCACATTAGCTGTTATGAACCTTTTGCAAAACGCATTGATGTATTCGCCGCCTAACACCACGGTTATCGTCAAGCTCGACACCATATTTATGTCCGACGATGAGAGATACGTCTGCGTAAGCGTCAAAAACCTCAACGGACTAAAAAAGTGTGACCCCGGATTAGGGCTTACCTTATGCAAGAGAATTGCCGAGAGATGCGGCGGGATGTTTGAGTGCATTCACGAAAGGGGCTGCATTACCGCTAAAATAATGCTCCCGCTTCAAAATGAAGAGCCCGGAGTCGGACTATCCTCCGAATTTGTCGAATATTTTTCCGATAGATACAAGCCTGTTAAGCTGTTTATGTATGAAGTGGTCGAAAGAATTAAACGGAATGTCAAGTTAGAAGATTGAAAGGTAAACATGATGAGGAAAACAATTGCAATTACCCTTGCTTTGTCTTTGGCGGCATTTGTCGGTTGCGGAGTCACAGCGGGACAACATGAAACAGAAGACGATTTACCCGTGACAGACACGGACTATTCGTCGGCAACAGCAATTCAGCCGACTGCGGACGAGCCTGAAGAACCTACTGAGCTTTTAATCGACTCTGAAGAAACAGACGATGGTAACGCGCCGTTAGTAATCGCGCCGATTTCTTATGGATGGAACCCCGATGTGATAGAAAGGCGGATTCCGCCCGGAATGGACGATATTGTAGGGGAAACGCTGTCGGCATTGGTCAATTATAACAGAATGAACTTTTATATCGGCGTTGTCGACTTAATGGACCCGATAAACGGCTACAGGCATATCGACACTTCGGGCGGATTGCATCCGTCGAGCATGATAAAAACGTGGATTGCGGAATACGCTTTTCTGCAAATCCAAAACGGCAATGCCAACCTTAATGACATAATCGCGGGCAGCAGTCTTAATTATCATCTGCGGCAAATGTTGCAGGTTTCCGACAACGAAAGTACCGCTTATATAATCGAGCATTTCGGGCGGGAAAACATTGACGAACATCTAAAAGAGAATTATTCCTACACCCGTCTCAATTCGGACTTGCGCGGCTTCAATTACTTGGGGAATCACAATGCCGCTTCTGTATCGGACAGCCTCGCATTGTTAGAACGGATTTGGTATGGCAGTCATTCCGAGCCGTATTCTACAATGTTGAGCATTATGTTTAATTCAAGAACTCGCTCTAAAATACCGGCGGCATTGTCCCGCTTCCCCGGAGTCAGCGTTGCCAACAAAACCGGCTCGTATATTGATGAGGCGGCCGCCGACCATGATATGGGGATTGTCGTGGAATACGACGCATACGGCAACATTGTGGTAGCGTATGCCATTGCAATATACACATTTTCCCAACCGCAAACAGGGGCGGCTTTTTCAGCCGCCCGCCCTACAATATTAAGCGTTGTACAACATATTCACAGACAGTTTCAATTCCACAACTACGGCGGGGGTCAACCTGAGCCGTACCAAACCGAATTTCCGGATGCACCGGATGCAAACGAAGAGCAAGAGTTAGAGCCGCCATATCATGAGTACGAACTCGAACCATGGGAACACGAACCTGAGCCTGAACCCGAACCCGAGCCGCCAAAAACAATGCGTGTCGGTTAAACTTCTTGTTCTTGCAATGGCTCTACATGGATGGTTGCCGTCATGTCGAAGTGTTCTTGAATCCTGTCTTCAATCACAGTGGCAACATCATGCCCCTCCTCAATTGTCATGTGCTTATTGAGCATTATGTGCAGTGTCAGTTCCTTATGGGTGACATAATTATGCAGGTGAATATGGTGAAGCATCAAATCGCTGTCATAGATTTTCTTGATTTCATCGGTTAGCTCATCAATAAAACTTTGTTCCGGTTCTTCACCGAGCATTTTTGTCACAACCTCTTTCATAATCTCGTAAGCGGCATAGAATATCATAAGTGCGCACACGATTCCCAATACGCTGTCCATCCACCATAAGTTCGCGGCAAACTTTGTTATGATAATCCCGATTAGTATAACGACTGACGAGAGGGAATCGGTACGTGAATGCCACGCATCAGCAGTTATTACGGGGTTGTTATATTTTCGCCCTAAGTAAAACTCGTATTGGGCAAGCAATTCCTTGACAACTATCGACACTATTGTTATTACAAGCGCCAACGTGCCGTATGCGACACTTTCCCTGTTTTGAAGCCGTTCAATCGAACTCATGATGAATTCTAAACCTATTACCCCCAAAACAAATGCCATAAGCACCGAGGCGATTAATTCCCAGCGACCATGCCCGAAAGGATGCTCTTTATCGGGCTTTTTCGATGCCAATTTTGCGGCAAAAATCATAAACACAGATGTAATCGAGTCGGACAAAGTGTGCCATGCATCCGCCATCAGCGCGATTGAACCTGTGAGCAACCCCGCCCAAAACTTAGCCGCAAACAAGACAATGTTCACCGCAATTGATACTACCCCCGCAACTATTTGCGATTTTTTTCTGCTCATATTCAATGACTCCTTTCGTTATTTCGGGAAAAATAATCATATGCGGATTTACTTTCAATTTTTAAAGCCCCGCCGCACTCCCTAACGCAATTGCCGCAACGCATACATTCGGGTGAGTTCGGCTGTGTGGCAGGTGTTATGCAAATATTGCAGACTTTTTCGCACCTATTGCAAGAAGTACACTTCCTTCTGTCGCAACCCATTCTCACAAGCGCAACTCCGTTAAACAGCGAGTACACTGCGCCGAGCGGGCAAATCACCCTGCAAAAAAAACGGTAAATTACCGCCGAAGTGCCGATAATTGCAAGCGCAACCGCCGTCTTCCACGCAAACAATCCGCCTGTTAAACTGCGCAATGCCTCGTTAGATGCCAAAATGGGGAAGGCGGCGAATATTGTCCCCATCGGGCATATATATTTGCAAAACCATGCCTCGCCCAATCCCGACAACGGGTGCAAAATCAACATCGGCAAAACTATTACAAAAACTGCCAAAACCACATATTTTACATACCGCGCAATTTTCAGTTTAAGCCTTAATTTCGGCGTTTTTATTTTGTAAATAAAGTCTTGGAAAAAGCCCATCGGACAGACGTATCCGCAGATAAACCGCCCGAATACCATTCCCGCTGTTAAGAGAATCCCCGTGACAAATAAGCTTATACTATGCTTTGCACCTGCGAAAAACAACTGCGCCGCACCAATCGGGCAAGACATCGCCGCCGCCGGACAGGAATAACAGTTCAGCCCCGGGGTGCAGACTCTTTTAGCACTGCCGCGGTAAATTTCACCCGTGAAAAAGTTTTTAATAAAAGGATTTTGCAAAAAGAAAAATACTGTTTGCGCAAATAACCTTGTTTTTATCAGCTTGAGCATTATCCTATACCTATACATTCCAAGCAGACTGTGACGGCTTTTCGCATTATTTCATCCGGCTCACCCTGCACTACCCCGCATATAATCAGCACTATGCCGATTATCAAAAAAGCGGCACGCATAATATTAAGTCTCATTTCAGTCAACTTTCACCGAAAAATTCATCAAGAAGATGATAATTGCTGCCTATATGTGGCTCAAGTGCTTCACCATTATATATGAGCGTTGTAGTCGGAAAATACCCCGTCTGAACAATATCATACAGCGATTTTACACCTTCCTCGCGTGCATTAAGCATTAAAAACGATTTCGGCAGTTCAGCCGATTCAATGATATTGACTGCTCCGCCGAGGTTAGTGTCGTAGTCGTCGATTAACCCGATAAAGCCGACTCTATCCCCGTATTTCGCCGCCACTTCAGCTAATCGCGGCATTCCGTTGACACACGGGGAACACCATGTCGCCCAGTAATACACAAACCAAAGCTCTTTCTCGCCCAATCCCTCATCGGTGACTGTATTACCGTAAATATCAGTTCCGATGAAGCCGTAAGCGGAAAGCTCCCCATATTCCCCCGCCGTGTTGTCGTTGTCCTCAATTTGGGCAACCTCCCCCAAGTCGGGCACTTCGGGCGAGTCCCCACCCTTGCACGCCGAAAGTAACAGTGTCGCGACAAGTGCCGATATTAAAAGTTTTTTCATAAATACAAGCATCCCCTTAGTTCCTTATGCTCGGATTATACCACAGCTTTAGCGTTATGTCAAGTGTTTTTTCATGTTTAAAAATTTTTTGAAATTTTTGACGAAATGTATTGACATGGGTTGAATGATATGTTACAATGTTATAAATTGCAAAAAAGTAGGATTTTTTGCAATTTTATTTTTATTCCTTAA
>WRLX01000033.1 GCA_009777415.1 Oscillospiraceae bacterium
TGACTTTACTGTCACAATTGACGGCGATGTAGCACCCGAAAATCATGACATAAAATGGAATCTTAACCATTCGGAAATCCCCGCGACTTCAACTTCTGTTGCCGATGGTGCAGCTGTAGTCCCGCCCGAAGTTGTAGAAAGAACAGGTTACAACTTCTTGGGTTGGTTCGACAATGCCGCGGGAACAGGCACAGCGGTAGACTTTACCGATTTAGTCGCGACCGAGTCGGTAGAATACTTTGCGAAATGGGAAATTAAAACCTATGTAGTGACGTTTAACCCCGGCGAAGGTACACTTGTCACCCCGTCCGAGGGTACAAGAAGTGTAGAACATGGAAGTGCGGTAGGCGAATTCCCCGAAGTAACACGCGCGGGATTCAATTTAACAGGTTGGACTACTGACGGTACACCTGTAGACGCGAATACAATCGTTACCGCTGCAGTTACTTTTACTGCTAACTGGGTAGACGAAAGCGTGACTTTATACCCAATAACATGGAATTATAACTATTCCGGTTCGCCTGACTCTCTCGTAGTCGATGTTGCGGAATATGCGGAGATTAGCTTGCCCTCTGAACCCACAAGAGAAGGATTTGTTTTTGCGGGTTGGTTCGACAATGCCGAAGGAGCAGGCACAGCAGTAGAATTTACAGGTTTAGTCGCGACCGAGGCAAAGGAATATTTCGCAAAATGGGTTGCGCAATATTCCGTGACATGGGATTTGAACTACATTGGTACTCCGCCAGCAGTAGAAACAGTAATAAACCACGGCGATAATATCGCTGCACCTACTCCTGCGCCGACAAGAAGCGGCTACGAGTTTTTAGGTTGGTTCGTTAATGCGGAAGGCACAGGAGATGCAGTAGTATTCCCCGTCCTTGCAGTAGGAGATAGAACTTTCTATGCAAAATGGGAAATCACCACAACTCAGTCCGATGGCCTTGAAGTTCAGCTTATGGCGAGAACCGCTTGGGAATCTGACCCCGATGGCGATGGAAGCACAGGGGCTGAAAGACTTCTCAAAGGCGAAACTGTAAACATTGAGCAAAACGGCCCCGGAACTATTACCATTACTGCACCCTCATCTACTTTGGGCGGCAGGGCGTTCACAGGAATCGCAATCCGCTCCGAGAGTTCGACTCCGGGCGCATCCGGTAACCAATGGGATAACAAGGGCGATGCAGAGGAAGCTCATGAAAATTACAAAGATGCGGTAATCACAATTGACTCTGTTACCGTTACGGGTGCGACCGCAACTATCGGTTTGCAGAACAATGAAGAGCTTGAGCTTGTATCCTCATGGGGAACAGCATCTACAAACCCGTTCTTGAATTATGTTGACGTTCAATTGTGGAACACTTACCACGAACCCAATAACCGTATTGTAGCTCCAGGAGGCGGTCTTGATACCGCGTTCACAGACGGCGGGACTGAGCAAAACGGTTGGGTTCACAATACCGCACCGGGAGTAGTATTCCCGACCGGAACCGCTACAATCACAGTCAACTTTACCGTTACGGGCATTGTAGGCGGCGGAAATTATCAGCCTCCCGCTACTTGTGACGTATGTGACTCGACTGAATGTGAAAATCGTGCTTGCGTTCCCGCCGGTTCACTCCCTGTAAGACTTATGGCGAGAAACGCAACAGGAAGCGGAACAATTTTCAAAGGCCCTGCCGTTATGATTAAAGACGACGGCGCATACTCCGCGGAAGTAACTTTCCCCGGAACACTACAGCAATTCGTGAATTTTGCACTGCGTGCTCCCGGAACTTCATGGGGAGATGACGGTGACGAAAAAGGAACGGCTGTAACAGCACCTGCGGCGTTTGGCGATGCAACAATCTCTGTTACAAAAATTACGGCAAATGCGGGACTTAACAATCTCGGTTTGGAAGATGTTTTGAACCTCCCCCTTGTTGCAACCGACAATGATTTGGCGGGATATGCCGATGTACAGTTTTGGAACGCATGGGGCGAACCCAAAGCTGTCACAGGCGTTACAACAGAGGACGTATGGGGCGGAACAGGGTTGAACATTCCCGCTTCAACAAACAAAATCACCATTGAATTCACAATAAGCCTTGACGGTGCCGGAACTTGCGATGACGGAACTTGCGGCAATGCAATTTGCCCGACTTGCTTCTGCCAATCTCATACGTGGGCGGCAAACGCAGTCTGCGGCACGGTATGCGCTCACGCCAAATGCGACGTGGCACTCACTGATTGTCAGCAATCGGGTTGCGAGATTTGCTTTGACCCCGATGCTTGCCCGACTTGTAATCAGCTCGACTGTAACGGTTGTGTAGATGTCGTTCTCCAAACAAGACCTATTTGGCTCAGTGGCGGCGCATTCGGAACTGAAACGGGTTGGGGTCTTTATCAGGACAGTGATGTACTCAGAATTGCAAAGGACGACCAAGACAAGACTTATACTCTTACGGTAGATGTCAAGAGACGACACGAAGACTGCGATGATATGTGCTGTATTCTTGATATGATTACCGACTTGAAGATTGCACAAAAAGGTACAAAAATGGGCGGTCAAGATGAGCTTATTAATCCGGGTAATGCGAACCGCGATGTTGACGGTCCGTTCAGGGAAGTCGGCGTAACTTTTAACGAAATTAAGGTCAACGACACTGTGGTTGATTTGATCGACCACTATATGCTCCCGTGGTTTGTGGCGCGTGATGATGATGCCGAGTGTCTGGGAGACACTTGCATGACAGGGGTTCCCAACGGATGTACACCTAACGATTTCTGGTGTCCTCGTGACGGTCATGCCGGATTTGTTTCCGCACCTGTATGGAACGCATGGTGGAAACCGCATCAACTCCTGCAAACAGGCGGCGACAGCCCCCTCGCTTTAGAAACAAGGTCGGGTTCTAACAACGCTAATGTGCTTTTGGCGAACGAGGAAAAGCTTGCCGATGACATTCTCTCTTTCACTGTTACTTTCACATTGTGCTTTGATGATGAACGCTGTGAAGACTGCAACGGTTGCCTCAAAGAAAATTGTGACGACTGTGCAGGATGCACTTGTGAGGATTTCTGCGGTTTATGCGGTTGCGCTCAATGTTTCCAAGGCGACACCAATGATAAGCACGGTATAGCATTCTGTGCTGACCCGCTTTGCAGCATTTGCTATGTTTGCACAAGTGAAAGCGGCGCGAAGTGCAGAAAGTTCAGTTGCATAAATTGCAACCCTAAGCAGGAATTTGCCGCACTCGGCTCTGTAAGAGGCGAAGTGGACGAGGACGGAAACCCTGTGGCTGACATTTTCGATGTGCTTGAAATCCTTAAATTTATCGTTGGCATGAACAGCACGATAACCGACGGAAGAACCGATTCGGAAGGAAATGTTATTATCACTGCCGCCGAGGCAAGACGCGTAGCTACACTCAGCGATAACGCAAACTCGCAGGAAGAACCCGAACCCAATATCTTCTGCGTATTAGAAGTGCTGAAGTATATCGTAGGTATGAGCAGCGTTATAGACGGCGAGAGCATTGCATTGCCTCCGTCTGCTGCGGTTTAAACTCAATAAGCCAACGAGATAGCTTAACCCTAAAAAACCACCGCTTGACTATAGCGGTGGTTTTTTCTGTTTCGCGACAAAATTATAAGTTCCGTTTTTATCGGCGGACAGCAAAAATACGTCTTTAACCGAAATCTGCTTTTCATTCAAAATCATGTTGAGCCATTTTTCATCTTGCCCGCTTTGGTTTAGTCCGTCTGCATCTATTTGCCCGTCTTTGATAATCAACGCCTGCGGGTCGCAGGCTTGTTGCGAGTCTGCCTTTTGGAGGAAGCTTATTTTCCCTGTGTTTTCCACAATGGCAAATTGTATTTCGGAAATGTCAAAAATGGATGCTTCACGCATGGATTCCATTATATCGTCGATTGTATAACGCAGGTTGCGCATCGCTTGTTGGTCAATAGTCCCGTTTGAAATAATCACGTTGGGTGAACCTGTTGTAATTTTGCGCATTTGGTTGCTTTTGAGATTAACCCCGGTGATTAACACATCAATACACACTATAAACATAATAGGTATAATTCCCGCCAAAAGCGGAATATTGGATTCCTCAAGCGATACGGTAACTATATTGGAAATTATAATAGTAGTAACAAGCTCGGAGGGTTGTAACTCGCTGAGTTGTTTTTTCCCCATTAACCTGACTGCCAAAATTACAAAAAGATATAAAACTAAAGTTCTTAAAACTAAGCTAAACATTTTTTACCATCCCCTTCCTGCACAAACGTGCCATAAAAATTCGTTTTCCCATCTACGTAGATTAATTTCCAATCTTAGCCATCCCCTTCCTGCACAAACGTGCCATAAAAATTCGTTTTCCCATCTACGTAGATTAATTTCCAATCTTAACCATCCCCTTCTGCACAAACGTGCTGTTGAAAGTTTAATTTTCTGTATTCACGCGGATTTGCTTTCAAAAAAATTTTCAACGGTATTATTTTAACCTGTTTGGGAATTATAATACCGAAATGAAAGAAATTGCAGAATTAAACAATAAGTTATCAACGGACTTAGTGTCAAATACCGTGAATGTCCGTTCCATATTAGAAAATACAAGCGACTTGATAATCAAGTACGCCAATGTTGCCGGCTGTAACATTTGTGTAATCGCCTGCGAGGGCATGGTGAACACACAGACAATCGCGGGGTTGATATATAACCCGATGAGGCTTTTTGAAAGCGGATTGGAAAACAGTTTAAAGCCGGATGAACTGATGCAGAAGATGCAGTCAGAGCTTCTTGTCGCGGTTGAGCAAAACCATATCTCAACTTACAAGGAGCTGATACGGTTTTTTATGTCGGGATTCGCCGTAATATTGGCAGACGGAATTGACTACGGCGTTGCAATTGCGGTTCAAGGCTGGAACACTCGTTCGGTTGAACGTCCGCTTATTCATACGAATATGCGCGGCTCATGCGAGGGATTCACCGAGAATTTGCGGACGAATATAAGCCTTGTCCGCCGCAGAATTAAGTCCCCCACTTTTGTAGTCAAAACCTTGACGTTGGGGCAAAGAAGTCAAACCGATGTATCGCTGTGTTATCTCAGCGATAAAGCCGAGCCCCAAATGCTCAAGCAAGTTGAGGAGCGGCTCGAGAAAATCCCGGTTGAAATGATTCTCGAAAGCGGGTATATTGAGCCGTTTTTGCAAGATAAAGGCAACTCAGTGTTTACCCAAGTGGGCAGCACTGACCGACCCGACAACTTTGCGGCAAAGCTCTACGATGGGAGAATAGGAATAATAGTAGACGGAACGCCTTACGCAATGTACCTGCCGCTATTGTTCAGCGAGCATTTCCAAACAATGGACGATTATTCCGGGCTGACTGTTTTTACGACTTTTACACGTTGGCTGAAATATATCGCGTTCATTTTAACTGTGCTTTTGCCCGGATTTTTTGTGGCAGTATCTAATTTTAACCCGGAGCTTTTCCCGCCGACAATTCTTTTTAATATAATAAGTGCCGAACAAAAAACTCCGTTTACTATTTTGAGCGAATGTATAATAGTCATCTTGATTTACGAGATAATGAGGGAGGCGGGGTTGCGCTTGCCATCGGTAGTCGGTCACGCAGTCAGCATTATAGGCGGTTTAGTATTGGGGGACATAGTGGTAAATGTCGGCTTGATTTCCGCCCCTATAGTCTTAATTGTTGCTCTTTCGGCAATTACGAGCTTTATCGTACCCGATTTGTACCCTTCAATCGCAATTCTGCGGTTTGCGTTTATATTGGCGGGCGGATTCTTCGGTCTGTTCGGGATTACCGCTCTTGGTATCGTTGTCTTGTTTAAGGTTTGCGCAATGTCTGCCTACGGAGT
The DNA here is from genome assembly GCA_009777415.1 of Oscillospiraceae bacterium. GTDB lineage: Bacteria > Bacillota > Clostridia > Oscillospirales > Ruminococcaceae > Ruminiclostridium_E. The sequence goes on from WRLX01000033.1 coordinate 5,862, forward strand.
CCCCTATATGGCACCGCTTACGCCGTTTACCTTAAAAGCTATGCGCGACTATTTCATAAGGCAGGACTGGCGCAAATTGGCGGATTATGATGTAGGTATAAATGAGTTGACGGGGGTTGAGCTGATTGAAAGTTGAAAGGAGGGGTTGCAGGCTTGAAGATTAAGATTAGTCATTTTCAGTTAGCCGCGCTTTTGATTGTCAGTGCGCTTTTCAGCATGAGCAGCGGTTTGCCCGATATGTCGGAGCATTCAATGACGAAATTTGCATCGTTGCTTATTACAAGCGGGCTGTTGCTTTTGATTTATCTGCCCCTGATTGTATTTACGGCAAGGAATCAAGACGGCGTACTCCAAAGCAATTTCGGTGCTGTAAAATGGATTGTCGGCTCTGTAATAGTGTTCCGTTTGCTTTTTGCCGCGCTTTTGACAGCCGTTCAGCTTGAATATGCAATTACAAAAACAATAATGCCTTATCTCGCGCCGATTTTTTTTACAACTGTTGTTTTTTTAAGCGCGTTATACAGCATGAACAAAGGAGTACAATCCGCTGCACGGGTCGCCCCCGTTGCATTGACGCTGTATCTTTTGGTAATAGCGTTGGTGTCTGTTTTTATATGGAAAAATGTTGATATTATCCGTATTCATTCGCCCTTAGCAATGTTCGGCGGCAATGATAACGGCGGAATGTTTTGGGGTTCGCTCAATGATGCCGTTAAAAACGATGAACTGTTTTTCTTTGCAGTATTAAGCGGGTTTGTGCGTTCTGAGGACGCGCAGGACGTTCAAGGCAAGGTTCGCGGACAAAGCTACAAGAGCGTATTGTTTTATTATTTCCCGATTGTGATTATAGTGGGACTATGGCTGAATTTCTTGTACAACGCGGTGTTCGGGCGGTTTTTGGGAAGCGTTCTCTATCCAATGTACACTATTTCGTCGTTTGCGGATTTTAATATCATTGAACGGATGGACGGGGTTTTCGCAACAGCAACAATTCTCGGCGGAATATTTAAAATTATTCTCGTTTTTATTTGTGTAAGAGTTATTTTGTTTGAGCTTTTCGCAGTACACAGCAGGGATAAGCAGAAAGACAATGGAGGGGGCGGGCAAATAAAAAGAATACGCGCCGCAAAAATAACGGCGGCAATCTTGCTTGTCGCAACGGCGGCTTTAGTCCGCTTATTATTGGGGCGGGAGCAATGGTTTAATAACAATAGCGGAATGAGCATCTTTTACGGTGTGCCAATGATAACGGCGGCGTTTATTTTACCCGCCGCAGCATTAGTGTTTAAAAAGAATACGCAAAAAGGTCAAGGGTAAAAGTGTTTAAAAAGAATACGCAAAAAGGACAAGGGTAAAAGTGTTTAAAAAGAATACGCAAAAAGGACAAGGGTAAAAATGTTTAAAAAGAATACGCAGAAGGGGCAAGGGTCATAAGCGTGAAAAAAGTAGTTTCGATAATAAAGATAACGCTCAGCCTTGTTTTATTAACGGCTTTTTTGAGCGGGTGCAATGTTTACACTCCTTATATCCGCCTTGAACAGAGGATAATGGTTCAATTAGTGGGTGTTGATTACGATGACGGTGTTTACACTGTGTCGGCGCAGTTTTCCATGGGTAAATCCTCCGATGGAGGGAAGACCGAAAACGACCTCAAGACTGTCACAGGTAAGGGTGCGAATATATATTCGGCAATGAGGCAGGCGCGAACAAGCATTGGCAAGGAGTTCTTTTTCGCCCATAATCAGGTGTTATTCTTGGGTGAGGGGGTTTTGAAAAACAATTCCGTAAAAGTAATCCAAGACTATCTGACTTACTTCAACAATCACTCCACGGCATATGTGGCGGGTGTTTACGGGACTGCTGAGGAGCTCCTTTCGCTGACCTATAAAGACGAGTATACCGATAAAAATAAGCTCCTCCTTATATTGGAAAACGCCAACGATACGGGAATTTATCCCACTTATTGCACTATATACAGAAGTCTTATGTTCGCCTACGGAAAAAGCGGCGCGAATTTTATCCCGATGGTTAAAATATTAGAGACAGGCGAATCCGATTCCGCAGGGGGCGGGGCTCAAGCGGCGGCAGATGAGTCAAGTAGTGAACAAGGCGGCGAAGAAGGCGGCGACAGTGGAGGGGGCAGTGACGGCGGTAAACCGGGCGAGTCAAATCCGAGAGTTATTGCAGACGGAGGCGCGTTGTTAATAGACGGAAGTCTTGTCACTTTTATGGATTCCGAGCAATGTGCGGGGCTGGCTTTGCTTTGTAAAGATATAAAAATGTCGAGCGTTGAGCTTAATTATAATAATGAAGTTATTTCAATTGAACTTTTTGGAGTTAAACCCAAAATAGTGCCGATTTTTGAAAGCTTTGAGAAAGACGGAGTTTTAGCGTTTCATATAGTCGTTCGAGCAGTAGTCGATAAATCCGGCAACCGCATTTTAACCGAGCCCGGAATCAATGCCGACAAAGTAAAGGCTTTAGTGGAAGAGCAGGTTCAGTCAAAAATTACAAGCACTGTAGACACGGTACAAAGTGTAGGCGGCGATTTATTTAATTTGGAAGATGTGGTAAAGCATTACGATTATGCCATGTGGATAAAAGCAGAGGATGAATGGCGCGATTTAATTAAGACTGCCGAGTTCACCTACAGTATAGACATTTCCATTATTTAGTGTTTATCGAAAAAATTTCAACTAATAATACTTTCAACATTAGAGATAATAAAAACGATAGGTTTTTGCGTTTGCTGACCTGTCATAATTGGTAGAGTTAAGGGAGAATAACTGAGATGAATAAGTTTATTTCCGGTTTAATAGGAGCCTTCGCGACTTTCACGATATTCGGTACAGCCGCATCTGCTGCCGGCGCAATTGGCGGAGCAGTCGGCGATGTAGTCGACGGCGTAGGCAATGCCGCTGAAGGCGTGCTTAACGGCGCAGAGGATATTGTAGACGGGATTACCGGGCAAGGGCAAGGTCAAGTCCACGGTGATATAAATGAAGTGACCGGTGAGGAGACGGGGGCGGAAGAAACGGGAGACGTAAATGCGGCAACGGCGGAAGTAACAACCGGCGAAGAAACAACGAGCGAGATAATGACGACTACCGCTCCTCAAACCACTACAACAGGCGGAGCAACAACAATTGCCGCAACGACAACAGCGGCAGGAAGAACCGACAACAACCCCAGCACAGGTTCAGTTGAAATAGTGACTTTCGGCGCACTTGCACTTGGCTCATTGGCAATAGCGGCGACAACTACCCGTAGGAAGCGATAGTGCAATCAAGGGGGCTTAATCTGCCCCCGATACATAAATAATAATAAAATAATAAGCAGCGAACTTTCAACAAATTCGCCGCTTATTATTTTTATAAAAATTTTATTTAGGAGACATTTTCCTCGGACACATCCGCTACAACCTCTTCCGATTGTGAAGCTTCTTCGGAAACATTTTCGGGTGAGCCTTCTTCAAGGTTTTCCGTGATTTTTTCCTCAAGGCTCTCTTCGGGTTCTTCTTCCGGCTCAAGCAATGCCTTTATTGAAAGGCCGACACGCTCATAATCGGCATTAATCTCTGTGATTTGCACATCGACTACCTGACCCGGACTTAACGCATCGCTTACATTGTTGATTCTCTCGCGGGAAATCTGCGAAATGTGAATCAACCCGTCAATTCCCTCGACAATCTGCGCAAACGCACCGAAAGGAGTTATATTAACAACTGTAACGGATATGGTTTGACCCACGCTGTACTCGCTGATAAACTTTGTCCACGGATTGTCTTCTGTTTTTTTAGCTGTCAGCGATACTCGCCTTTTATCGGGGTCGTAGCTTTTAACGGCAACTTCTAATTTATCGCCTACTTTAACCGCATCGCTCGGATGTTTTACCCGTGTCCATGTGAGTTCTGACAGATGCACCATTCCGTCAACTCCGCCGAGGTCAACAAAGACACCAAAGCTCTCGATTGATTTTACTTCGCCGACATAAGTCTTGCCCACTTCGATTTCTTTCCAAAACTTTTCTTTCAATGCATCACTTTCGACACGGCTTGCGGCTCTTATCGAACCTACAAGTCGCTTACGCTGTTCATCAACTTCAATAACCTTGAACTTAACCTTTTGCCTAAGCAACACTTCTAATTTGCCACTTCGAGGGATGCCGCTTTGTGATGCGGGTACAAAAACTCTCTGCCCTTCAAACGCAACAATTAAACCGCCGTTTACGACAGATTCCACATTACCCTGCAAAATTGCACCCATTTCAAACGCAGCCAACAATTTTTCATATCCCAATTCAGAGTCAACTCGTTTTTTTGAGAGGTGGACAAACCCCTCCGCATCGTTTACTTTAGTGACAATACATTCGATTTCGTCACCCATTTTGAGCTCGGCATCGCCTATCTCGTCCGAGGGTATGTACCCGGACTGCTTAACACCCAAATCAACAACGACTTCATTGTTGTTGATGCTCATTACATAAGCTTTGACTCTCTTTCCTGTGTATATTTTTTGGAAGGTTTTGTCAACCTCCGCCATAAAGTCGATTTCAGCTTCCAAAGCGGCTTCATCCGCTTCATTGTTTAGTTCGGTGCCAAATTCCCCCATGGTCTTGATTTCTGCGTTCATAATATCGTGAACCTCCTTGATTATTTCCGCAGGGACGCTTGCCCCCGCAGTAATTCCTATTTTACCGATAACACGGGTTTGCCCAATCATGTCTTTAACGTCTAAACTATTGGCGTTTTCTATAAAAAAAGTATTTTCACAATTATCGCGGCATATTTCATACAGCTTTACCGAGTTACTACTTTGTTTGCTGCCGATTACTATCATTATGCCCTCAGATTCGGAAATTTTTCGTGAAATTTCGCGTGCCTGATTTTGGCGTTTAACTGTCGCTTTACATATTGTATCAAATATTTTTGCATTTGTACAGCCTTTTTTTAAAATTTTTATACATTCTCGCCAATTGTACTCAAGGAAGGTGGTTTGCGCAATAAAAATTAGTGCATTTTGACGAAAATCTTTGTTAATACTTAACAACGCCTTTAATTCATCGGGTGAATTTACAGTAAAATGATTTTTTTCGCACTTATTTTTTTCGGAAATATGGGCAATTATTCCTTTTACTTCGGGGTGAGATTTATCGCCCGCAATAATTATTGTCGGATTTTCACTGTCAGATTCCGAACAGCTCTCTGCAATAGCGTGGATTTTTTTTACATAGGGGCAGGTTGCGTCATAACAAGTGCCGTTCGAGATACGCTCCGACAATTTATTATATGCCTCTTTCCCTATTCCGTGACTGCGAATTACCAAAGCGGCATCTTTCGGAACAGAAAGCGCGTAATCCTCAAAGTTGTCATTATCTTCTAATGCGAACACGTTTTTGCCTTCAAGAAGCCGAATTGCATCATTATTATGAACCAATCTTCCTATAGTGTAAGCTTTTCCGTGCTTTGCCGCGGCAGACACTGCGATGTCTATTGCCCGCTTTACACCGGAACAAAATCCCGCATTTTCGGCGATGACTATTTCGGGAAAAGTTTTAAATTCCGGATTTTTGCGACTTGTTTCGGGAAAAGTTTTAGAGTCTGGACTTAAAGTCTTCATAGCCGAATTCCTTTATTGTTTCTATCTTGTTATTCCCATGCAGGATTGCTATACTCGGCAGGGGCATTCCGTTAAAGGTGTTATTTTTAACCATGGTATAAATCGCCATATCTGTAAAGACTAAGCGTTCTCCTTCAGTGAGCGGGGAATCGAACGCGAAATCTCCGATTATATCACCCGCAAGGCAGGTATTCCCGCCAAGACGGTATTTATACTCTTTTTCATTTTCTCCGCCCGCGCCTGATATTTCGGGGCGGTAGGGCATTTCAAGCACATCCGGCATATGACAAGCGGCGGAAGCATCAAGTATTGCAATGTCCATGCCGTTATTAATTATGCTCATAACTTCTGTAACAAGCACACCTGCATTAAGAGCGACAGCCTCCCCGGGTTCAAGATAAACATCAAGCCCGTAGTCGTTTTGAAGCCGTTTAATGCACGTTTCGAGCAGAGCTATGTCATAGTCTTCGCGTGTAATATGGTGTCCTCCCCCAAAGTTAATCCAGCTTAATTGCGGGAAAATACAGCCGAACTTTTCGATTACAGCATCAAGGGTTGCCGCAAGTGCATCCGCATTTTGCTGACACAGAGTGTGAAAATGCAATCCGCTGATTCCCGATAAGTCCATGCCTTGTATACTTTCCAATGTCGCACCCAAGCGCGAAAACGGTGCGCAGGGGTCGTATATTGCATGATTTTGAGTTGAGTATTCGGGGTTTATTCGCAACCCGATTGACGGCTTTGGACTTGTTTCGGAGTTTTGTATGTCGTTTTGGTATTTCTTAAATTGTCCGTATGAATTAAAGACCAAATGACTGCATATTTTTAACAGTTCGGCGAAGTCGCTTTTGGTGTAGGCAGGGGAGAACACATGATTTTCCTTCGCCATATATTCATTGCCTAAGCGTGCCTCGTGCAATCCGCTTGCGGCTGTTCCCGAAATATACTCCCCTATTAAGGGGTACAGGCTGTACATTGAAAAGGCTTTCTGCGCCAACAGAATCCTACAGCCTGTCCTCCGTTCAACACTGTTCAGAATTTCTAAGTTGCGTATAAGCTTCGCTTTGTCGATAACGTAGCAGGGAGTTTTTATATTAAGCTTGTTATAAATCATCGGAACTCCTAAAATTTTTCCCGCGCCGCAACCGCCAATTTGTCACAGCGTTCATTTTCGGGATGACCCGAATGCCCCTTAATCCAGTTGAAGCTGACTTGATGAGTTTCACAGAGTGTCAAAAGCTTTTCCCACAAATCCGGATTAAGAGCGGGCTTTTTGTCGCTTTTTACCCAATTATTACGTTTCCACGATTTTGCCCAGCCTTTTGTAATCCCGTCCACGACATAGCGCGAATCGGTTTGGACAATGACTTTACAGGGGTATTTAAGCCGCGACAGTGCTTCTATTACTCCGGTCAACTCCATTCGGTTGTTGGTAGTGTGCGGTTCGCCGCCGCAAATTTCGGATTCCATGTCCCCAAAGCGCAAAATTGCACCCCAACCGCCCGGCCCGGGGTTGCCCGAACAAGCTCCGTCGGAGAAGACGTGTATTGTTTTTAATTCTTTCATTATTATATTATAAACTGTTATTGACAATTTGTCAATATTATGTTAAATTTATTATTGTGAGGTGTAGTTTGAAGAAAAACAGCGGGTCGGAGCTCCGCTTCGAGCAAGCTGTTAGACACGGCGAATCTTCACGACTCGTTGGTGTCGGAAAGGCATGGTCTTTGTTATGATTAAAAAAGATAAAAATATTTCAATAGCTATTGACGGCCCGGTAGGTTCCGGAAAGAGCACCATATCGCAAAAATGTGCCGCCCGCTTGGGGTTCATTTACGTTGATACCGGGGCTTTGTACCGCGCACTCGGCGTGTATTGCAAAGGCTTTGAGGGCAATTCGACTCGGTTGGAGGAAAGAATCCGCAGCTCGAACATAAGCCTGAAATTCGCGGACGGGGTGCAGCGTGTGTTTGCGGGCGGGGTTGACTATACCGATAAAATCCGTACGCCCGAAGCGTCAATGCTCGCATCGGCAATTTCGGCAAGAGCCGAGGTAAGAGCATTCCTGCTTGAGTTGCAACGCTCATTCGCGCGTGAAAATTCGGTAGTCATGGACGGGCGCGACATAGGAACGGTAGTTTTGCCGAATGCCGATATAAAAATATTTCTCACTGCCGCGCCACGTGAACGTGCTAAGCGTCGTTATGACGAGTTGATCGCAAAAGGCGCGGATGTGGAATTTGAAAAAGTCCTCGCCGATTTAGTCAAGCGGGACTATGATGACTCCCACAGGGAACACGCGCCGCTCAGACAGGCGGACGATGCGATTGTGGCGGATACAACGGGGAACACTTTTGAAGAATCCGTCGAAGCGGTAATGCGGATTATTAATGAAAGGTACGCGCATTAAAGAAAGGCATATTGAAGCTTGAAAAAAAGAAAGGGCGAACCACCATGCCGAGAATCTCTTTGAGATTTGTGCAAGGTGGGTCGGCATGGTCATTAAAATAGGTAATTTCTTTTATAATTTTTTGCGGTATTTTGTGCGGTTGTATTTTTGGTTCAAATTCAAGGTTACTTTGTATAATAAGGAGAAGTTGCCGCATAAACTCCCGAATTTACGGCTTACGGGCGGATATATTGTCGCCTGTAATCATCAGCGGTACATCGACCCGCCCGCAATTGCCGCTTTTGTCAAGGGCAGGTTCTCGTTCATGGCAAAGGACGAGTTGTTCCGCAAGAACCGTTTCTTTGCCCGCCTTATACGAATGTGCGGGGCATTCCCCGTTGTACGCGGTGCGGGCGATAAGTCGGTTATTGACGATTCGGTAGAGTATTTGAAAAAAGGTCGGGTTCTTGTAATTTTCCCGGAGGGGACACGCTCAAAGGACGGGACAATAGGCAGGGCAAAGTCAGGCGCGGCACTTATTGCCGCAACTGCCGGTGTACCTGTGCTTCCTGTTTGCATTATGTACGGACTCGGGGGCAACAAAAAAAATCTCGATTTCGCTGTAGGCGATGTTATTTTACCCGATGAAATAAATATTACAGATGACAGCGACAGAAAGGAACTCCGAAGAGTCTCCGAGCGTATAATAAACAGCATAAAGGAATTACAGGCGCAGATATTAACGGCGCGTGAATAGGGGGGTAGTGTGAAAGACAAGAAGAACCGATGTATAATATCCGGCATTGATGTGTCGCTTTTGCCTTTCGGGTACAATGAGGACAGCCGTGATTGCCAAATAATAAAAAACAATATGTTAAATAAAATTGCCGCTCTCCACAGAGAGGGGGGTGTTGATGAGTTTTATACCAACTGCAATTACGGATTCCCGCTTTGGGGAGGCGAAATTGTTACAGGGCTTATGCGCTATAACGACATTCGGCTGTATGTCATGTACGCATATGAAAACCAGCCCTATACCTATACCGCAAATTGGCGGGACAGGTTTCACAAGGTACACGAGAACAGCACCGATGTAATTCTCACTTACATCGATTATGATGCCGAAGATAACAGAGTTTTTTCTAAGGACACAGACGTGTTAATCAAAAGAGCGGCAGACTATATGCTGGAAGACTGCGGAAGGTTGCTTTTCTGCGGGACTCCCGAGCAAGCGGCGGGTGACTATATTTACGAACAAGCGTTGGAAAGAGGGCTTGAAATAATAGCCTTAAATATGGAAGGAGAAAGTACATGAGAAGAGTAGGGGCAGTTTCGCGCGGGATATGCGCACCGATAATTAAACAGGGAATGGATTTGGTGAAGGTTGTCGCCGATTCGGTAACAGCCGCCGCAAGGCAGGAGGGGTTCACGCTTAATGACCGTGATGTAGTCGGCGTTACCGAGTCAATATTAGCGCGTTCGCAAGGTAATTACGCGACGTTGGAACAGATTGCCGCAGATGTGAGAAATAAAATGCCGTCGGGGAAAATAGGTATAACTCTCCCTATTTTGAGCCGTAACAGGTTTTCCTCAATCCTGCGCGGTATATCAATGGCGGCATCGGACGATGGATTGTATCTGCAATTGGCATATCCGTCTGATGAAGTCGGCAATCCTTTGGTGAGCCTTGACATTCTTGACGAAAAAGGCGTTAATCCATATACCGATGTTTTTACCGCGGAGGAATTTGCGCAAATTTTCGGTAATCCCGTTCACCCTTTTACGGCAATAGATTACATTGAGTATTACAAGGAAATTACCGACAATAAAGCGAAAATAATCATGGCGAATGACCCGCGCGCAATACTGAAATATACCAAAAACGTAATATGTTCCGACATTCACACGCGGCATCGTTCAAAGCGGTTGCTTAAAGCGGCGGGCGCGGAATGTGTGATAGGAGTGGATGAAATTCTCAATGCATCGGTTGACGGAAGCGGATGGCATCCCGAATACGGGTTGCTCGGCTCTAATCTTGCTACCGATAATACAATTAAGCTGTTCCCGCGGGATTCGCAAGAGTTTGCCGAAAAGCTGAGTGCGGTTTTGCATGAGATGACAGGGAAGAATATAGAGGTTTTGGTTTACGGCGACGGCGCGTTTAAAGACCCTATCGGCGGGATTTGGGAGTTGGCTGACCCCGTTGTGTCCCCCGGATTTACTAAAGGGCTGGTCGGTACGCCGAATGAGGTTAAGCTCAAGTATTTGGCGGATAATATTAATGACGATGAAACAGCGATTAAGGATTTTATCCGAAACGAAAAGACCGAATCGGCAGGGAATATAAACTCACAGGGGACGACTCCGAGACGGTTTACCGATTTGCTCGGCAGTTTGTGTGACTTAACAAGCGGTTCGGGCGATAAAGGCACGCCGATTGTTTTGGTGCAGGGGTATTTTGACAGCTTTGCGGATTGATTGAGAGGTTGAAAGGGGCAAGAACTGAGTTTGCAAGCCTCACCCGGTAAATGGGGAATCGAGTTTTATAGTATTAAGTCGCACGATAAGTTGCGACTTAATCGGCTACCTGTGTCGGTTGTCTTCCGAAGGCAGACGAGACACAGAGGCATTTGAGCGAGAAAAGGCCTAATCGGGCTTTGC
>WRLX01000034.1 GCA_009777415.1 Oscillospiraceae bacterium
GTCTTGTCTAATCAGGCAAAGCCCGATTAGGACTTTTCTCGCTCAAATGGCTCTGTGTCTCGTCTGCCTTCGGCAGACAACCGACACAGGTAGCCGATTAAGTCGCAACTTATCGTGCGACTTAATACTGTCATCTGCCGCGGGTTGTTTCCGATACAGGTTTTGGTGTTGATGTTGCGGTGGGCGCGGAGGTTGGAGCGGGTGCAATTGTCGGCCTTGACGGCACACCGGTCGGTCTTGCGGGAGGCGTAGTGACGGATTCAGCCGTTGTAGTCGTGTTCGGCATCGGCCTTGACGGTGGCATAGACACCGTAGTTGATGCCGGGGCTGTCGTAGTTGTCGGCGTAGTTGTGATAATCGGCGCGTTCGTAGTTGCCGGAGTAGTTGTAAATGTCGGTGTGGTTGTGACAATCGGCGTTGTTATTATTGTAGTTGTCGTGGTAACAGGCGGGGTGGTGATTTCGGGTAGGTTTTCGAACGGGATTTTCCCTGCGGAAGCACCTATATTCAAAATACCTGTACCGTAACGCTTGTCGGAATCCGTGAGCCATTTGTCAACGCTGTCACAAAGCAAACTTTTAACCTCATCCGGCGACAATGACGGATTGGTGGCAAGCAACAGTGCCGCCGCTCCCGCTACGTGCGGCGAAGCCATGGATGTTCCGCTTGCACTGGCGGTTTTTCCGCCTAAGAACGCGCTGACTATGCTGACACCGGGTGCTGAAATATCCACTACGTCTCCGAAGTTGGAGAAGTTCGCGGGTCTGTTGATACTATTGACAGCCGCTACCGTAACAGCGTGGGGCGACCTTGCGGGGGAAGTGAATTTAGCATCTACAGCTTCATTCCCCGCGGCTACGATGACTGTTACACCTTTGTCTTTTGCGTAGGTAACGGCATTATCTGCAGTTGAGTTAGCCGCGCCGCCCAAGCTCATATTAATGACATCTGCACCATTGTCCGCTGCCCAGCGAACTGCGTTTGCAGTGGAAGAAGCCATGCCCTTTCCTTCGTTGTTCAACACTTTGACGGGCATAATCTTCACATTGGGTAAAGAAAGAGTTACGTCCACGACTGTGCCCGAAACGTGCGTTCCATGCCCGTGTGAATCCATTGTGCCGGGGATATTGTCGATGAAATTGGAACCGGGAACTTCACGCCCTTTAAAAATCGAGTGGCTCGGGTCAAGCCCTGTATCCAAGACGGCTACAACAACTTTGGCATTTTGTCTGCCGTTGGCAATCAAGTAATCCATGTACTTTCCTGCTCCAATTCGATTTGCACCCCAACTCAGGTGCGATTGTGAAACAGACTGGTCTGCAATTACGAGAGTGTCAGGTTCGGCATAGGCGATGTTTGCCGCATTGTTCAGTTTTTCATTTGCCGCTACAGCTTCATCAATTGTGTCAAATTGCAGCATGAATGTATTGTCCGGCCCTGCCAAAACTTCCGACGCGCCTAAGTCTTTAGGTAATTTGCCTGACACCGTTTGTGCAAGAATACGCATTGATTGAAAATCATTGCTAATTGTAAAAGTACACGAAACAGAGTCAAACCTGACTTCAAAGCCTGCCTGCTCTTCAAGTAAGCTTGCGGGTAATGCCGCCCTGTCGGTTCGCGGGGCTGTAATGCCTTCAGCGGCTTTTTGCACCGTTTCGCCCAACGCCTCCAAAATCTCTTCGGTAAGCATCAAGTCGCCATGCTCCGTTTCGACTTCATTTTGAAGCATGATAGTGCGATTGTCTAATGTCAGCGTATTGTCGCTCACGCTGATTACCGCTTCGGCAAAATAATCGTCCCTCCAGTTGGAATAAACCATATCTGTCGCCGCCGCGTAATACGCCATAATGTCGAATGTGTCACCGCTTGCTTTCGGAATGCCGACTCCGACAAATGCCGAAAGTCCGACTGCGAAAACTAATGCCAACGCTAAAAATTTTTTCCCGAACATAATTTCACCCATGCCTTTCTGCACAAATGTGCCGTTGAAAGTTTTTTCTTCCTTTGAATTTAATATCAGTATAAACTATAGGGTTACACCAATGTCAATAGAAATTTTGTTGTAATTTTTCACAATATTTTTTCGAAATTTTTAGTTATATGTTACATATTTTTCGATATTTTTCTGTAAAATGCACAAAAAAGACCTTGTGTTACACAAAGGATTGCGGTATAATAATTTATATAACAGCACATTTGCGCAGAAAGGACAAGGGTAAAAATTTGGAATTATTCCTCGGTAAATGGGAAAACGAATTTTCAAAGCATATTTGTGCAGAAAGGACAAGGGTAAAAATTTGGAATTATTCCTCGGTAAATGGGAAAACGAATTTTTAAATCATATTTGTGCAGAAAGGACAAGGGTAAAAATTTGGAATTATTCCTCGGTAAATGGGAAAACGAATTTTTAAAGCATATTTGTGCAGAAAGGACAAGGGTAAAAATTTGGAAAATATTTCTATTAGTGATTTTGCGAAATTTTCACGCACTACTACCGACACTTTAAGGCATTATGACAAAATAGGGCTACTTTCCCCGGTATTGCGCGGAGAAAATAATTACAGGTACTATTCCATCGGGCAATTGGCGGTTGTAAACGTAATCCGCACATTGCAGTCATTAGGCATGACGTTAGATGAAATCAAAAAGTTGAGCGATTATCGCACACCGGAGCATATGACGGAAACTCTCACTACTCAAATTGACAAAATCGATGCAAAAATAGAGGAATGGGTTCGTGCGCGTAAGCTTTTGTTTACGTTGCAAAACACTATGAAATCTTCTTTGGAGGTTGACGAAAATGCAATCACAGTGGAATTCCTCCCGGCAAAAGCAATTATTTTAGGGGACTTAAACGATTACAGCGGCGACAGAAACGATTATGACGCGCTTCACTGCTTTTACATTAATATAAGCAACAAATACCCCGGATTAGATTTGAACTACCCTGTTTGGGCAGTGTTTTCGGAAGAGCGAATTAAAAAAGGCGATTTTACTTGGCCGGACCGTTACTATTTCAATAACCCCGAAGGTTATGATAAAATCCCCGCCGCTTTGTACGCAATCGGGTACACTCGCGGCGGGTACGGGCAGAGCGATGAAATATACAAACGGCTGATTGACTATATAGAAAGGAATGATTTGGAAATATGCGGAAACGCTTATGAGGAATACCCATTGAATGAAGTTTGTGTTGCCGATGACACGAATTATTTAATGAAGGTGATGATTACCGTGCAAAAAAAGAATCGGAATCGCAATTGATTTATGTGCAATTTCCACAAAATTGTAAAAACACTGAAAATCTATTGACAGCGCAGGAAATACATGGTACAATTTTTAACGTGCGATTTGCACAAAAAGAGTATTGGTAATAAAGTTTGAAAGCGAAGCTTTCGACAGCACATTTGTGCAGAAAGGACATGGGTAAAAATATGAAAAAACGGATTGTATCAATGTTTCTCGCAGTTGCGATGGTTTTTGCAACGTTGACAGTGACAACGCCGCTGATTGATGAAACGGAGGCGACACAGCAGGAGGTCTTATTCGGGCATATTCGCGATGAATTGCAAATCACAATTTTTGACGCACTCGAAGTCCTCAAATACCTTGTAGGAATGGACGGTATAGTCAAAAACACCGAGAGGGGACTTGCGGCATCTCTTATTACCGAGCAATCCAAGGTAGCAGGTGAACCGTCAATATTTGACGTGCTTGAGATTCTGAAGTTTCTCGTAGGAATGCCGGGGATTCTCGATACCGCAAATCTCCCGCGCATAGTTGACATCGGGGCAATTGAAAACTTGATTGCAAGAGGGACAGTAGAGGTTATTCAAGATGAGTTCGGCAACTACAGGGTAATTGACGGAGCGTTTATCGCTCTCCCGGTAGAATCTGAAGAGGAAGCCGCCGCCGCTCTCAATGCATCCGCAGGCTTGTTTAAAAACAATTTCCGCGCCGATTCGCAAAACATCACAGTTCAAAGCGTTGACACGGGCGGGCAGGACGAAAGCCATTTTTACAGATACAGTTCAACTGTAAACGACATCCCGGTATTGGGGAGCGAAATAATACTTACGACAAATAAAAACGGTATTGTTCGCGGAATGTTCAGTTCGTACAACGACCAGCTTAACAGCGTCAACACGTATCCGACCATAACTTCGGAGCAAGCGGCGGATTTCGCATTGTCGGCATATGTGGCAAGCCCGGAGGTGGCGGAAAATTTAGATGCGGTTGCCGCGGAATACTCTCTCAATCGCGCCACACTTGAAACCGAGTTTTTGTCATCGCTTGAAACAGAGGGCGAGTTGATGGTTTATGCTGACGATGTCGGAATAACTCCGGCGTTGGTTTGGGCGGTTAGTATAAACACTGCCTTTGAAGGCGGCACGTTGGCGGAAATAATAGACGGCCCGGTCGGCGATTCTTCAATTGTTGATTTAGATTCGCAGGATGATGAACCGAGCCAACAACCTACCGAGTTCCCCGGTGTTCCTTTTGTAAGCGCGACCTCTTACATTTACGCCAACGGCTATTCGGCAGGGGAAGTATTAACTCAAGTATCGAATATCTTAGGCTGGACTTCTGTCAATGCAAGAGCTAACGATTTACTCAACAACAGCAGAATATTCAGAGTTCAACACGACAGCGACACCAACAAATTCAGATTCCGCGATGCCGTAAGGAACGTGGAAACGTATAAACCCACCTACAGCGGAAGCGTATTCAACAGACAAGCCAATCTTCCCGGGGAGTTGGTTCAGTCCGTAAGCCTTTTTGGGGAGCGCGTGAGCAAAGCGGCCGTATCCGCCCATGCGAACACAGCAGATGCATTTGATTTCTACAGGACTGTTTTGGGCAGAAACTCTTATGATAACCGCGGCAAAAAAGTTGTTTCGAGCATTGAACTTCCCTCCGTTTTATGGAATCAGCGCATAAATGCCTTTTGGTGGCCGGGCGGTCAGCAATTCGGCTATGTAAATAACGGTAAGTACGAATCCGCTAAGGATGTGGTCGGGCATGAATTTACTCATGCAGTAATAAACTACGTTGTGGGCAACGGCGACAATGTTTATCTCGGAAGTCCAAATTACAGAGACGGTGAAGGCGGTGCGTTAAACGAAGCGTATGCCGATATTATGGGTAGTTTTGTTGAAGGCAAAACCGATGCCGGACGTTGGTCTATGGGCGAGGATATGCCCGGTACTCCGATGAGGGATATGTCAAACCGTAGGCACTATCGCGAGTTCGGCAACAACAACGCCTGCTGTCACACTAACAGCGGTATCTTCTCTCACGCCGCATTTTTAATGATGACTGACAGCCGCACAAGCGGGATTGCGCCAAACACATGGGCACGAGTATTTTACAGGTCGCTGTACAGACTTACCGTAGGCGCGACATTCCTTGATGCACGGGGTGCAGTTGTCGCCGCCGCTAAGGCACAAGGTTTTAACTCAACACAGCAGACTGCTATAAAACAGGCATTTGACGATGTTGGAATTGTTGAAACCGAGAGCATTCGCATTGTTTTAAGATGGGGCGAACAGCCTTGGGATTTAGACTCTCATTTGACAGGGCCTGCTGTGGGAGGCAACGGCAGATTCCACACTTGGTACAGCAATCGCAATTATTTTGCAAGCAGCGACTCTTTAAGGAGAGGTCTGCCTGCCGCCGACTTAGATTATGACGATACCTCTTCGTGGGGACCGGAGGTTACAACGATTAGAACACTTACACCGGGGGATTACCATTTTTATATACACGACTATACTAATCTCTCGTCATCATCGTCAACCGCTATGGCAAATTCAGGCGCGAATGTGAGCATTTTCATAGGTAGCAGCCGTGTCGCAATGCAAACCTTTGAAATAAGCACTTCAAGTGAGGGGACTTTGTGGCACGTCTTTACCCTGAATATCGATTCAGATGGCATACCGACTGTAACGCCCGTAAATGCGTACAGTTATCACTCCGACCCCGGTTCGATAGGTGGCGGGGCGACACCCGTTCTCGCCTTCAACAGCCTCGGCGATGTAAGTAAAAGCAGATAAATAATTTTACCCATGGTCTTTCTGCACAAACGTGCCATAAAAATTCATTTTCCATTTACGTGGATTTGTTTTCAAACTTATACCGCCTTGACTAACACAGTCAAGGCGGTGAGCGTTTTACAGTTTAAAGCCGTCCTAATAGGAAACGTGCCGAAGAAACGAGCGGATTTCTATTAGGACGGCTTCTTATATCGGACGCAAAGTTGAAAGAATCTCATTTTGGATAAGGGCGGCGCGTTGCCCGTTTTCACCCTGGACAGCTTCAGCGGGGTACGCAAAGGTAAAAGTGACCATGTTATGCTCGATTACGCTCATAACTTGATTTACTTTAAACGGGACATCAATTAAACCAAGCTCCTCATTGCTCATTGTGTAAGTGTAGGTGTACAAAAGGAAGTAATTGTATCCGAGAGTCATTTCCGATACACCCTCGGACTCGAAATTATCGAACATATCGGCGTAGCTCTCATCAAACATTCTCAGCAACTCGCTCTGAAAATCCTCGCTCTGCATAGCGACTTGAGTTGCCGTAGTGTCGCGGCTGACAGTTATATTGGTGTTCGACCTTGCGTTTTCGGTGGAAAAGTCTTCATTGAGCCATGCCGCTACAACATTCGGTGCGTATTCCTGAAGCTCCCAGTTTTCGGGAATCGCCACAGAAAAGTCGAACTCGCCGACTAAATAATCTTCATACCCGATGGGAATTTCAATAGGCTCAAACACAATTGCCTCACTACCGTTGTCGCCATTGCCGCTGTTGTTGCCCTCGATGCCGCCGTTGCTGTCATTGCCGTTGCCGCTTTCCTCCATATTACCGCCAACACTGTTGTCGGGATTACCTGTGTTTCCGTTGCAGGCTGTCAAATTTGCCGCCGAAACAAGCACCGCCGCCGAAAACAGTATCGCAAGTATTGATTTTTTCATATTTTTACCCTTTCCCTTTCTGCACAAACGTGCCTATACAGTATAACATATTTTTTTGTAAAGTCAAGGAATTACGTTCGCCTTACTCTCTTGCGCTTTGAGCCGACTAAATCCACATTCTCGACACTAAGCCCGTCAACAACATTCTCAGCCGCACGCTTGAGATTCATTTTGTCAATAAGCTGAACTCCCTCAATTCTTTCAACCAGCGCGACTTCCAAAACAGTGTCGATTTTTTCAACTGCGATAAACCGCAAATTATCGCGGACACTTTCGTCAAGCTCGGAAATGTCCGGCTCGTTTTCTTTCGGAATCAATACAGTCTTAATCCCGGATTTATACGCCGCCATCGCTTTTTCTTTCAGCCCGCCTATTGCCAAAACTTTCCCGTGCAGTGTTATTTCCCCGGTCATTGCGACATCACGGCGAACAGCTACTCCCGCGCCCCCCGATAACGCCGACACAAGGGCAGTCACCATTGCGACCCCGGCGGACGGACCGTTTTTGGGGACAGCACCCTCAGGCGCGTGAATATGCAGGTCTTTGGTTTTATAAAAATCCGGTTCAATGTTATACTTCGCACACAGAGTCCTGACAAGGCTTACGGCGATTTTGCTCGATTCCTTCATTACATCGCCCAATGAACCGGTAAGCTCAATTTTGCCCGTTCCATCCATTACCGCGACTTCAAGCGGCATGAGTACCCCGCCGACGGAAGTCCACGCCAACCCATTTACCACTCCCACCTCATCAAACTTTGATATTTCCTCGGGCATATACTTTTTTACGCCAAGGTATTTTACAAGATTGTCGGGTGTAAACTTAATTTTGTCGAACTTTTCCGGAACGGATTCTCCCTCGGGCAGTTGTTCTCTGCTGACAATTTCCTTTGCCGCTTTTCTGCAAAGCGAGGCAATTTTGCGTTCAAGCTTGCGGACTCCCGCTTCTTTTGTATAAGAGTCTATCAATGTATAAATCCCCGCCGGGGACAACCCCATTTTCGACGCACTCAATCCGTGCTTTTTCAACTGTTTCGGAATAAGGTGTTTTTTGGCGATATTAAACTTTTCGATTCCGGTATAACTGCTGAGTTCAATAACCTCCATTCTGTCGAGCAACGGCGGAGGAATTTCATCGGTATTGTTCGCCGTTGTAATAAACATTACCCGACTTAAATCAATCGGTATTTCAAGGAAATGGTCAACAAATGCCGTATTTTGCTCCGCATCAAGGACTTCAAGCATTGCCGACGATGGGTCGCCCTTATAGTCGTTGCTCATTTTGTCGATTTCGTCTAATAGTATAACGGGATTCATCGATTTCGCCTGTTTAATCGCATTGACTATTCTGCCAGGCATTGCCCCTACATAGGTTTTCCTGTGACCGCGTATTTCAGCCTCATCGCGGACTCCTCCCAAGGAAATACGCGCATACTTGCGACCCAAAGCTTTTGCAATTGATTTGCCGACCGAGGTCTTACCGACTCCGGGGGGACCCGCCAAACATATAATCTGCCCCCTTACATCCGGCTTTAATGCGCGGACAGCGAACAACTCGATAATCCGTTCCTTAACTTCCTTTAGCCCGTAATGGTCTTTGTCAAGTTGCTTTTGAGCTTTAACAATATCAATTTTTTCTTTTGTAAGTGAATTCCACGGCATTTCCAAAACTGTGTCTAAATAGTCGCGGACTGTTCCCGCTTCTTGTGAATGAGACGAATACTTCATCAGTTTTTCTGCCTCTGCGACTAATTTCTCCTCAATATCCTCCGCGAACCCAATGCTTTCTATTTCCTCAAGGTAGGCGTAAAATTCTTCCTGCGGGTCTTCTCTGTCTCCGAGTTGCCTTGACAATACTCTCATTTGCTCTCGCAGGTAATATTCACGCTGATTCTTTTCCATATTGTCGCGAACCTGCTCATGGATATTGACTTCAAGCTCCATTATGCCTATTTCATTTTCCAACACTGTCAAAAGGCACTCAATTCGCTTTTTTATTCCCGAAATTTCCAACAAACGCTGCTTATCCTCTGCCTTTAGGAAAATGTTAAAAACAATTGCGTCAAACAGCCGTTCAATATTCTTTTCGGTCAAAATCGTCTGGTACAATTCGTTGGGCATTCGCGGTGCTAACGAGCAGTACCGTCTGAATGCCGCAGTCAGCATACGCAACAATGCCGCACCTTCGCTTTCGGAAAGGCGTGATGATGAATTTCTGATAGGTGCAACGGTACACTGCATATAAGGCTCTCGCGAATCAATAGTGAGCAATTTCGCTTTATGTAGCCCTTCCACAAGAACCCGCGTAGTGTTTTCGGGAGTTTTGAGAATCTGCCGAACCTCCGCCACAACTCCGATTTTATAAACCTCATCACCTGAAACAGAGTCAGAATCAGCGGTAACAGGTTCGGATTCCGTCTCTTTGTAGGTTACAAGGAAAATCTTGCGCCCTGAGCTTGCGGCGGCTCTGAGAGCATCTACCGATTTTTCCCTCCCGACATCAAAATGCAATACCATTTTAGGGAATATCACAAGTCCGCGCATCGGGAGCGCGGGTAAAGAAAGATTAGCACTCATAGTTATTTATTACCTTTCGGGGTTTAAAATTAGCTTTTCTGCTTGGTTTTATTACATTATACTACACTGTTAATTATTTTTCAAGAGCTTTTTTTTACCAAATTGAGATGCAGTATAATTTTACTTTTTTAATGTACACTATATAAAGTTTGAAAGTAATAGAACCCGGGAAAGGGTAGAGGTAAAAGTTTGAGAACCAAATTCAAATTGTTAATCGGCATAACTGCGGGAATTTTAAACGGACTGTTCGGTTCGGGCGGCGGAGTTGCCGCTGTCCCGTTACTTGAACGCGGCAAGCTTGAACAACGAAAATGCCATGCAACTTCGGTTGTAATAATATTTGTGCTGTCCCTTTTCTCGGCGGGAATGTACGCATTGCGCGGCAATTTAGATGTAACAGCGGCTGCCGTGTTTATTCCGTCGGGGCTTATCGGAGCAATGATAGGCGCGGTATTACTGAAAAAAATAAAAAACAACAGCCTAAAAAGAGTATTCGGTGCGGTAATAATAATTTCGGCAATAAGAATGCTTATGATATAGGGGGGTATAAGTGAATCATATAGCGGGATTTTTGGCGGGGCTGACCGCTTCCATGGGATTAGGCGGAGGATTCATCCTTATAATATACCTGAGCTTTTTTAAAGATGTAACCCAAACGGCTGCGGGGGGAATCAATCTGCTGTTTTTCTTGCCGATTGCATTTGTTTCCGCAATTATCCATTTGAAGAATGGGTTGGTTGAAAAAAGCGTCCTCCCGGTAATCTGCGTTGCGGGGCTTGCAGGTGCGGTTGTCGGGGTACTTTTAACCGGGATTCTCGATGAGGGAATGCTTAGGAAATTGTTCGCGGTTTTGCTGATAATCGTAGGTTTGAAAGAGCTGTTTCACAAAAGCGGTAAAATTACCCCTTTAAAGTAACAACCGTAACCCCATCTTCTCCCTCGCCGTACTTTCCCAACCTAAACTCCTTTACTTGTTTATGCCCCTTTAAATATCGGTGAACCGCCTGCCTTAAAACTCCCGTACCTTTTCCGTGAATAACAGTCACGCCGTGAATATGGTTCATAATGCTCGAATCAATGAACATACCGACGGCTGAAATGCCTTCATCGGAAGCCATTCCGCGAATATCAAGCTCCATGCCACGGTGTGAAGAAATATCGGAAGATGCTGATTGGGGAATAACGTGTGCATTTTTGTTAATAGGCTTTCCGTTGAACAATACCCGCTCTTCCGCCTTTACATTGACTAACCGCAAATTTTTTACATTAGTTTTAGTTTTCATAACGCCTACCTGCACAAAACAATTGCCTTTTGAATCGGGCAGTGAAACAACGCTGCCCCTTTTGTTTATATCAAGCAACATTACCGTGTCGTAAAGCTTCAATGCTCTGTCAACCGATGCGACACTTTCGGAATCACCTTGTTCTTCAAAAAATTCAACGGGGTTTGCGGAATCGTGCAACTTATCCAACTCGGAATTTACCCGCGAACGCATACCGCGAACTCTCGCCGAAAAGTCCTCTTTGTCTTTACTGCGCTTTAAATCCTCCAACTCATCAAGAAGACTGTCCGCGCTTTGGCGAACCCCCTCAATAATCGACAACGCCCTTTGCCTCGCATTTGCCATCTCTTTTTCGCGGAATGCGGCTATTGCTTTTCTTTCGTCTTCAAGCTTGACGGTCAATGCCCTTGATTCACGCTCATTGTGTGCTATTTCCTCTTTAAGTGCATCGGCTTCGCGGCGGGAGTCTTCAAGGGCGGCTATTATATCGTCAAAGCGTTTGTCTTCGGTGCTGACAAGATTTTTCGCCCTTTCGATAACATCATCGCCCAATCCGAGGCGTTTTGCAATCGCCAGCGCGTTGGACTTGCCCGGCGCGCCTGTAATAAGCCTGTAAGTCGGGCGCAGGGTCGCTATATCAAACTCGCAGGATGCATTTTCAACTCCGGGGGTTTCAATTGCATATATCTTGACTTCCTGATAATGAGTTGTCGCGATTACAATACAACCTTTTTCCTTGAGATAATCGAGGATTGCTACCGCTAATGCGCCGCCCTCGGACGGGTCTGTCCCCGAGCCTAACTCATCCAACAATACGAGCGCGGAGTTTCGTGAGTTTTGGGATTCTACGGCGTTTTGGGAATTTATAATGCGGACTATATTTGTCATGTGCGATGAAAAAGTCGAAAGGCTTTGTTCAATGCTTTGCTCATCGCCTATATCCGCATAAATCTCGCTGAATATTCCAATTCGCGAACCATCCGCCGCCGGAATCATCAAGCCACACCTTGCCATCAATGTGAGCAGACCCGCTGTCTTGATTGCAACTGTTTTGCCGCCTGTATTAGGGCCGGTTACGATTAATCCCGTACAGCTTTCGCCTACATTAAGGCTGACCGGGACGACTGTTTCCTGCGGGGTAATAAGCGGGTGACGCGCATTCCTCAAGTCAAGAACAGGCTCTTTGACTATTTCGGGGATAATCCCCTTCATTTTCGCACCCAAGTTTGCCTTGGCAAAGCATATTTCCAATTTTATGCAAGCATCGAACCCGCAAATAAGCTCATCGGCAAAGTCGCCGCACAATGCCGACAACTCCGCAATAATCCTGTCAATTTCGTCTTTCTCGCGCGATTTCAGCAATCGTATTTCGTTGTTCGCCTCGACAACACCCATCGGCTCTACAAAAAGCGTCGCGCCTGAGCCCGACGTGTCATGGACTAATCCGGGAATTTCACTTTTATGCTCGACCTTGACGGGAATGACGAACCGCCCGTCACGCTGAGTTACAATGTTTTCTTGTAAAAACTTTTTTGTGTCCGACGTTCTTATCAGTTTGTCAAGCCTTTCCCGAATAAGCAGACTTTGCCGTTCAAGACTGCGGCGAATCCTGAAAAGCTCCGCGCTTGCATTGTCGGCAATCTCGTCAACCGATATAATTGCGGTGTCTATTCTTTGAAGAAGCTCCTTGTTGGGAATAAGCCGAGAGAAAATATACGACAGGCTGTTGCCCTCTTTGTACTGGGAATTCCAACTTATAAGAATGTTTATTTCACGCAAAAGTGCCGCAATGTCGAGAAGCTCGCGCAGTGAAAGGCTCCCCCCTTGGTTTGCTCTTTTGAGCGATTCGCCCGGTTCTTTTATATCGGAAAATCGCGGAGTTCCTAATTTTGCCGCCATTTTGAATGCATCATAAGTCTTTTCCGATTCCTCGCGGATTTTGTCAATCCCGATAAAAGGAACAATTTCCCCTATTTTCCTGCGGCAAATCTCGCTGTACGCCTGTTCCGACAGCATATGCAATATTTTATCAAGCTCAAGTTTAACATAATCCTTATTCATTTTTTACCCATACCCTTTCTGCACAAATGGGTTATCAAAGTTTCGTTTTCCGCATTTACGCAGATTTCCTTCCAAACTTTATGACCATGCCCTTTCCGACAGACTTTAAAAATTGTAACATATTTTTCTTGATTTTTCAATAGTTGTATGTTATAATATTAAAAAAATACTAAAAAAGAACAGGAGAGTTATTAATATGGCGTTAATTAAAGCATTTAAGGGTCTGCGGTATTCCGACACGGCAGGGAAATTGGAGGAGCTGTGCTGCCCCCCCTACGACATTATCAGCGAAAAGGAGCGGCAGGAACTGCTTAACAGAAATCCGCACAATATTATTCGATTAGAGCTTCCCACCTCGTACAAAGACGGGGAAGAAGCGAAAGGGACTGCCGCTTATGAAGAAGCGGGCAGGGTTGTCGCCGACTGGGTTAATAAAGGTGTATTAGCCGATGATGAGGAAGAAAACATTTATGTCTATGAGTTCTCGTTTAAAGACAATGGCGGAAAAACCCACGCCGTAAAAGGGTTTATCTCCTTAGTAAAGCTTGAAGAGTTTTCTAAGGGAATCATCTTGCCGCATGAGGAAACGCTTTCAAAAGCTAAAACCGACCGTTTTAATCTAATGACGGCGACAGGCTGTAATTTCAGCCAGATTTACTCGATTTTCTCCGATGAACAAAACGAGGTATTGGCGGCTCTCGAAAAATCGACAGAAAAACCGCCCTTGTCGGAATTTACCGATAGAGA
The DNA here is from genome assembly GCA_009777415.1 of Oscillospiraceae bacterium. Classification (GTDB taxonomy): domain Bacteria; phylum Bacillota; class Clostridia; order Oscillospirales; family Ruminococcaceae; genus Ruminiclostridium_E. The sequence continues at coordinate 13,648 of WRLX01000034.1, forward strand.
TAACGTAACGCACAAGCTGTGGAGCATCGGCGAGCAGGCGACAATCGCGAAAATAGCGGAATTGATGTCGGATAAGCAGGTTTTCATTGCCGACGGGCATCACCGCTATGAAACCGCATTGAATTATTACAAATCCGTACAAAACAAAAGCGATACCGGAACTGCTGCATTTGTTCCGATGATGCTTGTAAGCATGGAGAACCCCGGATTGGTCGTTTTCCCGACACACAGACTTCTGAGGGATTTGCCGAGCTATAATTACGAGAGTGTTATTGCAAAAAGCGGGGAATATTTTGATATTACCGAAAACCTTACTAAAGAGGACAGTCTTGCTTTATCGCTTGAAGCTTACAAAAAAGAAAAAAGCGCGTTTGTCTTATATGCGGGGAACGGGTATACACTTATGGTTCTCAAAGACAAAAGTGTGATGAAAACTCTGCTGCCGGATGAGCATGAGTCTCTTCAAAATCTTGACGTTAGCGTTTTGCACTCACTTGTGCTTGAAAGGCTGTTCGGAATTGACAAGGCGAACATGGCGGCACAGACGAACCTGACTTACATCAAAGCAACCGACGATGCAATCCGAGCAGTTGACAGCAAAGAAGCCAACTGTTGCTTCCTGCTCAATTCAACCCGCATAAGCGAAATCCGCGATGTTTCATTGGCAGGGGGGAAAATGCCGCAAAAATCCACGTATTTTTACCCTAAACTGACTACCGGGCTTGTTATGAACAGGATTTTTAAAAATTAAAGGAGAAAGTTTGAAAAATAAGAAAGGAAGAACCACCATGCCGCAAATTTCATTGGGTTTTGTGCAAGGTGGGGCGGCATGGTCATAAAAATAAGAGAGGATGGCGGCATGGTCATAAATATGAAAGACGAAATAAAAAACGAGCTTATCAATCGTGTTATACCTTTTTGGGATTCGCTTGCCGATTATGAAAACGGCGGATTTTACGGCGCGTTCAGCCATGATTTGATTTTAGATAAGGGTGCATTCAAAAACGCAGTTCTACATTCGAGGATTCTTTGGTTTTACTCAAACTGCTTTCTTTTGCTGAAAGAAAATGAATACCTGCAAAAAGCAAAACATTGCTATGACTTTATCGTAAAGCATTTTATTGACCGGGAATCGGGGGGCGTGTTTTGGTCTGTCAATGTCAAAGGTGTACCTGTCAATCCGATGAAACACGGGTATTGTAACGCATTTTTCATTTATGCCGCGGCGAGTTATTACAGCGCGTCAATGGATTCTTCTGCGTTAAATAATGCTATGCGCGTTTTTGAGCTTATTGAGACAAACATGGCGGATAAAATCGGATACAATGAAGCTTTTGACAGGGACTGGAATCCTTGTGAAAACGACTTATTGGCTGAAAGAGGGGTATTAAACGCCCAAAAAACCACAGGAACGGTTTTACATTTGACAGAAGCGTACACCGAATTGTACAAGGTGAGCAAAAACGGCGATGTAGCCGCCCGCCTCAAATACCTGCTTCAATTGCTCTGCTGCAAGATTTACGACAAAGCAGGGCAGAGACTGCCCGAGCTGTTTGATTGTGACATGAACGCAGTCGGGGATGTTCACTTGTACGGGCATGATATTGAGGCGGCATGGCTGATGGGGCGTGCAATCGATGTTGTCGGCGAAGAGGTATTGTCGAAGGAGCTTTGCGGCTTGGTGAGAACTGTGTGTCATGAGCTTACTGAAAAGCTCAGCCAAACTGCTTTCGGCGAAAGCGGCGCGATGCACTACGAAAGTGTGAGCGGAATTGTAAACAAGAACAGGGTTTGGTGGACGCAAGCGGAAGCGTTGACAGGATTCCTTGATGCATACGAGCGATTCGGCGAAGAAAAATATCTTGAACGCGCAGAAGGCTTGTGGGAATACATCAAGAACCATGTTATCGACAAACGTCCGGGTTCGGAATGGCATAACGAATTAGACGAAAACAACATTCCCCTGCGCAAGCCGATAGTAAGCGACTGGAAATGCCCTTACCATAACGGAAGAGCTTTGATAATGAATTTATTGAAAGAGAGAGCATGAATATTTATTTTTTGGGAAATAACGGCAATGATGAACCGCTCTCAAAAGAAAAACAGAGGGAACTTGCCTTGCATTTGCTTGACTATGCACTACTTTGCGAGTTTGGTGTAAAGCGGGTGCAACTCGGCGAAATAGTGAAGACCGGGTACGGTAAGCCTTTTTTCAAAGATTCACACATTTGTTTTAATTACTCGCATTGCAAATACGGGGCAGCTTGCCTTGTGTCTGAATCGGAAGTCGGCATTGATATTGAAAGTGTACCGACAAAAGCAGTAAAACCCTCTTTAATTAAGAGGGTTTGCTGTGATGATGAGCTGAAAATAATTAAAAGCGATGAAGATTTTATTAAGATTTGGGTTCAAAAAGAGGCTTATTCCAAGTTCACGGGGAAAGGTCTTGGGGAGGGGTTTAAAAAGACCAACACCACGACATTCCCGAAAGAGTTTGTATTCAAGCACAACAATCTTTACATCGCTTGCTATTGTGAATTATTGTCCGGCGGCGGGGAGTTTACTGGCGCAACGCCTCGATTGGTTCAAGCCGCGCCGCCTTGACTGCGGGGTACGCA
>WRLX01000035.1 GCA_009777415.1 Oscillospiraceae bacterium
GATTTAGACTGGGTTGCGGACGAAAACGGCGGAATATCCCTCGGCGGGACGGTGCAGACGACTTCGCCGGGTGCGACTACTTCCGAACCGGGTGCGACTACGACGGGAACAGGCACGGCGACTACAGCCGCGACTACCACCACGGGTACGGGCGTGACGACTGCGGCGACCACGACCGCGGGAACGGGTGTGACGACTGCAGCGACTACCACCACGGGTACAGGTATGACAACAACACCTACAACTACCACCACGGGAACGGGTACGGGCGGGACAACGACACCTGATACAACTACCGTTACCGGAGGTACTACAACGTCTCCGTCTACGACTACCGTTACCGGAGGTACTACAACGTCTCCGTCTACGACTACCGATGGCGGGACTACCGCTACCGGGGGAACTACCACTTCGCCGTCCACGACCACCGATGGCGGGACTGTTACGACTGCAGTGACGACTACGACCGACAACGGGGTGACTACTACGGGCGGGACTACGACTACAGTTACTACAACTACTACGGTTTCTACCACTGCAGTTACTACAGCGGCTACCACGGCAGTTACCACAGTCGCTACGACTCCGGCTACTACGACAACTACACAGGGCAGTTATATTTCACCTGTGCCGATTCCGCGTTACACAGGAACTCCGGCGCGTGTGCTTGCACTTGATTTAAATTTGAGTTCTTTAGACCACGATACGCTTGCAAGCGCAACCGTGCAAATCACTCTTGCCGCCGGAGGGAGCAGAAGGCTTTGGCTTTTCACCGATATAGGTAACAGCTTGGGGACTTATTGGCAGAATATCACTCGTGCTAACATGAATTCGAATTCACCTATAATCCGCTCAACAGAACTTGGCGCAGGTGATAATTCGGCTACATTTGAGCTTCCTCTTTCAATGTTGTACGGTAACGGCAGTTTTGCAACAAAACTTTACCTTGTCGGTACAACTCAATTCAGCTTGGCACAATGCGAAGGGGCAGGTGCTGCGGGTACTAACGTAGTGAGACCGCCTGCAAACAACTCATCAAGCAGTGATGCATGGAGACTTGATATTACCGATAGCGTAACAAACGCGACTTTTACGCCGAACATTGCAGCTGTTGAAATCCCCGTCAAAATCTACGATATGCAAAACGATGCCGAGCTTTTCCTTTTCGACAGTAACGGCTCAACTTCAAGTTCCGAGCCTGTCAGAGTAAGCGCGCACCCGATCATCGGAAGCAGCGGCGGAGTACGCAGAGTCGATATGGCATGGGCGGGCGACAGACACACAATCACTGTTGATACCCGTGGCGGAACGTCACAGCGGGTTGATATTAAGTTAGCGGGATTGACCACTCGCCCGAATCACTCTTACAGGTTTACTTTCAGCGGAGCATTGGGAACGGAAGGCACGGATAACACACTTTGGATTAGAACGTCTGCGGGTACTGCAACCACATTAGCCTCACAATCGGTTGTCGCCGGAGGAAGCTTTACCATATCGCATACTGCTACAACTGCTGCAATTCAGGCGTTTCTTACAGCTTACCCGACTCAAACTTTCGGTCTCGGCGGTGTCAGTCAGCGTGACATCACAGTCAACGACCTCACTATTACGGCATTATGTCCGCCCGATTGCACAAGCTGTGTTGCAATGCCGCCCATTCCGACCGTGCCTACCCCTTCGGGAAGCATTTCGTCAAGTTTGACTGCGGCTACCTTAGTCAACCGTATGACAATAGGTTGGAATTTAGGGAACACTTTCGATTGCCACAGCGAAGGCTCGGCATTGGGTTATGGAATCACCGGGAATTACTCGGTTACACGGCTTGAAACTTCTTGGCTCAGTCATGCACACAATACTACTACAAGAGCCTTTATTCAAGAAATCGCCAAAGAATTTAACACAATAAGGATTCCCGTTACTTGGTATAAAGCCGCGGGGCCTGCACCTACCCACACTATTCGCGCCGATTACATGAAGCGCGTAAAGCAGGTTGTCGATTGGGCAATGGCGGAAAATATGATTGTCATTCTCAACACTCACCATGAAAACAGCGTTATATCGCTGACGGATGATGCGAGTCAGTCAACCCATGCAGGAAGGCAGTACTTGACTGCAATTTGGGGGCAAATCGCCAACGAGTTTAGGGATTATCCCGAAAACTTAATTTTCGAGGGGCTTAACGAACCGAGGAACGAAGACGAGAATAATCAATGGGACGGTGGAAGCTCTACTACACAAAACAACGTCAACAGACTTAATCAGGCTTTTGTTGACACAGTGCGGGCTACAGGCGGAAACAACCAAAGCAGGATTCTTATGGTGCCGACAGTTGCCGCAAGCGCAGCTCAGAATGCGTTAAGCGCGTTCACGAAGCCAACCGACTCCGGCAATACCACAGTCAATAAAATCGCCATGTCGATTCATGCGTATGAGCCGTTTGACTGGGCGCATAACGGCGTTGGAAACTCTTATCCGAGCAACGGCAATACGCGAATTAACGATGCACTTAACAGAGTTCAAACACGCGCAAGCGCATTAGGTATCCCTGTTGTACTCGGCGAGTTCGGCTCGGTTCGCCATGCCGATGACGGCGAAGTGAGCAGCACAAGAGACAGTGCAAGGGCAACACACGCACGGGAATATGTTGCCGCTGCTACACAAAGGGGTATGAGAGCGGTTTGGTGGGATACCGGAAGAACACCCGACCATGAGCGCGGAGATGCTTTCACCCTCATTACAAGACGTGCTCCCTACGCTGTACGCCATCAAAATATCATTAATGCAATGAAAACAGGCAGAGGTTGAGATTTTTCGTAAAGTTTCCCCCGATTGTAAAAATCGGGGGAGCTTTTTGACTATACTTGTGTTGACTATACTTACGTGCCGCTTGAGTTGAGGTACTGCATTATTCCTTTATAGACAGTAAAAGCTACTTTTTTTTGATAATCGGAATCGCTTAACCTCGCCGCCTCTTCGGCATTGGACAGGAATCCGCATTCAATCAGCACGGCAGGTTGAGCGGTTGACTTAAACAAGAAGAGTTCGTTGTCAATTATTTTTATTTCCCTGTCGTTGCCGACTTGCAGTTCTGCAAAACTGTTTTGCAGGCTTTGCGCTAACTTGTGATTTTCGGGATTTTGCTCGGTGTAGAACATTTGCGCCCCTGAAAACCGCGCATTAGTGAATCTGTTTTGGTGAATAGAGAAAAATAAGCTTTCGGGGTGCGATTCGATTAAAGCTTTTCGGTTTTGCATATCGGATACTTTTTGATTGCGTATTCCCGTGACCCCCTCCGAGTGCATTGAGCGGTCTTCAGTTCTCGTGAGAACGACATTAAAGCCCGAGAATTGCAAAAGCTGATGCAGGTTTTTGACAATGGCGAGGTTGATGTCCTTTTCGAGTTCGCCGTTTACGCCGACTGCGCCGCCGTCCATACCTCCATGCCCCGCATCAAGAATAATGGTAATCTGTCCGTCGTCAACACCGCGAACGGCGGGAACAGCAACATTGTTCGCGTTAAACGTCAGCGTTATTACAAGGAAGCATACTAAAAAAGCGATTGTAAGCGGTAGTTTGTTTTTTCTTATATCCATTTTTTTACCCTTGCCTTTCTGCACAAGTGTGCCATTTATAGCTTTGTTTTCCTCGTTTACTTAGATTTAATTTCAAACTTTTACCCTTGCCTTTCTGCGCAAGTGTGCCATGTAAGCACAAATGTGCCATAAAATTTTATTTGTAAGATTATATTACGATGTTCGGACAAATATGACAAGCCGCCTTTTTTCTATGTTAGTTTTATATTAGATAATTAAAATATAAATATTATATAGAATAAATTTCATAACTACATTATAATATAAAACAGAAAGGCTGTGATAAAAAATGAAATGGGAATTAAGAAGGAAGAGCAGGGGACAGTGTTCCTATAAAACAATGTATATTTCCGACAGTTTAGTAGAAAAAATTAACAAGATTGCCTACGAGAACGATACGTCGTTTAATAACGTAGTTATTTCTATGATTGAGTCTTGTGTTGATGAGGATGTGAAAGAAAACAATGTTTAAAATACAAAAAGGCTATGATAGCGAAAGCAAGTCATTTAGGTTGCCTATTGAGCTGATTGACAGGTTGGAGGTTTTGGCTTCTCAAAATAAAATTTCGCTTAACAAACTTGTTATCCAGTGCTTGAACTACGCTGTTGATAATCTTGAGGGAGAAGATGATGGCGGCATATAAGCTCGGGAGGTTCTTGCTCGATGTCCTTTATCCTAATAAATGTCCGTTTTGCAATGAGGTGATTGCGTACGACTTGTATTATTGCGCCGATTGCATTCACGAGCTTGAACAGGATTTTGCGGAAAATCCGCGGGAATTGATGCCGATTGCCAACATTGCCGAAACATTTGCCGTTTTCGAGTACAGCGCGGAAACATCGCCGTTTGTTTACTCGATTAAGGACGGAGGGAATGGTTATGCAGTTTCTGCCGCGGCTAAAATGTTGTGCGATATGTTAAAGGATAAAACGGGTGAAAAAATCCAAATCGACTTGCTCACCTGTGTTCCTACAGATTCATCGAGAATGAGGGAGCGTGGGTACAATCCGCCTGCGTTAATCGCATCGGAGCTTGCCGCAATGATTGGTGTGCCGTTCGACCCGCGATTGCTTATAAAAGCCCGCCGCACCGAAATTCAGAAATCTCTTTCCGAAATTGAGCGACGGGAGAATCTTAGAGGCGCGTTTAAACTTAACAAGAAAAGAATCCCCTCGAAAACGGTTCTTCTTATTGACGATGTGCGTACTACCGGGGCTACTTTGTCCGAAGCGGCGGGAGTTTTGCTCTCATCGGGTGCTGAAAAAGTGTACGCAGGGGTGGTAGCCGCGAGCATGAGGCAAAACAGCGCTCAAAATGCCAATGTGCTATAACATCATTGTCTTTAATGTGTCGAGGATTTTGCGTTCACGCCTTGATACCTGTACTTGTGTCATTCCCAAAATATCCCCCACCTCACCTTGAGTTTTTTCGCCCCAATAACGCATTATGATTAACCGACGGTCTTCAGCTGTGAGAGATGTCAAAGACTGTTTCAGCGCGATTAGCTCAACTAATTTATTTTGAGGGGCTTCAACGGGAACGTCATACTCCACTGATGGGACTCCACCTGCGGAATTGCCGCTTTCCTCAAAGCTGCCCGTAGTCAGAGAAAGCGGCGGCAATCCGACTGATAAAGCCTCGCTCACTTGTGCAACACTGATTCCTAAAATTTCGCCTATATCCGAGAGGTGGGGGTCTTTTCCTTCTTTTATGAGCTGTTCTTGAACTCTTGTGACTTTGAGCGACAGTTCTTTTAAGCCGCGGCTTACCTTGACTGCGCCGCCGTCACGGAAAAGCCTTTTTATTTCACCGAGAATAACAGGAACGGCATATGTCGAGAACATCAGCCCGCGTTCAGTGTCGAAATTTTTCGCCGCCTTTACCAAGCCGACACATCCCGCCGAGTATAGCTCCTCATATTCCACTCCTCGCCCCCTAAATCGGTTTGCGAGAGAATGCACCAACCCTAAGTTCTGCTCGACAAAATTGTCGTCCACCCTCCCATTGTCCTGTACAGCAGCAGTAAGACTATTCATCTTTCAGTGAGGCGTTTGCTCATGGTTATGGTTGTTCCGCGTCCAATCCCGCTGTGAACAGTCAGCTTGTCCATAAAGCTTTCCATAACCGCGAACCCCAATCCCGCCCGCTCCCCTTCCGCACACGTAGTAAACAAGGGGGTCTTCGCCTGCTTAATATCGGCAATACCGCAGCCCTTGTCCTTAATTCGTATGTAGACAGAGTTGTCTGACATAATCCGCGACACAATCTCAATCGTCCCGATTGCATCATCGTTGGAGTAGGCATGGACTATACAGTTTGTCACCGCTTCGGAGACTGCCGCCTTGATGTCGTTTATTTCCTCAACGGTTGGGTCAACTTGGGACGCAAACGCAGATACGGCAGTTCGCGCAAATGCCTCATTTTGCGAACGCGCGGGGATAACTAATCGAAAATGATTTTTAACGGTTAATTTCTCTTTCATATTTTTACCCATGTCCTTTCTGCACAAATGTGCCATAAAATTTCATTTTCCCATTTACACAGATTTACTTTCAAACTTTTACCCATGTCCTTTCTGCACAAATGTGCCGTTGAAAGCTTCGTTTTCCGCACTTACACAGATTTACTTTCAAACTTTTACCCATGTCCTTTCTGCACAAATGTGCCGTTGAAAGCTTTGTTTTCCGCATTTACGCAGATTTACTTTCAAACTTTTACACCTTTCCTCATAAATTTACTTGAGTACAAGCCCCGAAAGCCCGGCAAGCTTTACGATTTTCTCAACATGACCCGTAACATTTTTAATAAACAGCCGCCCGCCAAACCCCTGTAAAACTCTCATTCTTCCAAGGATAAGACCTATTCCCGAACTGTCCATAAATTTTACCCCGCCGAAGTCCAATATAAGAATGCGTGGTGTGGAATTTTCTAAAACCGCGTCTATCTCGGCGCGAATCCCCGATGCCGTGTGGTGGTCAATGTCACCTTGGATTCCCGCAGTCACCCGCTCCCCGGTGTTTACAATTTCTACCATAGTGCTTGTCCTTCCTTTATTTTTTGAATAGACCTATCTGTGAACCCGTTATAAAGATTGTAACAGTTGATTTATGAAATGTTTGTCGAAACGGGTAGGAGAATTAATTATTTTTTAAAATATGTTTTTTTAAAAAACTATTGCATTTTAAAGCTATTTATGATATACTGTCTTATGTGTACTATGAAATACGTATATATTAAAAATGTAAAAATCGCGAAGACAGCCGTGTCCGCGCCTTTGGCGGACGTAGGCGATGCTGCGTTTCGCATAATGGCAAAACGCTTTGGTGCGGCATATTCAATCGGAGAGATGACAAGCGCGAAGGGATTAGTATTCGGCGACAAGAAAACCGCCGAATTGCTGAAAATAACCGAGCTTGAGCGCGAGTTTGGCACTCCGGCGGCAGTGCAATTGTTTGGGAGCGAGCCTGAATCAATGGCAAAAGCAGTTGAAATTGTGTTGAGCCATCCGCACGATTCGCCCGAATTGCCCGATATAATCGACATTAACGCGGGCTGTCCCGTTAATAAAGTTGTCGGCACGGGTGCGGGTTCGGCATTGATGAAGACTCCGAGGTTGTTTGGGGAAATAGTTTCTTCTGCCGTCAAAGCGGCCGAATCGCTGAACAAAAGTGTCCCGATTACCGTAAAAATTCGCACCGGGTGGGACTCGGGCAGCATTAACGCTGTGGAAATTGCCAAAATTGCGGAATCTGCAGGTGCGGCGGCAATTACCGTACACGGCAGAACCCGCACACAGATGTACTCCGGTAAAGCCGATTGGGGAGTGATTGCCGAACTCAAAAATGCGGTAAACATCCCTGTAATAGGTAACGGCGATGTCGACAGTGCCAAAAGCTGTATGGAAATGTACCGCCAAACCGGCTGTGACTTGGTAATGGTCGGTCGTGCATCGTTTGGGCGACCGTGGATTTTCCGGGATATACAAAACTGCATTACAAAGGGGGAATCCCCGATGGAATCTGCGCCTTCGCTTAAAACACGGCTCGGTATAATGAAAGAGCATATTGAGCTTTCGGTTAAGCTCAAAGGCGAAAGGGTGGCAATGAGAGAGTTCCGCAAGCACGCGGCGTGGTATATAAAGGGAATTCACGGTGCTGCCGCTTTAAGAGCCGAGTGTATGAGTCTCGAAACGCTTGACGACATAAATCGGCTGATTACGCGGTTAATTCCCGAGGAGGTCTATTGAAAAAGTTATTGATTTGTACTGTGTTTGCTGCCTTAGCCATGCTGCTTACCGTGTTTTTGACAGGCTGTAAAGGTTTTGATTTTTTCGGCGAGCTTTTCAGCAAAGGTAATGCCGCGCCGGATGAAATTGCGGGAGAGAGCGAAAATGAGCCGAAGCCGTTTCCTGTGATTATAGACGGGATTGTGATTGAGGAAAGTCCCGCACAAATAATCTCGCTATCGCCTGCGTTGACCGAGATTTTGTTTGAATTCGGGCAGGGAGAGCGGCTCATCGGCAGAAGCGATTACTGCAACTACCCTTTAAGTGTCAAGGACATTGAGAATATTCAGGGGGGGAGCGGTTTTGACGTTGAGAAGATTATTCGGCGTTCGCCCGATTTGCTGTTGCTGTCATCGCCTATTGCCGAAAAGGACAGGGTCGCGCTTGAGCGTGAGGGAATTGCCGCCGTTGTGATTCCCGCGCCGAGGAGTCTCGTTGAGTTTCGGAATGTATACCGAATAATCGGGCTGATTTTGAACGGTGCATTTATCGGTGAGCAGGAGGGTGAGGTAGTCTTTTCTGACGTTGCACGAGCTTTTAACAATCCGGAGGCGTTCAATTTGGGCGATTTTGTCTATATAACCGAGAATATGCTGGTTGCAACCGGAGGAACTCTTGAAAGCGAAGTACTCTCCTGTTTCGGAAACAATGTGGCGCAAGAGGGGGAGGGTTATGTTTTTAACAAGAAAGAGCTTCTTGTAATTCAGCCGGATGTAATACTCCTAAACGATATATACTCGGAGGAGGATTTGTCGGAGGATGAAATCTTTTCCGAACTTGATGCAGTTTTGGAGGGGCGTATAATTTTCCTGAACAACTCTTATTTTGAAAGACCGTCGGCGCGAATCATAACTTTGATTTTAGAGATGCAGGCACAGTATGTAGACTTGAAGATATAAAAGATAGGGAGCGGTAATATTGTTTACAAATCCGATAATTTATTTACAAGACATAATTAATTATACCGTAAGTGTCTTCAGAACGATGACGTTTGTGGATTATATAGAAATTATCGTTTTGACTTGGCTTGTGTATATCCTCATAAGGTTTGTCCGTGAAACGAGGGCAATACAGACGATTAGGGGAATCCTGTTTATATTTATTATCTTGCTGTTGCTTCAGCAGTTTCGGTTTAAGGTTTTAGGTGTTTTGTCTGAGACAATAATAAGCGTGGGAGCTATGGCGGTAATTGTTATGTTTCAGCCCGAATTAAGGCGGGTTCTCGAAAAAATGGGCAGAGCTCGTCTCGTAAAGTCAATTGCCACTAATTTTGAGAGCGAGCCTTATAAAACAAGCAGTTGGATTGACCAAATTGCCTCCTCATGCGAAAAACTCTCGCACAAGGCAATCGGCGCACTTATCGTAATTGAAAAGGATACCAAGCTCGGGGAGCAGATTAATACAGGGACAATACTTAACGCAGTCCCATCCGAGGAATTGTTCGGGAATCTGTTTCACCCGCACACTCCGTTGCATGACGGGGCGGTTATAGTCCGCGATGGAATGATTTTGGCGGCAGGCTGTTTTTTGCCCAAGCCTCAACAAGAGGAATTCATTTCCAAAGACTTAGGCTCGCGCCATCGCGCCGCAATCGGAATGAGCGAGGTTTCCGACGCTGTAATCATTATTGTGTCGGAGGAGACGGGGACAATCTCAATCGCCAAGGGTGGGACACTTGAGCGGGGATTCGACTATCAAAAGCTGCACGATTATCTTACCGACGCGCTTATTCCCTCTCCTAAGAAAAAGCCTAAGTATAAAACTCCTGTGTCTGAGGAAACGGATGAAGATTACCACATTGAGAATGAAAATAAAGGCGGCGAGGGATTAACCGATGAAAACCTATGATATAAAAGATGCATTGTCAAGCTTTGCAAAATCTTTTTTGACAAACCTGAAGACAATAATATTCGCTTTTATAGTGTCTGTCATAATTTGGCTCGCTATATCTTTTCAGTTTTTTCCGAATGTAGATTCTACTTTTGATGTGCCTGTTTCGGCAGAGCTTACCGCTTATATGCGGGATGTCAAGCTCGAATTGTCGGAGGCGTTCAACGAGACGATTGAGGTTACGGTGAGCGGAAAACGGTATGAGATTGCATCGCTTGGGGAAGCTGATTTTTATGCCGCTTTTGATTTCACTGATGTCAGAGAAGCGGGTGACTATGATGTAAGAGTAATAGTCCGCGCGCGTGAAGAGGAAAACGCAGGATTTCTTACTCCCGGCAGGGAGATTACAAAAGCGGTGAAGATTATACAGATAGCGGAAAAGACTTTGCGGACCGATTCCGATGCGCAATATATTGAGGCAATTGAGGGAATGACCATCGATTACACGAGAGTTACGGTAAGCCCCGAGTCGGTCCTTATTTCCGGGGAAAAGTCGCTCATTGATTCGATTCACGGTGTTCGGGTAAGTGCGGTAAGCGGTGAGTTGCTTTCAGCTACCTCGACATTACAGGGTGAACCTATTTTCTTTGACAGCAGAGGAGTACAGATAAGCCCGCAGATAATCGGCGAGGGCATTACCATTGAGGAAAGGGCGTTTACCGTGACAGTCCCCGTTTTTAAGCGGAAGACTTTGCCGTTGAAGGTCAGTATTAACGCACCCGACAATTTCGACCTTGATTCCCTGCATGAGAGAATGCGAATTGAGCCGGAGGAGCTTACCATTGCCTCCCCCGATGCTTCAATTGATAATTATGACGCATGGGATATTGGGACTGTTTCGCTCAGCGAGATAACATTCGGCAATTTAGAGGCGGGACTCTCCATTCCGATTTCAATGCTTGGCGGGTATGAAAATGTATCGGGCAACAATGTGGCGCGTCTCGTTTTTGACGATATTGAAGATTACGGTGTGAGGATGTTTGAAGTCCCGTCCTCCAATATTAATAACATCAATGTCCCGGCGGGGTATAGCGTGAAGCATATTACCCGCATGATTCCCGTAAGGGTGGTAGGGCCGTCGAATATTATACATTCAATGACCGTTGCCGATATTACCGGGACAATCACTTTTGCGGGAATAACCGATATTTCCGCAGGGGAAAGGCTAATTGGGGTGACATTCACTATTGCGGGTTCAAACGTGTCTGCATGGGTGATTGATGAATACAAAGTTGATATAGAAATAAGCGACAGATAATGAATTTTTATAGCACAGTAAGTGCAGAAAGGGCATGGGTAAAACTATGGATACAGTGCAAATCACAATTCGCGGGAGGAATTATACTCTGCGAACAGATGAAAAACCGGAGCGAATATCGCAGATTGCCGCCGCTCTTGACGAAAGGATAGCTAAGTTTTCCGACTCTATGAAGGGGAGAGCGGAAACGGAAGTTCTTACTCTTGTCGCTTTTGACTTGTCGGAAGAGTCCGACAGTAGTTTAGCCGAGGCTCAAAGGATGAAAGAGCTGCTTTTGGAAACCGAGGTCAAAAATAAGCAATTACTTATCGAGAATATGAACTCGGCAGAAAGCGAATTGTATCAAATTGCTGTGGTTAAAGAGCAGGAAAATAGCGACTTGCGTGCAAAAATTCAAGAGTATGAGCAAATGTGGGAGACTCAAGTTGCCGACACGTATACAAGCGCGGAGCAGGAGCTTGGTCAGATTGTTGCGAATAAAGAAAAAGAAAACGATGAGTTGAGGAACAGGCTCGTTGAGTTCGAAAAGCAGATTGATACTCATGCAATGGGTGTTTTGAACAGCGCGATTGACGAAGCTAAGGAGGTTGCTGAAACTAAGGAAGCCGAGAATCAGCGGCTGATTTCCATGCTTGATAATTTTGAAAAGACTTTTGACGACTTTGCAAAAGCGAAAGAGCGGGAGATTGTACGGATGCAGGAGGAAAACGAGTCGCTGAAACAGGAAAATGAGGCATTAAAGATGAAACTTGCCGAATGTTCGGAAGATGGTCAAATGACCTTGGTATGAGTTTGGGTAAAAAAATTGAAATTCTCGCCCCTTGCGGAAATGCCGAGTCGTTTACTGCCGCTGTTAATGCGGGTGCAAATGCAGTCTATATTGGACTCAAGCAGTTTTCGGCACGCGGAAATGCCGATAACTTCAGCTTTGAAGAACTGGCGGAGGCTGTCAGACAGTGCAGACTTTGCGGGGTAAAACTCTATCTTGCGATGAACACCCTTGTTTTTGACGATGAGTTCAGGCTTTTGCATGAGTATATACGAAAAGTCGGTAATTGTGACGAATTAACGGTTGATGCAATAATAGTACAGGATTTGGGGGTTGTTGCGGCGATTCGCGAAATAAATCCGCATATTCCGATTCATGCGTCTACACAAATGAGCGTGACTTCGGTTTCGGGGGTAAAAGTGTTAGGCGAATTGGGCTTTTCGCGGGTAGTGCTTGCCCGTGAGTTGTCAAGAGAGGAAATTGCGCGAATTTGCCGCGAATGCGAGGTTGAGGTTGAAGTCTTTGTACACGGGGCACACTGTGTATCGGTTAGCGGACAGTGTTACATGAGCGGTATTTTGGGTACAGGGGATTCCTCAAAGCGAAGAAGCGGCAACCGCGGAATCTGCGCCCAACCATGCAGACTGGAATTTTCATCCGATGATAGTGAGCACGCGCTGTCGCTCAAGGATTTGTCGCTTATTCAGCATATTGGCGAGTTGCGTGAAATGGGGGTTGCTTCAATTAAAATTGAAGGGAGAATGAAACGCCCGGAGTATGTCTTTGCCGCAGTTGACGCTTGCAAAAAGGCGTTAAACGGCGATATTCCCGATATGGCACTTCTTTGCGACTTGTTTTCGCGCAATGGATTCACCGATGGTTATTACATTGGCGACTATTCGGGAATGGGCGGCGTTCGCACTAAAAAAGACGTATTGATAACCGCCGAGGCTTTGGGAATGGAAAACATACAAAAAAGGCTTAAAACCCCGTACAAGCGGTATAGCGTTGACTTTCACCTGCAAATTAAGCGGGACTTGCCTACACAGTGTTCGGCGTTGACGGTTGCGGCAAATACCGAAGTGAAGGTTGCGGTTACGGGCGAAGTCCCCGAAAATTCAGTAAGAAGAAGCATTACTTCCGATTTAGCTAAGTCCCAATTGGCAAAGTTAGGCGGGACAGTTTTTGAAGCGGGAAACATTGAATGTGAAATTGAAACGGGGCTAACGCTGAAAACATCTCAGTTAAACCAATTAAGGCGGGAAGTTGTTGAAAATCTTTCCGAAAAAATCATAGACATGAACAAAGCAGGACAGAAATGGAATAGGGAACAGAAAGGGCAAGGGTAAAATAGTTTGAATAAAAACAGCGGGTCGGAGCTCCGCTTTGAGCAGGCTGTTAGACACGGCGAATCTTCACGACTCGTTGGTGTCGGGAAGGCATGGTCTTTAATATGATAAAAGTTCTTGATAAGAGTGTATCGGAGCTTATTGCGGCGGGCGAGGTAATTGAAAAGCCGGCTTCGGTAGTCAAAGAGTTAATTGAAAATTCTATAGACGCGGGTGCGAAGTCAATCACCGTTGAAATAAAAAACGGTGGTGTTTCTTTTTTGCGGATTACCGATGACGGCTGTGGAATCCCGCATGATGAGTGTCCTACTGCGTTTTTGCGCCATGCTACAAGTAAAGTCAGCACCAAAGGGGATTTGACGTCAATTGCAACCCTCGGATTCAGAGGAGAAGCACTTGCGTCTGTTTCGGCAGTGTCGCGGGTGAGCCTGCTCACTAAAACGTGCGGAACGGATTTTGGGACAAGCTATAAAATTGAGGCAGGATACTCATCCGAGCATGAAAAAGCCGGTTGCCCCGATGGGACGACTATTATTATAAGAGACTTGTTTTTTAATACTCCTGCGCGTCTTAAATTCCTTAAAAAAGATGTCAGCGAGGGCAATTATGTCGGCGTTGTAATCGACAAAGCCGCATTGATTAATCCCCATATTGCATTTCGGTTTATTCGTGATAATAAGCTTGTACGGGTAACTCCGGGGGACGGTAAGTTGTACTCTGCCATATACGCCGTTTACGGTAAGCAGTTTGCAGTCGGTATGACTCCTGTGGAATGTTCGCAAAATGGTGTTTTAGTGAACGGTTACACTTCAATGCCGCTTTTCTGCAAGAACAACCGCGCATTCCAAAATTTTTATGTAAATTCGCGCTACATTAAGTCACTGACTTGCGCCTCGGCATTGGAGGAGGCGTATAGAAACAGCATAATGACAGGAAAATTCCCCGCTTGTGTGCTTAATATAGCTATGAATCCCGCCGATGTTGATGCAAATGTTCACCCGGCTAAGACCGAGGTGCGTTTTGTCAATGACAGAGCGGTTTTCAGCGCGGTACATATTGCGGTAAAAAACGCTTTGCTGAATGCCGATTATGTCGAAATTGAGACTGCGGCTCTAAATCAGCCAACTCCTCCGACAACGCTTGATAACTGCGGGAGTTATGAGTCGATTGAGCCGCCAAAAACAGTTGGATTCAGTTCAGTCAAAGCCGATTATGCAGTTGTTACCCCTGTTGCCGAACCCATGCCCGCACCTGTTATCGAATTCAGATACATTAAGCCGGAGGCGTTTATAAAAAAAGACAGAGCTGTAAATCAAAGCGTTCTTATCGAGCGCGAATATGAACATTCGCGATTTAGGGTGATGGGTGAATTGTTTTCGACTTATATAATATGCGAGCAGGGGGAAGAATTAGTTTTAATCGACAAACACGCAGCCGATGAACGGATTCGTTTTGACAGGTTGAAAAGCCAATTGCGAACCCATTCGCAACTGCTGATTGAACCCGCCGAAGTGCAGCTTGAGGGGGACTCTTACAGTGCGTTACTTGAGGCGGAGAACGAGCTGGAGCAAGTGGGGGTGCGGCTTGAGTTCGATTCCGAAGTACCCGGTTTGGTAAGAATAATCGCAATGCCGACGATTGCAGAGGGTGTTCATATGGAAGAGGTTTTGTTGTCGATTGCAAATTCGCTCAACTCATGTGGAACACTCCATTTAAAGGAACTCGGAATTGTCGATGAAATTTTACACAGAATCGCCTGCCGTTCCGCAATTAAAGCGGGCGATAAGTCGGTTTCTTATGACATTGAGCAACTGGCACGCAAAGTTTTGGAAGATACCGGGTTGCGCTATTGCCCGCATGGGAGACCGATTACGGTTAGGATTACAAAGCGCGAATTGGAAAAGAAATTCAAGAGAATATAGTTTTTCAAACTGACCGACAATAGTTTCGCAGAAAGGGCATGGGTAAAAATGTGAAGCCAAATAAAACGAAAATAGTTGTTGTGTGCGGTCCTACGGCTACAGGCAAGTCCCGCCTTGCGGTTGACATTGCGCTAAAACACGGTGGCGAAGTCATAAACGCCGATTCTATGCAGATTTACCGCGGAATGGATATTGCCAACGCGACTCCCCTCGAATCCGAAAGAATGGGGGTTGCTCATCACCTTTTCGGGATTATAGAGCCGGAAAAAGCTTTTTCAGTCGCTGAATGGCTTATATTGGCGCGAGAGAAAATTGCCGAGTTGGAAAAGCGGGCGGTTTTGCCGATAGTAGTGGGAGGAACGGGGCTTTACATTTCGTCTTTAGTTGACAATATCGTTTTTGACGACATCGGTGTTGATTATGACTTTCGCGCAAAAATGTACAACCTCGCCAAACAGCGCGGGAATGCTTTTTTATTAGGGAAGTTGCGTGAAATTGACCCCGATGCCGCTTCACAATTGCACGAAAACAATGTTAAAAGGGTGATTCGCGCTTTGGAGGTGTACGAGAGAAGCGGCAGGAAGTCCGCCGAGAGAATAGAGCAGAGCAGGGCAGGTTGTTCATTATATGAGGCGTGTATGCTCGGCATTGATTTTACAGACAGAAACTTGCTTTATGACAGGATAAACCTGCGCGTTGATGCAATGCTCACCAATGGCTTAGAAGAGGAGGCACGAAGAAATGCAGCGTTGCTTGAAACCAATGCGACTTCTGCTCAGGCAATCGGACATAAGGAGCTTTTGCCTTTCATTAAAGAGGAGGAGAGCCTTGAGACTTGTGCGGCGAACTTGAAAATGAAGAGCCGCAACTATGCAAAGAGACAATTGACGTGGTTTCGAAAAGATTCGCGTATCAATTGGTTGTTCATTGACGGCGAGTTTAAGAACGATTATAACTTGCTTTTAGAGAAAGTCCTCAAAATTTTGAACGATTTCGCACAATTTTGAGTAATTTTGCAGAATAAAAAATTTTTTAAAAAAAATGTGACA